>JASGGG010000034.1:0-27953 GCA_047605165.1 Nocardioidaceae bacterium
GCGAGGCGCCGAAGTCGGGGCCTTCTCTTGACAGATCAGCGCCCGGACGGGGCGGCGTGCACCTCGGTCGCGACGACGTGCTGGCGCCGGTGGTGGATCACGGCCAGCGAGCCCGGCTCCAGGGGCACCTCGGGGATGCCGAGGGCCTTCCAGGCCAGCGGCAGCACCGGCCGGTGGGTGCACAACACGGTAGGTTCCTTGGCTGCCAGCAGTGCGTCGACGAGCTTGGTCACCTCCTCCAGGGTGGCTTCCTCCTCCGACAGCCACCGGGTCTCCTCCAGGTCGTGGCCGGTGACGTCGGCGTACGGGCCGAGGGTGGTCCAGCAGCGGCGGCTGCTCGAGCTGACCAGGCGGGAGACGCCGTAGGCGGCGAGGATCGGCACCAGCTGCTCTGCCTGGAACTCGCCCAGTTTGGTGAGTGGTCGCTCGGTGTCGTCGGTGCGCCAGGTCGAGCGCGCTCGGGCCTTGCCGTGGCGCAGCACGATCAACGGCGCCGACCGCTTGCGGATGGTCAACGCGAGATCGAGGGTCTCCCGGTCGTGGGCGTAGGTCAGCAGCTTGCGGGCTTTGTCCGCGGGCACCCAGGCGACCTCGTCGATCTCGGCGTTGGGCCGGTAGCCGGAGACGTCGTCGTCGCCGACCACCCGCGCCGTCCAGTAGTGCACGATCTTGCGGCGTTGGCCGCGCGCGTCCAGCGGATAGGTCTGCGGCGGCAGCGGCGGCCCGAGGCGTACGTCGATCCCGGTCTCCTCCGCAGTCTCGCGTACGGCTGCGGTCGTGGGGTGTTCGTACGCGTCGAGCTTGCCTTTGGGGAAGGACCAGTCGTCGTACTTCGGCCGGTGCACGACAAGCACCTCGACGGGCCTCTGTTTGGCGATGGCGCGCCCGTCGTTCCGAGCCCGGCGGGTGGTGAGCGTACCGGCGGCGATCACCCGACTCTGCACCGTCATACCCGTAGTCTCACACCGCGATCCCAGGCGTGGTCTCAGATCACCCGCGGAGTTGGCACCGGCGTACGCTTTCGCCCGGTCTGCTCGATCAGCGCTTCTTGCAGATCGACCAGTGACTCGCCGTCCGGCCCCCGATGCTTGCGGTGCCAGGTCCCGTCGGCGTCGAGGTGCCAGGCCGACACGCTGTCGTCGAACGCGAGGTCGAGCAGGCCGCCGACGCCGTCGATCTCCCGTTGGCCGGGCAGCTTGACCAGAACCTCCACGCGCCGGTCCAGATTGCGGTGCATCAAGTCGGCCGAGCCGATCCAGACGCTCGGCTCGCCGCCCGCGTCGAACCAGAACACCCGGGAATGCTCCAGGAAGCGACCCAACACCGAGCGCACCTCGATGGTCTCCGAGAGCCCGGGAACGCCGGGCCGCAGTGCGCAGATGCCGCGGATCAGCATCTGCACCGGCACTCCGGCCCGCGATGCCCCGTAGAGCGCATCGATCACGGCCTCGTCCACCACCGAATTCGCCTTGACCCGGATGCGCGCGGGCCGGCCCGCGCGGTGGTGCTCGATCTCTTGCTCGATCAGGCCGATCAGCCCGGAGCGTACGCTGTCGGGCGCTACCAGCAGGTGGTCGTAGGACGGCTTGCGGGCGAACCCGGACAGGTTGTTGAACAGGTGCGCGACGTCCTCGGCGATCTCGGGGTCGGAGGTGAGCAATCCGAAGTCCTCGTACAGTCGCGCGGTCTTGGGGTTGTAGTTGCCGGTGCCGATATGGGCGTACCGCTTGATCCCGTCCGGCTCGTCGCGGACGACCAGGCACAGCTTGCAGTGCGTCTTGAGGCCGACCAGGCCGTAGACGACATGACAGCCCGCCTGCTCGAGCTTGCGGGCCCAGCGGATATTGGCCTGCTCGTCGAACCGCGCCTTGATCTCGACGATCACCAGCACCTGCTTGCCGGCCTCGGCCGCGTCGATGAGCGCGTCGATGATCGGGCTGTCGCCGGAGGTGCGGTAGAGCGTCTGCTTGATCGCCAGCACCCGACGGTCGGCCGCGGCCTGCTCGACGAACCGCTGCACCGAGGTCGAGAACGAGTCGTAGGGGTGGTGCAGCAGCACGTCGCCGGCACCGAGCGCCGCGAACATGTCGGCAGGAGAAGCGGTCTCTACCTTGGCAAGCTGACGGTGGGTGCTGGGCAGGAACGGCGGGTACTTGAGCTCGTCACGGTCGAGGTCGGCGACGTCGTGCAGGCCACGGAGATCGAGCGGGCCGGGCAGCCGGTAGACCTCGGCGTCGCTGATGCCCAGCTCGGTCACCAGCAGCTCGAGCAGCCGCTCGTCCATGGACTCCTCGACTTCGAGCCGGACCGGGGGCCCGAATCTGCGGCGCAGCAGCTCCTTCTCCAGGGCGGCGAGGAGATTCTCGGCGTCGTCCTCCTCGACCTCGAGGTCTTCGTTGCGGGTCACCCGGAAGGGGTGCGAGGAGATGACGGTCATCCCGGGGAACAGCGGCTTGAGGTGCTCGGAGATGACGTCTTCCAACGGCACGAACCGCTGCTCTCCGACCGGCACGAACCGGTGGAAGATCGGCGGCACCTTGACCCGGGCGAAGTGCTGCTTGCCGGTCTTGGGGTTCTGCACCAGCACGGCGAGGTTGAGGGAGAGGCCGGAGATGTAGGGGAACGGGTGTGCCGGGTCGACGGCCAGAGGCGTCAGCACCGGGAAGATCCGCTCCTTGAAAAGCCGCTTGGCCGCGCGCTGTTCGTCACGGGTCAGGCCGTCCCAGCGGATCAGCTCGATGTCCTCTGCCGCGAGCGCGGGCACGATGTGGTCCCGGAAGTGGGTCGCATGACGTCGCATCAGCTCGTCGGCGGTGCTCCAGATCAGATCGAGCACCTCCCGCGGCTGCAGGCCCGAGGCCGACGGCACGGCCACGCCGGCCGCGATGCGCCGCTTCAGGCCGGCGACACGCACCATGAAGAACTCGTCGAGGTTGGAGGCGAAGATCGCCAGGAAGCGGGCCCGTTCGAGCAGCGGCAGGCTGGGGTCCTCGGCCAGTTCGAGCACGCGCTGGTTGAAGCGCAGCCAGGACAGCTCGCGGTCGAGGAACCGGTCGTCGGGGAGCTCGTCGCCGATCTCGTACGGCGGCTCCACGTCGAAGGGCTCGTCGGTGATGACTTCCAGGCGTTCCAGTTCCACGGGTTCGGTGGTCATGGAGCCATGGTGTCACCTGTTGGTGAACGGAGGGTGGCGTTCGTACTGGACGTCGGTCGCGGCGACGACGAATCCGATCCGCTCGTACAGCCCGACAGCCGGCACATTGTCGGCCTCGACATAGAGGATCACGTCGGCGCCACCGGTTCGCCGCCGCAGATCGTCGAGGCCGTGTACGAGGAGCGCGCGACCCACGCCGTGACCCTGGGCGGCGGCGGCCAAGCCGATCACGTACACCTCGCCGCGTCCGTCCGCGTGCACCTTGGTCCAGTGGAAGCCGACTACGTTCTCCCTGATCTGGCCTGGCGACTGTTCCGACGCCGGGCCGGTGTCGTGCCCCGCGGGTTGCGCTGATCGCGGCGGTAGGTGCCTGGTCGCCTGCTCCGCGGTGCGGTCGGTTGTCGCTGCCGCGGTCGCGCGATCTCCTTTGAGCACGGCGACGAACAGGCCCTCGGGCCCCTGTCCCGGCTGGCTCAGTCGTTCCTGGAAGTCCGCGAGGGTCATGGCGCCTTGCTCCGGATGCCAGGAGAAGGCCTCCGCGTTGGCGGCTACGACGGCGCCGGCATCTTCAGGCCGGTAGCCGCGGATCACCACGCCCGGGTCGAGCGGGCGAGGCTCGAGCGGTGGGTTCCCGGGCAGCGTCATCTGCAGCAGCGTGCGGCTCGCCTCCCAGTTGGCGCTTCTGGCCAGTGCGCGAGCGCCGGGGTGGTCGCCGAACGACCACGCGCGTAAGGCCTCGGACGAGGCTGCCAACAACGCCGTGCCGATGCCCTGTCGGCGGGTCGGCGGCGCCACCGCGAGGGTGAGATCGCCGCCGCGGGTCAAGGCGAAGCCGCCGTCGGTCAGCACGAGGGTGGCGCCGTCGAGTCCGTCGCGGTCCAGGCTCAAGAGCGCCTGCTCGTTGAGCGGTGCCCGGCCGTCGTGTGTCGAGCACTGGCGGCTGATCGTCGCCACCAGTTCGCGCCAGGAGTCGTCGGTGCCCGCGAGTCGGAGGTCGTTGGTGGCTGCCACTGTGCGAGCCTACTGTTCGGGTAGGGAAGAGCTCGACCCTTGGGAGACGGGATACACGTGATCGGGCACGTTGTGGAAGTGACGCTGGTGGTGCTGTTCCCACCGCTGTGCCTGCTCGGGGTGCTCGGTCTCGGCAGGATCGAGGACTCGCTGGGTGTCGTACGCCCTGCCCGTGCGGCCTCCGACCCGCCGCCGATCCTCGCGGTGCCGACCCAACGAGGTGTCCCGCACCAGATCCAGGTCGAGGATCAGACCGAGGACGGCTCGCGGTCGGTCACCGTCTCCTTCGGAGGCAGCACGAACCTGTAGCCGACGTTGCGCACGGTGCCGATCAGTTGCTCGTGCTCGGGTCCGAGCTTCGCGCGAAGTCGTCGCACGTGCACGTCGACCGTGCGAGTGCCGCCGAAGTAGTCGTATCCCCACACCTCCTGGAGCAGTTGCTCGCGGGTGAAGACCCGTCCCGGATGCTGCGCCAGGTACTTGAGCAACTCGAATTCCTTGAACGTCAGGTCGAGCGGCCGCCCACTCAGCTTGGCGGTGTACGTCGCGTCGTCGACGGTCACCTCGCCGCTGCGGATCACGTGGGCCTCGGGGTCGTCAGCCCGCTGGCGCGCGGCCAGACGGTTGATCGTCAGGCGTACGCGCGCCTCGAGCTCGGCTGGACCGGCAGTGTTGAGCACGACGTCGTCCATGCCCCAGTCGACCGCGACCACCGACAGGCCGCCTTCGGTGACGACCAGCAGCACGGGGGCTTCGGAGCCGGTCGCGCGGATCAACCGGGTCAGGTCGCGCGCGTGGGCAAGTTCTTGGCGCCCATCGATCAACACGAGGTCGACATCACCCACCTCCAGCAGTGCGCTGCCTTCGGCGGGAAGGATCTTGACCTGGTGTTGGAGCAATGCGAGGGCCGGCAAGACCTCGGCGGAGGATTGCAGGGCGTTGGTCAGAAGAAGCAGGGTAGTCATGCTTCACTCTCCTGGCGGGAGGGATGCCTCGACTCGACGCTGAGCCCCGACGATGCTTGGTCAGATGGGAAACAATACCAATGTGTCCGGTGAGTTAAGCAGTTGCGGTGCATCTTACGCCACGGTGACGTACTGGGCGGCCGCCCGAGCTGCGGCAGGCGTGGTCTCCGAAGAGCGGCCGCTGACGGCCGCGACCACGGTCCAGGACCTGCTCGGCGCCGCGGCCGCTCGCCATGGGGCGGAGCTTGCTCGGGTCCTGTCGATGTCGTCGGTGCTCCTCGACGACTGCCGAGTCGACCGTGAGGCGTTCGCAACCACGCTGGTACGCCCGGGGGCCGAGGTTCAGGTGCTGCCGCCCTTCGCGGGGGGCTGATCTGGTGTCCCAGGGTCAGGTGGTGTTGGTGATCGCGGTCGTGTTCGCTGCCGGGTTCGGTCTTTGGCGGTTGACGGTGGACGGCCGGTTCGGTGGCACCCACAAGGTTCGCGGCATCGACTCTGCTCGTGGCGGATCCTCCGACGACTCGGTCGAGCCCGTACTGCCCGGCCGCGGCGACATCGGATCGCTCGGGGAGCGCGCGACCCTGCTGCAGTTCTCCTCCGCGTTCTGTGCCCCCTGCCGCGCCACGCGACGGATCCTCGCCGATGTCGCCGACCTCGTGCCGGGCGTGGTTCACCTCGAGATTGACGCGGAGTCCCATCTCGACCTGGTGCGAGAGCTGGGCATCCTGCGCACCCCGACCACCCTCCTCCTCGACGCGGAGGGCCGCGAGGTCACCCGAGCCGCCGGCGCACCCCGCAAGGAAGACGTGCTGGCGGCGCTGGCCGACGTGCTGTGATCTCGATACGGTCGCTCGTGCCTCGCGCCTCTCCTCGATCAGCGGAGGCTGGTCGAGTGCGCCGACGAAGGAGGCGTGTATCGAGACCGAGTGGGCAGCGCCCCCGCGGTCGATGCATCGGGTTTGATGAGGGCATGAAGCGCGCATTCATCACCGGTGTGACCGGCCAGGACGGTTCCTACTTGGCCGAGTTCCTGCTGGCCCGGGGGTACGAGGTGCACGGCCTTGTCCGGCGTACCTCCGCCTCCGGCACTGTCCGGATCGACGGCATCGTCGAGGAGACTCACGGCGCCGATCGCCGCTTCTTCCTGCACCACGGCGACATGACCGATGGAGCCAGACTCACCAACCTGATCCGCGAAATCCAGCCCGACGAGGTCTACAACCTGGCTGCGATGAGCCATGTGCAGGTCTCCTTCGAGATGCCGGAGTACACCGCGTCCACCAACGCCGTCGGCGCTATCCGGTTGCTGGAGGCGATCCGGGCCGCGGGCCACCCCACCCGCTTCTACCAGGCGAGCACCTCGGAGATGTTCGGCCTGACCCCGCCTCCGCAGAACGAGGAGTCGCGATTCCATCCGCGTTCCCCTTACGGCGCGGCGAAGCTGCACGCGCACGGCGCCACGGTCAACTATCGCGAGGCATACGGCATGTTCGCGGTCTCGGGAATCTTGTTCAACCACGAGTCGCCGCGCCGCGGAGAGACCTTCGTGACTCGCAAGATCACCCGGGCGGTCGCCCGCATCCAGGCGGGACTTCAGGACGAGCTGCACCTGGGCAATCTCGACGCCGTCCGGGACTGGGGATACGCGCCCGAATACGTCGAGGGCATGTGGCGAATGCTGCAGGCCGACCAACCGACCGACTACGTGCTCGCCACCGGTGCCGGCACCGGCGTCCGCGAGTTCTGCGAGGCGGCGTTCGCGCATGTCGATCTCGACTGGCGCGACTATGTGGTCCAGGACGACCGCTATCGGCGGCCGTCGGAGGTCCATGTGCTGATCGGCGATGCGTCCCGAGCGGAGCGAGAGCTGGGCTGGCGTGCCGAGACCCGCGCTCTGGACCTGGCGCGGCTGATGGTCGACGCCGAAATCGCGCTGCTCAAGAACGGCGTAGATCTCACATAATAAGACTTGCATCCATCATTTGAGACATCCGTTGGACCTGCGCTCTGCCCCTTGCCTACCCTGGTTGGCATGTCGACGACCGTTCTGACCAAGCGCCGGGCAGTGGATCACTGCCGCGTGCGGTCGTCGCTGTGTCGAATGCTCTGACCTCGCCCCTGACGCGTCTGCGCGTCTCCCGTTCATGTCCAGGTCTAGGAGCACGTCCATGTCCTCAACCCAGATCGACCCGCGTGGTCAGCGGTTCACCGCTTGGGTGAACTTCGCCGGCTTCGCGGTCGCCCTGCTCGCCGCCCCGTCGTCGCTGACCACGGTGGTCCTGATCGTCCTTGCCGTGGCGTTCGCGCTCGGCACGTTCACAGGGCCGCAGCACACTCCGTGGGCTGCCGTCTTCAAGCGCGTGATCCGGCCGCGATTGGGCGCCCCGGCAGCGCTCGAGGATGCCGCACCGCCGCGCTTCGCCCAGGCGGTCGGGCTCGGCTTCACCTTGATCGGCCTGATCGGCTACACGTCCGGCGCGACCCTCGTAGGGGCAATCGCCGTCGGGTTCGCCCTCGCGGCGGCGTTCCTCAACGCCGTCTTCGGGGTCTGCCTGGGGTGCGAGATCTACCTGCTCGCACGCCGTATCGCCCCCGTGACCTCTCCTTCGGGGTCCGTCAACACCGCCACCACCCACACCGACGCCCCCGCTGGGCGCCCGGCCACGCCGGCTACGCCGGTTACTCACTGAAAGGCGTCACCACATGTCCCGCGAAACCGCTCTCGTCACCGCCGACTGGGTCGAGGAGCACCTCGACGACCCGAACGTCGTCCTGGTCGAGGTCGACGAAGACACCACCTCCTACGACAAGGGCCACATCCGTGGCGCGGTCAAGCTCAACTGGACCACCGACCTGCAGGACCAGGTCCGCCGCGACTTCGTCAACAAGGCGCAGTTCGAGGCGCTCCTGTCCGACAAGGGCATCGCCAACGACCAGACCGTCGTCGTCTACGGCGGCAACAACAACTGGTTCGCGGCGTACGCCTATTGGTACTTCAAGCTCTACGGTCACCAGGACGTCCGCCTGCTCGACGGCGGTCGCAAGAAGTGGGAACTCGACAGCCGTGAGCTGACCGACGCCGTACCGGAGCGTGCCAAGACCTCCTATGTCGCCCAAGACCAGGACCTGTCGCTGCGTGCGTTCCGCGACGAGGTCGTCGCCGCGATCGGCGTCAAGAACCTCATCGACGTGCGCAGCCCCGACGAGTTCGCCGGTCGTCTGCTCGCCCCCGCCCACCTCCCGCAGGAACAGGCGCAGCGCGCCGGCCACATCCCCACGGCCGGCAACGTGCCGTGGAGCAAGGCAGCCAACGACGACGGCACCTTCAAGAGCGACGACGAACTGCGCGAGCTCTACACCGAGGCCGGCATCGACTGGAACAAGGACACCATCGCCTACTGCCGCATCGGTGAGCGCTCCAGCCACACCTGGTTCGTGCTCAAGGAGCTGCTCGGCGGCGAGAGCGTCAAGAACTACGACGGCTCCTGGACCGAGTACGGCTCACTGGTCGGCGTGCCGGTCGCGCTCGGCGACGAGCCCGGATCGCTCTGATGTGCGGCGTGACCAAGGGCGGCCTCTCGCTCGACGGGATCGACACCGCCAAGGAGGCGATCATCCAGGGCGTCGTCACCAAGTCGGGTGAGCCGGTCGGCAACGCCTACGTGCGGCTGCTCGACAGCACCGGCGAGTTCACCGCCGAGGTCCCGACCTCGGTCACCGGGCAGTTCCGGTTCTTCGCCGGCAACGGCTCGTGGACCCTGCGTACGCTGGCTCCCGGGTCCGAGACCACCGACACGTCGGTGGACGCCGCGCAGGGCAACATCGCCGAGGTCGAGATCGCGTTGGTCTGACCCCGCTCCTGGGTTTGACCGGAGAGTTTCAGTCACCTGGTGACTGAAACTCTCCGGGATGCCAGCGGGCCGTTTCTCGGCATCTGGCCCCGGGAAACTTCTACAGTAGTGTCACCGTGAACCAGCCGAACCCGCCCAGTCAGCCTCCGCTGCCGCCCGACCTCCCTGCCGAGTACGCCGACGCGTACCGGCGCGCGTACCAGGACGCCCAGAGGCGGGCAGCCCAGGACGGTGGAGTGGCAGGAGGGATTGTTGCCGCGACCGAGGTGGTGGCGCCGGAGCCGCCGACTGATCCGGCACTCGGCCGGCCCCCGAGGAAGACGTCCGCCAAGACTCCCGGCTGGCACCGGCCTGCGATGGCCGGGGCCGGCGTACTCGTTGTGCTGCTGGCTGCTTATCTGCTCGGTCGCGGGTTCGGCGGCGGGTCGAACGACGGCGTTGCCGAAGAAGCACCGGCTGCGGCCACGGTGCAGCCGCAGGCCGGCGAGCCGACCCCGTCGGCCCGACTCAGTCCGCAGCAGAACTCCCGGTCGATTGGTGACCTGGGTGAGACCCCGACAGGTGCGGTGTGGTCGGGTGAGGTGAAGCCGGTCGTCGCTGATCGCGTCGCCGCGAGCTGTCGCTACCCGCCGAGCGTCGACGCCGCCGGAAACAAGGTGACCTACCGGCCGCGGGAGGCGGTCGACGCCGACTTCACCACGGCTTGGCGGTGTGCGGGGAACGGTCAGGGGGCGTCCCTGCGGCTGGAGCTACCGACGGATGCCGCGATCGCGGAGATCGGCCTCGTGCCTGGCTACGCCAAGACCGACCCGAGTAGCCACGTCGACCGCTACGCGGAGAACAACCGCATCACCAAGGTGCGCTGGACTTTCGACGACGGCACCAGTGTGGTGCAGACCCTGGACGGGTCACCGAAGTCGCGTGATCTCCAGACGATGCGGATCGCGCCGGTACGCACCGGCAGCGTCACGGTCACGATCCTGGCCAGCGTCAAGGGCCCTCGCGACACGGTCGCGATCAGCGAGATCTCACTGGGCCAGAAACGTTAGGCGTCGGCAGCGGCGATGTCGATCTCCGGCAGCGGCTTGGAGAATCCGCGCGTCATCACCAGCAAGGCGGCGACGCCGAGGACCAGCCAGACGGTGCCGACGATCAGGGCCTGGGCATCGAGGCTGATGAGCAGGCCGAGGTTGCACAGCGCGCCGAGGACGGGGATCGCGACCCCGAGCAGGAGAGCACGTCCGCTCCGGTCGGTCGTGTAGCGCAGCTGGTAGACGGCCGCGGAGGCGCACACGGCGGTGAAGGCGACGAACGCACCGAAGTTGATCAGCGATGCTGCCTGGCTGAGGTCGAGGAAGACCGCGACGAAGGCGATCGCGCCGACGACCAGCACGCTCAGCGCCGGGATCCCGTTCTCGGTGACCTGGCCGAACACGCGATGTGGGAGCACGCGATCGCGGCCCATGGCGTACAGCAGACGTGCGGCGCTGAGCTGCTGAGTCAGTCCGCAGCCGAGCACGGCGCACATGTAGCAGACCAGGAAGAAGGCCTGGAATCCGGCGCCGCCGACGTACTTGGCGATCTCGGGCGATGCCGAGACGATGTTGTCGAGCTTGCTGACGTCGGGGAAGAGCAGCTGCATCGCCATCGTGATGGACACGAAGAAGGCGCCGGCGCTGAACACGATGATGAAGATCGCCCGCGGGATGTCGCGCTCGGCGTGCTTGGCCTCCTCGGCCAGCGTCGTCACCGCGTCGAAGCCGAGGAAGGACAGCGCGAGGATCGATGCGCCGGAGAGCAGGGTGCCGATCCCGGTGTCGCCGAGCTCCAGCGGCGCGAGCGAGAAGCTGGCGTCGTTCGTGCCCTGGATGATGTTGTGCACCAGGAAGTACAGGAAGGCCAGTGAGGCCACCACTTGTGCGCCGACCAGGAGCAGATTGGCGTTGGCGGCGACCTTCACGCCGAGCAGGTTCATCGCGGTGGTCACTACGACGGTCGAGGCGATCCACACCCAGGCCGGCACGTTCGGGAAGGGCACCGACATGTAGATGCTCGAGAGCAGAGCGTTGATCATCGGCAGGAACAGGTAGTCCAGGGTTGCGGCCCAGCCGACCAGGAAGCCTGCCGCGGGGTGGATGGTCCGCCGCGCATAGGTGTACGCCGACCCCGCGAAGGGCAGCACCTGGACCATGCGTGCGTAGCAGTAGGCGGTGAACAGGACCGCGACCAGGATGGCCAGGTACGCCAGCGGGACGTGCCCGTCGGTGGCGTCGGCCACGATGCCGAAGGTGTCGAAGACCGCCAGCGGTGCCATGAACGCCAGGCCCATGAGCACCAAGTGGCGCAGGCCGAGCTCACGATGGAGGTGGCCCTCGGTCTCGGCGGGGTCGGACGCGCTGGTGGTCGTACTCACAGCCGAGATTCTTTGACGACACCGTCAAAGAAGTCAAGAGGTCGGCCCAGGAAATGTCCAGGTGGTCTAGGACGTCGGCGGGCAGCCCAGGCCCGCGGCGACGTCCCGCATCGCGCGGGCAGCCACGGTGACGTCGAGGTGCGTGTTGCCGGCGATGATGTGCAGGCTGTAAGCGTCCTCGAGGGCCACCAAGGTCATCGCCAGGTCGTGGACAGGCATGGTCGGAGCGAAGTCCTTCGCGGCGACGCCGGCATCGAGCACGCGGCGGTAGGTGCCGAGCTGACGCAGGTACAGGCTTTGCATCAGCTCGGCATGCAGCTCCGACTGTCCGGCCAGGAAGTCGAACTCGTACAGCAGCCTCATGAGGGCGTCGTCGGGACCGCTCGGCAGCCCGACGTCGATCGCGACGGCCAACTGCTCTCCGGGGCTCTCGATGCCGGCGAGACGGGCGTCCCGGTCGTCGCAGAACCGCTGGATCCCGGCTCGATGAGTCTCTACCAGCAGGTCGTCCAGGTCGTCGAAGTAGTACAGCAGGGCGCCACGGGTCAGGCCGGCCTGCTTGGCGACGTCGGTCAGGCTCAGCGCGACCAGGCCGTGCTCCAGCACGGCGCTCTGTGCGGCCTCGACGAGCGCGATCCGGCGCTCCTTCTGGCGGTTCGGTCTCCCCACGACCCTTGACTCTACCCGGGGTCGTGGGTCACGCTGAGGCATTGTTTGACGCTGACGTGAAAGAATCTGGAGAGCCCATGCCGCTCGATCTTCTGCTCACCGGCGGAGCGGTCCGTACGCCCGCGGACTTGGCCACCCCCGCTGCTTTCGCGGAGGCGATCGGCGTCGAGGCCGGCCGGATCTCCTACCTCGGATCGGCGCAGGATGCTCCCTCCGCGACGCGAGTCATCGAGCTCGAAGGCAGGCTGGTGACCCCGGGCGTCATCGACAGTCACAACCACCTGCTGCTCGGATTCGACCCGGATGCGGTCAGCCTGGAGGGTGCCGAGGACCTCGGCACCGTCCGTGAGCGGATCGCCGAGCTCGCTGCCCGGCGTACGGATCTCACCTGGATCTGCGCGGAGAACGCCGTCTACTCCGTAGTCGAAGGTCGCCGTCCGAACGCCTCGGACCTCGCGGGGCTGACCGACCGACCGATCTTCATCACGACCTACGACCAGCACTCCGTGTGGCTCAACGACATCGCGCTGCGGATGCTGGGCATCTCCGACGGCGTCGACATCGCGTGGGGCAACCCGGAGCGCGATGCCGACGGCACTCCGACCGGCTGGGTCACCGACTTCTACACCAGCGCGATGACGACCGCTGGCTTGGCCGCGCTGCAGCGCGACATCCCGCTCTACTCTCCCGAGCGCCGAGCGCGCCGGCTCCGGTCGAGCCTGCAGATGGCCGCGGCTGTCGGCATCACCACCGCGGTGGAACCGCAGGTGCCGCTCGCGGAGCTGCATCTCTTCGAGGCATTGCGGGACGAGGAGGGCCTGCGCTCGCGGGTGATCGCCGCGCTCTTCCACCCCATCGACGCGGACGACGACTTCCGGCGAGACCTCCGCGCAGCGGTCGACGAGACACGCCAGGACGACCGGCTGCGGCTGGGTCCGGTGAAGCTGTACGCCGACGACGTGATTGAGCCGCACACCGCCTGGATGCTCGACGACTACGCCAACCGCCCGGGTCACCGTGGTCATCCGAGCGCCGCGATCGGCGAACTGTCGCGCATCGTTGCCGAGCTCGACCGGCTCGGGCTGCAGACCCATACGCATGCCACCGGAGACGGCGGGATCCGGCTCGCCCTGGACGCCATCGAGCACGCTCGACACGCCAACGGCAACACCGACATGCGGCACGGGATCGTCCACGTCGAGTGCCTCCACCCCGACGACCTACCCCGATTCGCCGCTCTCGGCGTCACTGCCGCCATGCAGCCTCGGCACTGCTCGCCTGATCTGGTCGCCGGCACCTGGATGGACAACGTCGGCCAGGAGCGCTGGGGCCGGGCCTGGCGGTTCCGTTCGCTGCTCGAGTCCGGAGCCCATGTTGCCCTCTCCAGCGACTGGCAGGTCGGCGAGATGGATCCCCTGATCGGGATGTACGTCGCGCAGACCCGTGCGCGTCTCACCGGCGCGGACGCCTGGACTCCTGCCGAACGCCTGACCCTCGACCAGGCCATCACCGGCTATACCCGTGAGGGCGCCTGGGCCTGGCATGCGGAGAACCAGCTCGGAGCGCTCCGTCTCGGGGCGCTCGCCGACATGGTGGTCTGGTCCGACGACCTCTACCAGCACGCCGAGGAGCCGGCGGGCTTGCTCGAACAGCGCGCGGACCTCACGTTCGTGGGCGGCGAGGTGATCCACGACGCCGACACCATGAGCGCGCCCGGTCCCGACCAGCCCAGCGGCGACTCCTGCAGCGGCCATGCCCACTGAGAGCCCATTCTGAGCGCTTTCGTCAGCGACGGACCTTGCGGCTCCAGTCCTCGACCTCGGGGATGCGCTTGCCCATGCCGTTGTCGACGAAGATCGAGGTGTCCGGGTCGGTCAGGTCACCCATCGACAATGCCATGGTCTGAGCTTGGACGTAACGCGGCCGGTTCAGGCAGGAGCGAGGGATCGAGACGCGGACGGTATTGCCGCGGTACGAGATGCGGTGGGTGATCCCCTTGCAGCGAAGTTCCTTCTGCCGGCCGGTGAAGTGGACCTCGCCGCGACGCATCCCAGGGCCGGTGGTCACGACAGCGTCCCGGGTCAGGCCGGTGTTGGTGCGAAGCTCGACGGCATAGGTGACCAAGTCCTTGTTCTTGCGCAGGTCGACGTACTTGCCGATCACCACCACGCGGTGCGCGCGGTGCCGGATGGTGGTGCGACGCAGGTCCACGTTCGGCATCGAGCCGACTTTCACCAGTTCACCGCTCCCGCTGATCGTGAAGACGTCGTTCTTGGCGTCCCTGACGTGCAGGGTGCGGGCCTCGGCGACGGCTGGCGTGACAAGTACGACAGCAGCGGTGCACGCTGCGACAAGGATGCGGCGCATCGGAGTTTCTCCCAACGAAAGCGGCCTCTCTCCGGGCCGATTACGGCAAATGTACCGGTTTGATCGTTGCCAGAACTCAGTTTCTTCGAGATCCGGGGCTGTCGAGGAGCAGCGTGACCGGGCCGTCGTTGATGCAGGCGACCTGCATGTCGGCGCCGAACACTCCACGCGCGACCCGTGCGCCGAGCTTGGTCAGCTCGGCGCAGAACTGCTCGTACAGGGGCTCGGATACTGCTCCGGGAGCAGCCGCGGACCAGGTTGGGCGTCGGCCCTTCCGGGCGTCTCCATAGAGCGTGAACTGGCTGACCACCAGCACGTCGGTGGGTTCCCCAGCATCGGCGAGGTCGCAGAGCGATCGCTCGTCGCGCAGCAGCCGCAGGCCCCACACCTTGCCGGCCAGCCAAGTCGCCTCGGCGGGCGTGTCGTCATGGGTAACGCCGAGCAAGACCAGCAAGCCGGGATGCTCCAGCCGGCCCACGACCTCGCCGTCAATGGTCACCGACGCCTCCAGCGTCCGCTGCACCACAACTCGCATGACTGCGGCTAGCCGGCGAACGGGTTGCGTACGACGACGCCGTCGTAGTCCTGGCCGGAGGAGAGGTCCTCGGACAAGACTTCCCGGCAACCGGCCGCCCGTGCGGCTTCGATGACGAGGGCGTCCCAGTGCGAGATCTGGAACCGGTCCTTGGTCGTCAGTGCGGACAGCACCACGGCGAGAGTGACCGGCTGTACGGGGTATCTCGTCAGCGCGACGACGATCTGTGTTGCCTGCTCATGGGTGAGTGGCGATGGGCGCGTTGGCCTGGTCGCCTGGACGTAGAACTCGCTGAGCACCTGCGTTGATAGCGCAAGGTCAGTTTCCTCGAAGAGCGCTTGTGCTACCGAACGCTGGCGGGCCTCCGCCGGATCATCCGAGATCGAGTACAGCGCGATGTTGGTGTCAACGAACCGTGGCACGGCTGTGGGCCTCGTCCCGGCTGAGGCGATCGCGCGCGCTGAACCCGCTTACTTGCTCGGTGACGTGACGCTGGAGCTCGCGCAGTCTGGCGAACTCGGCGTCGCTGTCCTCCGACAGGCTGCGCAGATAGTCGGCGACCAGTGCGCTCAGAGAGATCCCCCGCTCAGCCGCCCGAACGCGGGCGTCGCGATAGACCTCGTCGGGGATAGAGACGGTGAGGTTCCGCATGATGCGAAAAATATCACAGACTCACAGTTTCCGTGCTCCGGTTTTTGCGCTGCGAGGGGTACCGAGACAGCGGTGTGCAACGGATAGCAGAGATAGCACGGATCGGCGAAGTTGGAGATGCCGCCGGGGCGTCGCGCAGCAGGCATGGCCTATTGGCGGGAGCTCTTGGCACCGATCGCGGAAATTGGCACCGTATAGCAACGTGGCCCCTGGCTCAGGTCAGTAGACGAGGGCCTGGGTGTCGGAGGTCATGATCTCCTCGACGAACGTGGCGGAGCCGGCGATGCGTACGCCGGCGATCAGGTCGTCCTGTGCCAGGCCACGGCGCAGCGCGCACTGGGTGCAGACGGTGATCGAGGCCTGGTCGACCAGCAGCGCGAGCAGGTCCGGGAGCGGTGTCGCGTGCTCGAGCCGGATCTCGTCAGCCCGCCCGGGCACGGCGAGGAACGTCGCGTCCCCGGTCAGCCAGACGCTGACCGTGACCCCTGCAGCCACCGCGGCGCTTGCAACCGTGAACGCCTGGTTGACCCGCTCCGCGGCGTCCGCGCCCTGGGTGACCTTGATGACCAGCCGTGTCGACATGGCTCGACACTAGGACATCCGCGGCGACATCCGCGGCCCGATAGACTGCGGCGCATGGAAGCTGTGTTCGCCACCTTGATGGCTGTCGTCGTCGTACTCGCCGGAGTGGTCGCGTTGATCGTGCTGGCCAAGCTGCTGCGCGCGACCAACCGCTGAGGGCCGGAGAGTCAGGCGCTGCCGTGCCGTTCGAGTTGCCCGACAACCTGCACCCCGACTGTGCGAAGGTCGCCTGGCTGCTGGGCACCTGGCGGGGCAACGGGCACGGTGACTACCCGACGATCGACGCGTTCGAGTTCGGGCAGGAGTGCATCTTCACCCACGATGGACGGCCGTTCTTCCACTACCTGAGCCGCTCCTGGATCGTCGACGCCGGGGGCGACAAGGTCCGCGATGCGGCCATCGAGACCGGGTTCCTGCGGCCGCGGGCCGACGGCACCTTCGAGCTCCTGCTGTCCCACAACACCGGCATCACCGAGATCTACCTCGGCGACGTGCAGGGCGCCAAGCTGGAGATGACGACCGACGCCGTGGTGCGCACCGCTACCGCGAAGGAGTACGTCGCCGGTCACCGCATGTACGGGCTGGTCGAGGGCGACCTGCTCTGGGCCTTCGACATGGCCGCGATGGGCCACGAGCTCCAGCCCCACCTCTGGGCCCGGCTGGTACGCCAGTAGCGATGACCCGTGTCGAAGACCCGTAGCGGTGACCGCAGATGACCGAGAATCGGCCCAGCGATTGGCCCAGTGATCGGCCCAGTGGTCGGCCCGGTGATTGGCGGGGCGTTCTCCGGGCGAAGGGATACCGGCTCACCCCTCAGCGCGAGCTGGTGTTGCGTGCGGTCGAGCACCTCGGCCACGCGACGCCGGACGAGGTGCTCAAGCAGGTGCACACCGAGTCGGAGGCGGTGAACCTCTCGACGGTCTACCGCAACCTCGAGCTGCTGGAGGAGCTGGGGCTGGTCCGGCATGCCCATCTCACCGACCGCGCCCCGACCTACCACTCGACATCCCAGCCGCAGCATGTGCATCTGGTCTGTCGCGGCTGTCAGCGTGTCGTCGACGCGGAGCCGGACGAGTTCGACGGGCTGGCCGGTGCGCTCCGCGAGCGCCATGGCTTCACGCCCGACATCGGGCATCTCACGGTGTTCGGCACCTGTGGGGAATGCGCCGCCGAAGCCGAGCCGTTGTGACGGACATGGTCACGAACCCCAGCCCCCTGCTCGCACTTCCCGGCGCGGTCGCCGGTGACGGCGCCGACGCCGCGGTAGCCGCGCACTACGGGTCCTTCAACAAGGAGCAGGCAGCACTGACCGCTGGTGAGGCGTTCGTGGACCTGAGCCACCGCGAGGTCTTCTCGGTCAGTGGCCCTGACCGGCTGACCTACCTGCATTCCCTGACGACGGCGTACTTCGAAGGCTTGGAGCCCGGCCGCGAGATCGAGGCGCTGATCCTCGACCCGCAGGGTCACGTCGAGCACGCGTTCCGCGGCGTCGATGACGGGGAGCGGTTCTTGGCGCACACCGAGCCAGGGACGGGTACGCCGCTGGCGGAGTTCCTGGACCGGATGCGGTTCATGCTCCGGGTCGAGATCGCCGAGCATCCGGAGCTCGCGGTCGTCTATCGCCGCGGTGAGCACTCGGTGATCCCGCGAGCCGAGCTGGCGGCGTACGCACAGGCTGCGGGCGAACCGGCCGGCATGTGGGCCTACGAAGCGCTGCGCATCGCCCGGGGTGAGCCGCGGCTCGGCGTCGACACCGACCACCGCGCCATCCCCAACGAACTCGGCTGGGTCGGCACCGCGGTCCACCTCGACAAGGGCTGCTACCGCGGCCAGGAGACCGTCGCGCGGGTGCACACGCTCGGCCGCCCGCCGCGCCGCCTGACCTTGTTGCACCTGGATGGCTCCGCCAACCGACTGCCTGCCGTCGGCGCCGATCTGCTCGACGTTGCCGGCAAGGTGATCGGCCGGGTCGGCGGCAGCGCCCGCCACTACGAACTCGGCCCGATCGCTCTCGCGCTGGTGAAGCGCACCGTGCCCGTCGACGCGGTGCTCGATGCCGACGGACTGCCGGCCTCGCAGGAGGTCGTCGTCGATCCCGAGGTCGGGCTGCACGTCCGCCCGCGCCTCGCCTAGAGCACATGGGATCGCCGAACTGCGGCAGCGGCAGTCGACCGCACCGCGGAGCGGGCGACCACGCGCCGGCCGTTCCGGCCAGCGCGACTCGCCAGGCGCCTGGCCAACCCGGGCCCGGAACAGGCGCTGAGCAGGGCACGTCGGCTAGAAATGCTCCGCGGGTTCGCGCTGCCGGGCGTACCCAGCAGCTCGCGTACGACGCGACCGCGATCCAAGCGCGGAGCGTCGACATCGACGCGCGCATCGGCTGGCTGCTTGCAGTCAACCGGCTCTACCATCCCGACCCCGACTTCGCCTCGGGTCCGTGGTTCGTCCAGGCTCTGGCGGACCAGGCCGGCGTGACCGCCAGCCGCAGCCTGGTCAGCCGGTGGGAGGCGGGCGAGCTGGTGGTGCCCTACGACGCCGTCGAAGGATACGAGATCGTGCTCGGTCTGCCGGCAGGCTGCCTGACCGGCGCGGTCCCGGCTTTGCGGCACAGTGTCGACCGGCCGCTTCCCGTTCCGGCCCGAGCTACTGCACCGGGCTGGCCCGGGCGTCTGGACGCGGTCCTCGACACGGCTATCGCCGGCAACGCCATCCCGTTCGACTGGCAGCAGCTCGGCTGGCTGGCCCGGGGCGCAGGCGGGCTGTTCCTGCGGGAGGCGGACTGGTCGGGCCTGGCGGCCGCGCTCGTCTGCGGCGTCTCGCGTTACCGCGGCCACGGGGCGCTGGTCATACGAGCCGCCGTCGGAGACCTGGCGAGTACCGTCCGGGCGGACGTGTTCGTCGCCGACGCCGTCGCCGCGAGACTGCTCGACTCCGCCGCACAGGTTTTCTCGCGGCCGTTCCAGCTGCTGGAGACGTTCGACTCGTCCTACGTCGGCGACGTGGTGCTCTCGGTGTTGGAAGGCCCGCGCACCGAGATGCTCAACCTCCAGTCGGTCGCGTTGACGACGCGCCTGGTCGAGCGCGGTGTGCTGACCGACGACCAGCGCTCCCGGGTCGGGATGGAGGTGCTGCGACGCTGGCGCTCGGGTGTGGACGTGTTCGCCACCGGACTGGTCGAGCTGATCGCGGCGCTGCCCGACAGCCTCAGCGGGGCACTTGCCGACGCGGCTACCGACGACGGCGCGCTCGCGTACGCCCTGACACACGCCGAGACTCCCGCCGACGACTGCCAGGGCATCGCCGAGTCGATGGCCGCGCGCGCACGTTCACGACTGGCCCGACAGCCCCGGCACGGTGTCGACCGGATGCTTCCACGGCTGCTGCGGGAGGCATTGTTCCACCGCGACTTCGGGCGCCGGCAGCTCGCCCTCACTCTGCTCCGTGCCTCACCCTTCCGGTCGCCCTTGGTGGACGAACTCCTCGACCGGCTGGACGCGGACCCCCCGGGGTCGGCGGGGAGGTTCGCTCTTCGCGCCGTGTACGAGCTGAGCTCGGACGAGCACCGGCTGCGGCTGCTCCGGCTGCTGCCCGAGGCCGACGATGCGACGGCGAGCCTGCTCCTGGTCTCGATCGGCGGGTTGACACAGAGTCCGATCAGCGACTTGGAGCTGCGTGGCCGGCTGGCTCCCGACCCGACCTTGCGCTCCCTGTCGGCACTGTACGCGCTCGGGATGAGCGGATCGGCGGCGATCGCACGGATCGCCGCCGACCCGGCCGCGCCGGGCTGGCAGCAGACCGCCGCCCGGTGGTGGCTCGATCACGGGCCGGTCGCACCGGATACCTAGATTCGTCGATGGTGGGGCGGGGCTTGACGCCGTGACGTAGTCTCAATCGGATAGAACCGGACAAAGGGGGAGTCGTGAGCCTCGATTGGGAAGCCAGGCCGTGGGGGTCCTGGCATGTCCTCGACGTGGACGAGGGCTACAAGGTCAAGCGAATCCATGTGAATCCCGGTGAGCGATTGTCCTACCAGTCGCACGAGCACCGCTCCGAACACTGGGTGGTGCTGGTCGGCACCGCGACCGCGATCATCGACGGCGCGGAAGTGACCGCGCACGCGGGCGAGTCCATCAACGTGCCGTGTGGTGCCAAGCACCGACTTGCCAACAACGGTGACGTCGAGCTGGTGATCATCGAGGTGCAGCGCGGCCACTACACCGGTGAGGACGACATCGTCCGCTACCACGACGACTACGGCCGCCCCCAGGCCACCATCGGCTGACCAACCCCCCCGCCGAGTTGGCACGAATCGTCGCCGAGTTGGCACGAATCCTCACCGGCTTGGCGAACTGGCTGCGCCTCTCCATCGTGTGAGGCTGCGACTCCCAGCCCGTCTCGGTTAGCTAGGGAAGGAGGCGCGGCCAACGTCAGGCCGTGATCCGATTTGTCCCCGCAGCCCGGTTCGATGCCGGGCTCCTTGTCCTTTGCGGTTGCTGGGAGCCATCGGGTGACTCCCAGCAACCGCAAAGGCGTTGTGGTGTGCACCTGGCCGCACCGCGGAGGCAGAGCCGACCCCGGCCGTACGCGCCTGAGCCCACCAAGCGTGCAGGTCGTCTTTGTGGCCGATGACGACGGCGATTCGGCGGGCAGAGGTGTCGCGATCGGCCACAAACCAGCCAGGATTGCCACCATCGGCCACAATCCGGCGCGGCGAACGGAGGGTTCGGCTCAGCCGTTGATCATGCCGGCGCCGACGGTGATGCCGGTGGCCTCGTCGATGAGGACGAAGGATCCGGTGGTGCGGTTCTTGCTGTAGGGGTCGCACAGCAGCGGGACGGTGGTGCGCAGCTGTACCCGGCCGATCTCGTTGACGCCGAGCTCCTTGGTCTGCTGGTCGCGGTGCAGGGTGTTGACGTCGAGACGGTACTGGACGTCCTTGACCAGGGCGCGGCCGACCCGGGTGGTGTGCTTGATGGCCAGCTTCTGGCGGGGTCGCAGCGGCTCGGTGGTCATCCAGCAGATCATCGCGTCGATGTCCTGGCTGGGAGCCGGGGCGTTGTGGACGCGGGCGATCATGTCGCCCCGGGAGACGTCGACGTCGTCGGTCAGCCGGATGGTGACCGACATCGGCGGGAAAGCCTCGGCGATCTCCCGGTCGAACAGGTCGATGCCCTCGATGGTGCTGGTCATGCCGGAGGGGAGTACGACCACCTCGTCACCCGGCTTGAGTACGCCGCCGGCGACCGTGCCGGCGTACCCGCGGTAGTCGTGGAACTCGTCGGACTTGGGGCGGATGACGTACTGCACGGGGAAGCGTGCGTCGACCAGGTCGCGGTCGGAGGCGACGTGGACGTGCTCGAGATGGTGCATCAGCGTCGGCCCGGAGTACCAGCTCATGTTCGTCGACCGCTCGACCACGTTGTCGCCTTGCAACGCGGAGATCGGGATGACCTCGAGGTCGGGGATGTTGAGCTTGGTCGCGAACGAGGTGAAGTCGGCGTAGATGGCGTCATAGACGGTCTGGTCGAACTCGACCAGGTCCATCTTGTTGACCGCCAGCACCAGGTGCGGCACCCGCAGCAGCGACAGGATCACCGCGTGGCGGCGAGACTGCTCGGTCAGGCCCTGGCGGGCGTCGACCAGCACCAGGCCGAGGTCGGCGGTGGAGGCACCGGTGACCATGTTGCGGGTGTACTGCACGTGCCCGGGCGTGTCGGCGATGATGAACTTGCGGTTCGGGGTGGCGAAGTAGCGGTAGGCGACGTCGATGGTGATGCCTTGCTCCCGCTCGCTGCGCAGCCCGTCGGTCAGCAGCGCGAGGTCGGTGTAGTCGTACCCCTTGGCCTCGCTGGTGGCCTCGACCGCCTCGAGCTGATCCTCGAAGATCGACTTGGAGTCCAGGAGCAATCGCCCGATCAACGTCGACTTGCCGTCGTCGACGGATCCGGCGGTCGCGAATCGCAGAAGGTCCATGCTCATCAGAAGTAGCCTTCCTTCTTCCGGTCCTCCATCGCGGCCTCGGAGAATCGGTCGTCGCCACGGGTCGCACCGCGTTCGGTCACCCGGGCGACGGCGACCTCCTCGATGATCTCGGGGATGGTGGACGCTGTGCTCTCCACGCAGCCGGTCAGGGTCAGGTCGCCGACGGTGCGGAACCGGACCGTACGCTCGCCGGCCACCTCGCCGTCGCGGCACGGATTGTGTTCGGACTCGGTCAACAGCATCCCGTCGCGCTCGAACACCCGGCGCTGGTGCGAGAAGTAGATCGAGGGAATCTCGATGCCCTCGCGACCGATGTAGTCCCAGATGTCGAGCTCGGTCCAGTTGCTGATCGGGAAGATCCGCATGTGCTCGCCCTCGTGCAGCCGGCCGTTGTAGAGGCTCCACAGCTCGGGACGCTGGTTCTTCGGGTCCCACTGGCCGAACTCGTCGCGGTGGGAATACACCCGCTCCTTGGCGCGAGCTTTCTCCTCGTCCCGGCGGCCGCCCCCGAACGCGGCGGTGAAGCCGCCCTCCTCCAAGGCGTTCAACAGGGTGCCGATCTGCAGCCGGTTGCGCGAGGTCTTGCCGTCGTCGACGACGACGCGGTCCTTGATGGCCTGCTCCACGCTCGCGACGATGAGGCGTACGCCCAGCCGATTGACCCAGTTGTCCCGGGTCGCCAGGACCTCGGGGAAGTCGAAGCCGGTGTCCACCTGGAGCACCGGGAAGGGGATCTTGGCCGGGAAGAACGCCTTCTCGGCAAGGCGCATCATCACGATCGAGTCCTTGCCGCCGGAGAACATCAGCACCGGCTTCTCGAACTCGGCCGCGACTTCGCGGAAGATGTGGATCGACTCCGCTTCCAGCTCGTCGAGCTGGCTCAAGCGGTAATCAGCGTGGGTAGCAGTCATTCGGGCGAATCTCCTCGGATCAGCCGCCATGCTACCGGTGCGGGGGGCACTCTCCCTAAACCTGACCATTTTGATGGACTTGGGGTAAGAGATTGCGTCAATAGGCGCAGCAGGCATGGCCTAGTGACGCGAGCTCAGTGGCAGCCGTCACGTCGTGCCCGCCGTGGGCAGCCAGGGGTTTCTCGGCCCGCCCAACTCACGACTCCCGCTCGGCAGTTGTCCTTCTAGCCCAGTTGACGGTGTGGCCCGCCTCACTCAATGATGTGGGCCAACTGGTGCTTTGCCGGCGAAGGGAGTCGACCCTGACTGACCAGCCCCCCGTAGGACCGATCGATGCCTCACGGGTTCCCAGGTACGCCGGTCCGGCGACCTTCGCGCGTCTTCCTGAGCTCGATGACGTCGCTACCGCAGACGTAGCGATCGTCGGCGTCCCGTTCGACTCCGGAGTCTCCTACCGCCCGGGTGCTCGGTTCGGGCCGGGGCACATCCGGGCCTCCTCGAAGCTGCTGAGGCCCTACCACCCGCCACTGGACGTCTGGCCGTTCGACGCGATCCAGGTCGCCGATGCCGGCGATATCGCGGTGAACCCGTTCTCCCTCGACGAGGCCATCTCCGGCATCGAGCGTGGCGCCGACGAGCTTGCCGAGCGTGCCGGCCGACTCCTGACCCTGGGCGGTGACCACACGATCGCGTTGCCGTTGCTGCGCTCGTTGCATCGCAAACACGGGTCGATCGCGGTTCTGCACTTCGACGCACATCTGGACACCTGGGACACCTACTTCGGCGCGCCCTATACGCATGGAACACCGTTTCGCCGTGCAAGCGAGGAAGGCCTCCTCGATCCGGAGGGCTGCCTGCATGTGGGGATTCGCGGCCCCCTCTACGGCGCGCAGGACCTGACCGACGACAACACGCTCGGATTCCAGATACAGCGTGCCGACGACTACGAGACCGAGGGTCGGCAGGCGGTCATCGAGCGCATGCTCGCCCGCCTCGGGGAGCGGCCCGTCTATGTCTCGATCGACATCGACGTCCTCGACCCGGCCTTCGCCCCCGGGACGGGAACCCCGGAGGCAGGCGGACTCACGAGCCGAGAGCTGCTGCACACGCTGCGCGCCCTGACGGCCGCGAACGTCGTCGGCGCGGACATCGTCGAGGTCTCGCCTCCCTACGACCACGCCGAGATCACGGGTATCGCGGCCGCACACGTCGCTTACGAGCTTCTCGGAGTTGTCGCAGCGGCTTCCTCTCCCGAATAGCACGGTTCACCACGCAGCACCGCGCATTCGACGCGATCTCGGTGGCGCTCTCCTGAGACTTGGCGGCCTAGTGCCGGGTGGCCAGCAGCCCTTTGAGGTACGCCCCGTACCCCGACTTCTCCAGTGCGTTGCCGAGTTGCAGAAGCTGGTCGTCGGAGAGCCAGCCTTGCCGCCAGGCGACCTCCTCGGGTGCGCCGATCTTGAGCCCCTGGCGGGCCTCGACGGTGCGGATGAAGCTGGCCGCGTCGGTCAGCGAGTCGAAGGTGCCGGTGTCCAGCCAGGCGGTGCCGCGCTCCAGTACTTCGACGGTGAGGCGACCCTGTTCCAGGTAGATGCGGTTGAGGTCGGTGATCTCGAGTTCGCCGCGGGGCGAGGGCTTGAGATCCGCGGCGTGGCCGACCACGTCGTTGTCGTAGAAGTAGAGCCCGGGTACGGCGAAGTTGCTGCGTGGGTTCGCGGGCTTCTCCTCCAGCGATATCGCCCGGTTGTCGGCGTCGAACTCGACCACGCCGTACGCGGTCGGGTCGTCGACCCAGTAGCCGAACACCGCGGCGCCGTCGACGTCGGTGTAGCGGGACAGCTGCCGGCCGAAGCTATAGCCGTAGAACAGGTTGTCGCCGAGCACGAGTGCGCACTTCTGGTCGCCGATGAAGTCCGCGCCGATGGTGAAGGCCTGGGCCAGCCCGTCCGGGCTGGGCTGCTGGGCGTACGCGATCGAGATGCCGAACTGGGAGCCGTCGCCCAGCAACCGCTGGAAGCCGTCGGCCTCGTGCGGTGTGGTGATCACCAGGATCTCCCGGATGCCGGCCAGCATGAGCGTGGACAGCGGGTAGTAGATCATCGGTTTGTCGTAGACCGGGACCAGTTGCTTGCTCACGCCGAGCGTGATCGGGTGCAGTCGCGTGCCGGTTCCGCCGGCCAGGATGATTCCGCGCATGGGGTCAGTCTGCCGAAAGGTCGCGAACCTGACACGATGAACCCATGAGATTCCTGGTTACCGGTGGCGCCGGATTCATCGGCTCGCACTATGTCCGCTCCGTGCTCGGCGACGCCTGGGGCCTGACCGCGCCCACCCAGGTGACGGTCCTCGACAAGCTCACCTATGCCGGGAACCTGGCCAACCTGGACCCGGTCATCGCCGACGAGCGCCTGCGGTTCGTCGAGGGCGACATCCTGGATCGCGTGCAGGTCGACGCGCTGATGGCCGAGGCCGACGTCGTGGTCCACTTTGCTGCGGAGTCGCACGTGGACCGGTCGATCCTGGGCGCGGCGGACTTCGTGATGACCAACGTGGTCGGCACCCAGACGCTGTTGGACTCGGCGTTGCGGCACGGCGTGACGAAGTTCGTCCACGTCTCGACCGACGAGGTCTACGGCTCGATCCCGGAGGGCTCCTGGGACGAGGAGCAGCCATTGCTGCCCAACTCGCCCTACTCCGCGTCCAAGGCGTCCAGCGACCTGCTGGCCCGCGCGTACTCACGCACTCATGGCCTGCCGGTCTGCATCACGCGCTGTTCCAACAACTACGGGCCCTACCAGTTCCCCGAGAAGGTCATCCCGCTGTTCGTCACCAACCTGGTCGACGGGCTGACGGTGCCGCTCTACGGCGAGGGCGCCAACATCCGCGACTGGCTGCACGTCGACGACCACTGTCGCGGCATCCACCTGGTCGCCGAAGGCGGCCGGCCCGGGGAGATCTACAACATCGGCGGCGGTACCGAACTGACCAACAAGGAGCTCACCGGCCTGCTGCTGGACGCCACCGGCAACGACTGGGGCAAGGTCGAGCGAGTGGCTGACCGGCTCGGCCACGACCTGCGCTACTCGGTGGCGATCGACAAGATCCGCACCGAGCTCGGGTACGAGCCGCAGGTGCCGTTCGAGCAGGGCCTGGCCGACACCGTGCAGTGGTACCGCGACAACCGCGCCTGGTGGGAGCCGCTCAAGAAGCGCGCCCAGCTCAGCCACTGAGCACGCCGGGAGCGGCCTCGGCCCAGCGTTCGGCCCAGTCGGGGATCTCGGCGACACCGGCTGCTGTGGTGGCGGCATGCCCGAGCACCGAGTACGCCGGGCGCGGGGCAGGCGTGACGAACGCGGCCGAATCGGTGGCCGTGACGATCGCCGGATCCATGCCCGCCGCGGCGACGATCGCGCGCGCGAACCCGCACCAGCTGGTCTGCCCGGACGACGTGGCGTGATAGGTCCCGGCGGGCGCGTCGGTCTCGATCAGGTCGATCACGACGCGGGCCAGATCGACGGTCCAGGTTGGCTGGCCGACCTGGTCGTCGACGACCGACAGTGCCCCTTTCTCGGCGGCTAAGCGGGCGATCGTCTTCGGGAAGCACTTGCCGTGGGCGCCGTAGAGCCAGGCGGTGCGTACGACGAGGTGGCCCGCGGGGTGCTGCGAGCGGACCGCCTGCTCCCCGCCCCACTTGGTGCGGCCGTACACCGAGACCGGGGCTGCCGGCGCGTCCTCGGCGTACGGGGTGGTTGCGGTGCCGTCGAAGACGTAGTCGGTGCTGATCTGCACGATCCGGGCGCCGGTCTGTTTCGCCCAGCTGGCCAGGATGAACGGCCCGGCCTCGTTGATCCGCTGCGCGTCGGCCTCGTGACTCTCAGCGGCGTCGACCGCCGTCCAGGCCGCGCAGTTGACGACGACGTCGAAGCGAGCCCGGCCGTCCAGGTAGGCCGCGACCGCCGTGGAGTCGGTGATGTCGAGCTCGTCGACGTCGACCCCGACGACCTCGTGACCACGTGCGACCAGCGCATTGGTCAGGTCGACGCCCAGCATTCCCTTGTTCCCCGTCAGCAGCCAGCGCATGGCGACTACCGTAGACCGCTCCGCGGGCGGACGTCATACGAACCCGGGGCTATGACCTCGGGTTCGTATGACATCGGGGAGGTGGGCAGGATAGATGCCATGGATGTACGCGAGTTGAAGGTCAGCGGAGCCTACGAGTTCACCCCGGTCGTGCACGGTGACTCCAGGGGCTCCTTCCACGAGTGGTTCCGGGGTGCCGACTTCCTGCGGGCCGCAGGGCACGGGTTCGATCTCAGGCAGGCGAACTGCTCGGTGTCGTCGGCGGGCACGCTCCGCGGTGTGCATTTCGCGCAGTTGCCGCCGAGCCAGGCCAAGTACGTCACCTGCGTCGCCGGCGCGGTGCTCGACGTGGTGGTCGACATCCGGGTCGGCTCGCCGACGTTCGGGGAGTACGACACCGTGCTGCTGGACGACACCGACCGGCGTTGCATCTACCTCAGCGAGGGCCTCGGCCACGCGTTCCTGGCTCTCGCGGACGGCTCGGTCGTCAACTACCTCTGCTCGGCGCCGTACGCTCCCGGCCGGGAGTTCGGGATCGACCCGCTCGACCCGGCTCTGGGCATCGACTGGCCGACGACAGCCCGCGACGGGAGCGAGCTGGAGCTGTTGCTGTCGGAGAAGGACGCCGCCGCGCCGAGCTTGGCCGAGGCGCGGGAGCAGGGGCTGCTGCCGGCGTACGCCGACGTGCTGGCCTTCCGTGCGGGTTTGGCGTGAGCAGCGCTGAACTCTAGGGAACCACTGATCAATGCGCTCGAGGTGATCGGGGCCTCACCAGGAACGAG
>JASGGG010000035.1:0-27814 GCA_047605165.1 Nocardioidaceae bacterium
GGCCGTCGAAGATCTTGTGGACCTCCTGGCGATCCCAGGGCTGGAGCGCCAGGTCCTCGGGGGCAACCTCGAGCGCCAAGTCGCAGACCAGTGCGTTGAGCCGCCGGTTGCGGATCACGTCGCCGAGGTGCGCCCGGAGACTCTCACCGGCCTTGCCGGTGATCTTGTCGGCCTGGTCGATGACGTTGTCCAGTCCGTCGTAGGTGGTGATCCACTTCGCCGCCGTCTTCGGGCCGACGCCGGGGACGCCCGGCAGGTTGTCGGAGTCCTCACCGACCAGTGCGGCCAACTCCGGGTAGCGCCCGGGCGGGACGCCGTACTTGGCCTCGACAGCCTCGGGCGTCATCCGGGCGAGATCGGAGACGCCGCGCATCGGGTAGAGCACGGTCGAGGTCTCGGTGACGAGTTGGAGGGAGTCGCGGTCACCGGTCAGGATCAGCACTTCGTAGCCGTGCTCGACCGCCTGGGTGGCGAGCGTCGCGATGATGTCGTCGGCTTCGTACCCGGCCAACTCCAGGTGACAGATGCGCAACGCGTCGAGCACCTCCTGGATCAGCGAGAGCTGCCCCTTGAACTCGTCGGGCGTCTTGTTGCGCTTGGCCTTGTACTCGGAGTACTCCGCCAGCCGGAACGTCTCGCGAGACTTGTCGAACGCGACCGCGACGTGGGTCGGCGCCTCGTCGCGCAGCACGTTGATGAGCATCGAGGTGAAGCCGTAGACGGCATTGGTCGGCTGGCCGGTGGTGGTCGAGAAGTTCTCGACGGGCAGCGCGAAGAACGCACGGTAGGCCAGCGAGTGTCCGTCGAGCAGCAGCAGCTTCACGCGGTCGACTCTAGTCGCGACGTGCGACAGTGCTCGGCCTGGACCTGCAGCTCAAACTGTCTCGCTTCCGGAGGAGGCGACACCGGAGCGACGTCGCAGCCGGCGCTGGGCGAGGACCGCGCCCACCGTCCGGGACGACCCTCGCGCCGTGCGGGCACAGGCCGGTGGCTCCACGGGAAAGGTGGTGGCCCGGAGTGCGTTGACCTGCGCGGCTCTGATGGTCGCCGAGGAGGCGAAGCCCAGCCGCGCCAGGAAACGGTTGGCCTCCCGGTCGTTGGAGGCGGCCGCAGCCAGGATCGTCGTGACACCGAGCTCTTCGGCCCAGGCCACCGCGGCCTCGACCAAGGCGCGGCCGGCTCCATGCCGACGCCGGGACGGGTCGACCTGCAGTCGGCTGACATACATCGCGTCCTCGTCGTGGAAGGGGCCCAGCGAGGCTCGGCTCAAGAACGCCGCACCGGCGAGGCACCCGTCGATCTCGGCCACGATCACCCGCTGGTGCAACACCACCGCCATCCGCTCGATCAACTCGACGATGTCCTCCGCGTCCGGGCGTGCCATTCGATCCACCGAGTTCCGTGAGACGCTGTCGGCCCAGATCGCGGCCAGCGAGGGAGCGTCGTCGATGCGCGCGTCACGCACGAGGAGCGAGAACCGAGTCATGGCGGGGATCCTCCGATCGGCTACGGAACAGAGTACGTAAGAATGCCCATTGCGAGTCCGGCCGAATCCCCGCGTTCGATACCGGACAGCGCGACGATACGCCGAAAGCCGGACCAAAAGATAGGGGAACAGCGGTGTTTCCTGGCGTGGGCACGGTGGTCAACGTACTGACCGTGCTGCTCGGCGCGTTCGTCGGCGTACTCGCCGGGCAGCGTCTCACCGAACGAACCCGTGACGTGGTCACCGACGCGCTCGGCCTGACCACGATCCTGATCGCCGCCACCTCGCTGGTCGCGATCGACGACACCACCTGGCACTCGGCGGTGGGTAACAGCGCACCGATGCTGATCGTGCTCGGCGCGATGGTGATCGGCGGCCTGGTCGGGCACCTGTTCGGCATCGAGGACCGCATCGAGGCTTTCGGAGGCTGGCTCCAGAGCAGGCTCGGCGGCGGCGAGGGTACCGCCCGAGCCCGCTTCATCGAGGGCTACCTCACCGCGTCGCTGGTGTTCTGCGTCGGTCCGCTGACGATCCTGGGGTCGCTCAACGACGGCCTCGGCAACGGCGCGGACATGCTCTTCCTCAAGGCGGCGCTCGATGGCTTCGCGGCGATCGCGTTCGCGGCGTCGTTCGGCTGGGGCGTGGCGGCCAGCGCCCTCTCGGTCTTGATGATTCAGGGCAGCATCACCGTGGTCGGCACCCTCCTGGGTGGGGTGCTGCCCGACACGGAGCTGGCCTCGATCTCGGCGACCGGCGGTCTGCTCCTGCTGGGCATGGGGCTGCGGCTGTTGCGGTTGCGCCCGATCCCGGTCGGCGACTTCCTGCCGGCCCTCGTGGTGGCTCCCGTGCTGACCTGGGCGATCGCGGCCGTCCGCTGATCGACCTGGTCGGCGTCTCGATACACGCCTCGCAAGCTCGGCGCACTCGACGACCGGCAGGCCGACCGAATAGGCCGCGAGCAACGAGCGGCAGGCTGATCGAGTAGGCCGCGAGGAACGAGCGGCCGTATCGAGATCCTCAGACGTCTCCACCGAGATAGGCGGCGCGGACGGCGGGGTCGCCGGCCAGCTCTGCGCCGGTGCCAGAGCGGACGATCTCACCGGTTTCCAGGATGTGTGCGGAGTCGGCTCGTTTCAATGCTTGCGCGGCGTTCTGCTCGACCAGGAGCACCGTCGTGCCCTGCTCGTTGATCTCGGTGATGATGGTGAAGATCTGCTGGATCAGCTTGGGTGCCAGACCCATGGAGGGTTCGTCGAGCAGCACCAGTTTGGGCCGCGCCATCAGCGCACGGCCGATCGCGAGCATCTGCTGCTCACCACCCGACATCGTGCCCGCATGCTGGGTCTCCCGTTCCTTGAGCCGCGGGAACAGTTCGAAGACGCGCTCGAGGTCCTGGTCGTAGGCGGCAGACTTGCGGTCGGTGCGGACATAGGCGCCCATGTCGAGGTTCTCCCGCACGGTCATCCCCGGGAAGCAGCCACGGCCCTCGGGTGACTGGGAGATGCCCATCTTCACCCGGTCGTAGGGCGCCGCTTCGGTGATGTCCTTCCCCTGGAACTTGACCGAGCCGGCCCGTACCTTGCGGAGCCCGGAGAGGGTCTTGAGCGTCGTGGACTTGCCCGCGCCGTTCGCGCCGATCAACGTCGTGATCGACCCCTCCTCGACGGTGAAGGTGATGTCACGGATGGCCTCGATGTGTCCGTAGTTGACACTCAGGCCCTCGACCTCAAGAAGCATCTTCCTCGTCCACTCCCAGATAGGCCGCGATCACGGCCGGGTTGTCACGGATCTCGGCGGGCAGGCCCTCGGCGATCTTGCGACCGAACTCCAGCACCACGATGCGGTCGGTCACGCCCATCACCAGCCGCATGTCGTGCTCGATCAGCAGCACCGTGAAGCCGGCGTCGCGTACCTTGCGGATCAGCTCCATCAGCCGTTGCTTCTCGGCGGGGTTGAAGCCGGCCGCCGGCTCGTCCAGGCACAACAGCTTCGGGTCGGTCGCCATCGCCCGGGCGATCTCCAGACGTCGCTGGTCGCCGTAGGACAGGTTGGCGGCGAGCTCGTCGTGGCGGGCCTTGATGCCGACCAGGTCCAGCAACTCCCTGCCTTTGGCGAACGCCTCGGACTCGGTACGCCGGTGGCGGGGGGTGCGGAACAGCGCGTCGAAGAAGCCGACCTTGCTGTGTACGTCGGCGCCGACCACGACGTTCTCCAGCACCGTCATCGACTTGAACAGCCGGATGTTCTGGAAGGTCCGCGCCATCCCCAGCTTGGTGATCTTGTGACGTTTGAGCCCGGCGATCGGGGTGCCGTCGAAGCGGACCTGGCCCGAGGTCGCCTGGTAGACGCCGGTCATCACGTTGAAGCAGGTCGTCTTGCCCGCGCCGTTGGGGCCGATCAGGCCGAGGATCTCGCCCTCGTTGATGTTGAACGACACCGAGTCGAGCGCGGTCAGGCCACCGAACTTGATGCTGACGTCGTCGACCTCGAGCAGCGCTCTCGGGTCAGCCATCGTTGCTCCCTCCGACCGGAGTGCCCTCCTCGAGGGCTTCGATCTGTTCATCGGCTTTGAGCGCCCGGCGTGTCCGTCTGGGCGGCAGCAGGCCCTGTGGCCGCCAGATCGCCATCGACATCAGCGCAAGTCCGAAGACCAGATAGCGGAAGTCGGACAGGCCGCGGAATCGCTCCGGCAGATAGGCGACCAGCACGCCGCCGAGCAGCGCGCCCCAGCGGTTGCCGGCACCGCCGACCACGACCGCCGCGACGAACAGCACCGACAACAGCAGCGGGAAGACCTGCGGGTTGATGTACGAGGCCTGACTGCTGGCGAACAGCGACCCGGACAGGCCGCCGATCGCGGCACCGAGCGCGAACGCGAGCAGCTTGTACTTGAAGGTCGGCACGCCCATGAGCTCCGCCGCGTCCTCGTCCTCCCGGGTGGCCTCCCAGGCCCGGCCGACCCGGCTCTCCTTGACCAGCCGGTCCGCGAGGAGGACAACCAGCAGGAAGGTGAGCACCAGCCAGTAGTACGGGACCGCGTCGAGTGCGCCGAACGTGAGGAAGGGCGTGGCGTGATCGTGGTCGATGCTCGGCACCCAACCGTCCCAGGACAGGTGCGGGATCTCGAACAGGCCGCCCTTGTCGTAGGGAGGCACCGGGTCGGGCCCGATGTTGTTGGGGTGCGGGATGTCCTTGATGCCCGAGGCGGCGCCGAGCCACTCGACGTTGGTCAGGCTGATCCGGATGATCTCGCCGAAGCCGAGGGTCACGATCGCCAGATAGTCGCCACGCACCCGCAAGGTAGGAGCGCCCAGAATCACACCGCTGACCATGGTGACCGCGATCGCGACCGGCAGCGCCAGGAAGAACGGCCAGCTCCAGTGGTAGACCGTGAGAACGCCGGTCGTGTACGCACCGACCGCGTAGAAGCCGACGTACCCGAGGTCGAGCAGGCCGGCGTAGCCGATCACAATGTTGAGGCCGACGGCGACCAGGGCCATGCTTGCGGCGGCGAACATCACGCCACCGAAGTCGGAGCCGGTGGTGGTGATGATCGGCGGCCGGAGCAACGGCAGCGCGTAGACCAGCAGACCTAAGAGCACCATCACGAGGATCTTGGTGGGACGCGGCTGCGCGGCGAACCGGTCGAGGACCCGGTCCCACCAGGCGCCGACTCGACGCAGCGGGTTCGAGGCGGTCATGCGCGTGCCTTCCCGAGCGACTCACCCAACAGGCCCGACGGTCTGACCAGCAGGATCAGCACCAGCAGCACGAACGCGACGACGTCCTTCCACTGACTGCCGAACACGGCCGATCCGTAGTTCTCCGCGACTCCGAGGACCAAACCGCCGACGAGAGCACCGCGCAGGTTGCCGATGCCGCCGAGCACCGCGGCAGTGAATGCCTTGACGCCGAGGATAAAGCCGGCGTTCTGTCGGGTCGAGCCGATCCGGACCATGTAGAGCGTCGCCGCCACCCCGGCCATCAGGCCACCGAGCAGGAACGTCGCTTGGATCACCCGGGTCGCGTTCACGCCCATCAGCGCGGCCGACTCGGGATCCTGGGCGACCGCACGGATCCCACGCCCGATCCGGGTCCGGCGCACGAACGTGTCCAAACCGACCATCATCACCAAGGCGGCGACGATCACCAGGATGTCGACATCGGTGACCCCGTAGCCACCCAGGTGAAGCACCACGTCCGGCTTGATCGTGATCGGCAGGGAGTAGACGTCGCGGGCCTTGCCGACGTAATCCGCGAGGCTGTCTTCCAGGCCGAACCAGCTCGCGAACTTGTCGCGCAGGCCCATCGCCTCCGACAACGCGAAGGAGGCACCGATCGCGGAGATCAGCCCGATCAGCTGGGGGGCACCGCGCTTGAGCAGCGGCCGGTAGGCGGCCCGCTCGAGCAGCAGCGCGACCACGCCGGACATCAGCATCGCCGCGACCAGAGCCACGCCGAGGATCGGCAGCGCCTGCCAGAGGCTCTTGGTGACCGAGTCGGTGCCGTGGAAGAAGACGAACACCCAGGCGACCGCGAAGGTTCCGTACATGAACACTTCGGAATGCGCGAAGTTGATCAGCTGCAGGACGCCGTACACCATCGTGTAACCCAGCGCGATGAGCGCATAGATCGCGCCGACCGCCAGTCCGGTGATGGTGAACTCGGCAAAGTGGTTGAACAGGAGCGAGAAGTCCAAGGTCGTCCCTCTGCTAGCAAGGCCAGAACACACTGCGGCCGGGGCGAGGAGCCCCGGCCGGCAGCATATGCGTCATCGTGTGCTGGAGGCCAGCACTACTTGATCGCAGTTGGGTTGGCTGTGTCGAGCTTCCCGTTGGCCACCTTGTAGGCGTAGATCACCGATTCCTCGATGTCGCCGTTCTCGTCGAAGGCGATCGGGCCGCTCACGCCGTCGCCGGTGTAGGACCCGACGAATTCGTTGAGCGCCTCCTTGTCGGTCTTCCCATCCTCGATCGCGGCCAGGAAGATGTTCGTCGCGTCGTAGGCCTGGGTCGAGTAGAGACCGGCGTCGGAGCTGTTGACAGCCTTGTACTTCTCGTTGAAGTCCGCCGGTGCCGGGCCAGCGGGAGCGGTCAGGATCGCGCCCTCGGCAGCCTGAGCGCCAGCGGCCTTGACGAAGGCCGGGTCCTCGGAGCCGTCACCGGACATGAACGTTCCCTTGAAGCCCGCGTTGCGCAGCTGCTTGACCAGCAGGCCCGCCTCGGCGTAGTAGCCGCCGTAGAAGATGGCGTCAGCGCCAGAGCTCTTCACCGCGGTCACCGTTGCCGACATGTCGGTCTGGCCGACCTGGATCTGGTCGGTGCCGGCCACGGCCGAGCCCAGGGTGTCCTTGACGACAGTAGCCAGTCCCTTGCTGTAGTCCTGCCCGTCGTCGACGATGAAGACCTTCGTGGCGCCGAGGTCGCCGGTGAGGTAGCTGGCCGCGGCGGCACCCTGAGCGGAGTCGTTGCCGATGACGCGGTGCCAGGTGGTCCAGCCCTGTTCGGTGATGGTGACGTTGGTCGCCGACGGCGAGATCGACGGCAGACCGGCCTCGAAGAAGGTCTTGCCGGTTGCCAGCGACTCACCGGAGAAGCCAGGCCCGACCAGGCCGACGATCGAGTCGTCCGCGACGATCTGGGTGGCCAGGCCGGGAGCGACCTTGGGGTCGCCCTGCGAGTCGAAGTCCGCGACTGTGACCTCGCAGTCCGAGTGGTCCTTGTTGTACTCGTCGAGCGCAAGCTTCACGCCGCCGAGCATGTTCTGGCCGAGCGCACCGGCATCACCGGTCAGGGCGCCCATGAAGGCGATCTTGTAGTTGCCGCACTCGTCGCCCGAGGAACCGGAGCTGTTGTCGTCGGAGTCGGAGCCACACGCCGAGAGGGCGAGGGCAGCGGCGGCTGTCAAAGCAGCGGTACGCCACATCATGCTGGAGCGGATCAAAACTGCCTCCGTCTAAAGGTTTAAGTGGCCACGGCATAGGCCGCGACCCTGCTGGAGGTTGAAACTTAACACCTGCAGGGTGCTCTCGCGCCCGTCCAGAACCTTGTTGCGACCTGGTCGTTGTCGATTCGTGACCTTTGGCCCGGTAATCGAGCCGCAGCCGCGAGCAACCAGCCGCCCCTCCACGCTGATCGAGTAGCCGCCGCGAGGGACGAGCGGCGGCGTATCGAGATCTCAATCGGGCTTGGCGATCCCGGGGCCGTGGGTGATCACGCCTTCGGCCACTTGGCGCATGGACAGACGTAAGTCCATGGCGGTCTTCTGGATCCATCGGAACGCGTCTGGCTCCGACAGGCTCAGTTGCTGCTGGAGCAGCGCCTTGGCGCGGTCGACCTGTTTGCGGGTCTCCAGCCTCTCGGTGAGGTCGGCCACCTCCGCCTCGAGCTGTTGCAGCTCGACGAACCGCGACATCGCCATCTCGATCGCCGGCACCAGGTCGTTCTTGGTGAAAGGCTTGACCAGGTACGCCATCGCGCCGGCATCCCGGGCCTGCTCGACCAGTTCTCGCTGGCTGAACGCGGTCAGGATCACCACGGGCGCGATGCGTCGCTCCGCAATCCGCTGGGCCGCGGCGATCCCGTCGAGACGGGGCATCTTCACGTCGAGCACGACGAGATCCGGGCGCTGTTCCTCGACCAGCGACACCGCGGTCTCGCCGTCGCCTGCCTGCCCGACGACCTCGTACCCCTCCTCGCCCAGCATCTCCGCCAGGTCCAGGCGGATCAGGGCCTCGTCCTCGGCGATGACCACCCGTCGGACAGCGGTCTGATTCGGTGCGTTCACGTCCCGACCCTATGCGACCGGCGCCCGCACGCGGGCTTCAGGCCGAGTGCGATGCCCGGTGCCTGGCGAACTGGGCGAGGAACAGCTCGGTCTCCTCACGCTCCACGCGGCATCGCGACAGCTCCGTGGCAGCCGTGCGCGCGTTCGCAACGGCGCGCTCCTGGCTCACGAGCCTGTGCAACAGTTTCCGCATCTTCGGCCTCCGGGCTTGTCGAGTCTAAAGTCTATCAGATCACTGGACAATCCAGGCTGTCGTGCGCAGGCGGAAAACCCGATTCGGGCGGCCCCCGCCGAATCGGCTACGGTGGGCGCTGCAAACCTGGCCGGGTTGGCGGAACGGCATACGCGATGAGCTCAAACCTCATTGCCCGAAAGGGCTTGTGGGTTCGAATCCCACACCCGGCACTTCTACGATCGCCTCAGATCGGGGCGACGTCGACGCTGACGGTCATCGTGGACTTCGTCGCGTCGGTGAAGATGACGCCCTTGACCGGAGGGACGTCGCCGTAGTCGCGTCCGTAGGCGACGGTGACGTGGCGGTCGGTGACGACGCAGTCGTTGGTCGGGTCGACCGGAAGCCAGATCCCCTCGCCGCCTCCGGGAGCGGGGAGCCAGACCTCCAGCCAGGCGTGGGTGGCGTCGGCGCCGACCACTCTGCTCTGGCCGGACGCGGGATCGGTCGCGAGGTAGCCGCTGACGTAGCGGGCAGCGAGCCCCAGCGAGCGCAGGCAGGCGAGCATCAGGTGGGCGAAATCCTGGCAGACGCCGCGTCTGTTCCGCAGGACGTCGGCGACCCGGGTGGTCACGGTGGTCGTGCCGGGCTGGTACTCGAAGTCGGCGTGGATGCGGTGGGCCAGCTCGAGCACCCCCGCCCCGATCCCCCGTCCCGGCGGAAAGCTGGAGCCGGCGTACGCCCGCGCCTCCTCCAGCACGTCGACCAGGGGCGAGCCGAGTGCGTACTCGCCGAGCAACGCGGCCTGTGCCGCGCCGAGGAACGCGGGCCGGCATTGCTCCCACGGCTGTCCCTCCGCGCCGGAGTCACGGGAGGGAGTGCTGACCGCCACGACACTGACCGCGCTCACCCGCAGTTGCTCGTGCGGTTCGGTCACATGGAAGTAGGTGAACTCGTTGCCCTCGACGTCGCGGTGGGTGCCGAGATCGGCATGCCCGGGATCGGTCCACAGCTCGTACTCGGTGACCTCCTGCCCGGGCAGGTCGCGCGGTCGGGTGCAGACCATGCCGTAGCTGTCGGTCACCTCGTCGTCATAGGAGTACGTCGTGTGGTGGGTGACGCGGTAGCGCCGGCTGGGCGCGTTCGCTCTCATCGCGCCCCTCCGATCCGCAGCACTCCCAGCGGCCGAGGCGCGGGCGGCGCAGCGAAGAACTGGTCGGCCACGGCATCGCTGATCGCCCGCAGCCGGAGGTCCAGCTGGTCGGTCAGCGCGTCGAGCTCGACTCGGGTACGCGCGAACAGAGTCTCGTCACCACCGGGCGCGTTCGTGGCGACGACGAGGGAGTGTTCCTTCGCGGCCTCCACGACCTCGGCGAGTTCGTCGCCCAGCCGCCAGAGTCGACCCGTGCGACTGAGGCCCGGCAGGTGTTCGAGGGCGGTACGCAGACGGTGCACCTGGAAGGCGATCGAGCGCGGGTTGTCGCGGTCGCCGACCAGCAGGTCGAGCATGGTCTCGACCTGCTGACTACCGCCGTAGCGACGTCGATGCGTCAGCACGCTCTCGTTGGTCGTCAGGCAGGCCGTCACCAGATGGGCCTCCACCGCGGGCGAGTGCTCGGCACCGAACAAGTACCGCAACTGCGCCGCGGTCTGCAGTGCTCGCTCCAGTGCGCGCCCCAGGTCCAGTAGCTGCCAGCCGACGTCGCGAATCATGTTCTCCGCGTAGATGCCAGCCAGCGCCAACATTCCGGAGAGCACCTGAGCCGCGCATTCCCGCAACGCATGGGAGCGATCGTTGCTGGCGGACAACGCCGTCGTCGCGCCTTCGACGGAAGCGAGCACCAGGAACACGTCGTCGGAGAGCTGGTCACGCACCGAGCTCGCCGCCCCTCTGAGCGCGTCGAGGGACTGGGCGATCGACCCGGCGCGGCTGCCGTCCAGGAGCAGCGAGGCGAGGTTGTCCTGCAGGTCGGCCGTGGACCGAGGACCAGGCCCAGCCATCCCCGGATAGGTCCCGGTGACGTGGGTCAGTGCCTCGGCGAGGGCATCGACCGCCTGCGAGCCGGCGTTGCCCGTCGACCCGGTGTCAACCATCGACCCGCCACCCAACGACAGTGAGAAGTCCTGCGCCAGCGCGAGCAGCGCGAGCACCATGCGCACTTCGTCTTCGGCGCGCTCGGAGTAGCGACCGAGCCAGAACAGGCCCTCCAGAGCCCGGGGCACCATCGCGACGGACGCACGCCTGGCGACGACGTGCTCGGGCGAGACCGCGATGGCCTCCCGATCCGCGCCGCCGGGCGACTCGATGCGTACCCAGACGTCTTTCGACAGGGCTACGCCGGGTACCGACCCCGGGTCGGGCGCCACCGCACCCAACGCACCCGGCATCAGGGCGTAGGATCCCTGCCGCGCGATCGCGAACGTGCGGAAAGTCATCGGACGCTCGGTGATTCCGTTGGACGAGACGACCGGTGTGGTGGCGGGCTCGAGCACCGCCTGGCCGACGTAGCCCCCGGGGTCGGCCTGGATACGGCGGCGCCAGTCGTCGAGCTGGTCGCGGCTCAGCGTCGGCCCGTAGGCGCCGCGTCCACCGGAGCGGCTCAGCGGCCGCAGCACAAGCTGGTCGAGGTTCGCCAGCACGTGGGACAGGTTGCCGGGCTGGCCGCACCACCAGGCCTCGGCCGAGGGCACCCGCAGCGACTCGTCCAACAGGGTCTCGGCCAGTCGGGGAAGGAGCGGGTGCAGCGCCGGGCTCTCCACCACGCCGACCCCGAACGAGTTGGCGAGCACGACGCTCCCCCGCCGCACCGTCTCCAGCAGACCGGGCACGCCGAGCTCGGACTCGGGACGCAGCTCGAGCGGATCGCACCAGGTGTCGTCGACGCGACGGATGACCACGTCCACCGGGCGCAGTGCGTCGAGCTCCCGCATGAATACCCGGCCGTCGCGGGTGGTGAGGTCGCTGCCGGTGACCAGAGGGAATCCGAGCAGGGAGGCGATGAACGCGTGGTCGAACGCGGTCTCGCTGTGCCGACCGGGGGTAAGCACGACGACACGGGGGTCCTCGACGGCACGCGGTGCGACGTCGACCACCGCGTCCCGGAGTTGGTTGAAGAAGGTCGACAACCGCCGGAGCCCGGCTTCGCGGTAGACGTCGGGGAGCACCCGGGCGATGACGCGGCGGTTCTCCATGGCGTAGCCGAGTCCGGATGGCGCCTGGGTGCGATCGCCGAAGACCTGCCACTGCCCTCCCGGGCCCCGAGCGAGGTCGGTCGCGGCGATCAGCAACCGGGGCGTACGCGGTGGCTGCGCTCCCCAGGCCGGCCGCAGATAGCCGTCGTGACGCCACAGCAACTCCGCGGGGATCAACCCCTCGCGGACCAGTCGGCGCGGGCCGTAGAGGTCGGCCAGCACCTCCTCCAGCAACTCCAAGCGCTGCACCACACCGCGCTCGAGTCGGCGCCACTCCGACCCGTCGACCACCTCGGGGAGCGGATCGAGCCGCCATCGGCGAGCACGAGACGAACCAGGCGTGCCAGCGCCCGGTGGTGGCGTATAGGTGACGCCGTCGTTGGCCAGCAGTTGCGCCGCCAGGCCCCGGGCCGTGCGCAGTTCGGTGGCATCGAGTCCAGCCAGGCCGATCGCGTCGAGGTGCTCGACGGTCATGTCGTACCCCAGGCCCGCGGCACCTGCCGGCGCAGGTCGAGGGTGTGGGGGTATTCGGGCGCGCGAGTACGGCGTGCCGCCTCCTCGATCGCTGCCACGTCGATCTCCCCCGTCGTGAAGCCGTGTGCCTCGAACCTACTGGCCCGTCGCGCCTCCGCTGCCTGCGCGTTGACCGGAGGAACATCGTACGCACGGCCGCCGGGGTGTACGACGTGGTAGCTGCATCCGCCCAGCGATCGCTTGCGTGCCATGTCGAGCACGTCGAAGCGGAGCGGTGAGTGCACGCCGATGGTCGGGTGCAGTGCCGACGGAGGCTGCCAGGCGCGGTAGCGGACACCGGCGACGAACTCGCCGGTGGTGCCGGTCGGGGCCAGCGGCACGGGTACGCCGTTGCAGGTCACCACGTGCCTGCCGGCCACGGCTCCGCCGACGCGCACCTGCAGTCGCTCGACCGAGGAGTCGACGTAGCGCGACGTGCCCTGGCCGGTGGCCTCCTCGCCGAGGACCCGCCAGGGCTCGATCGCCGACCTCAGCTCCAGCGAGACGCCGTCGACGACGGTGGTGCCGATGCGCGGGAAGCGGAACTCCAGGAACGGCGCGAACCATTCCAGCTCGATGGCGATCCCCGACGCGCGCAGGTCGGCGACGACCTCGGCGAGGTCGGCCTCGGCGCCGTAGGGCAGCAGGAACCGCTCATGTAGCTCGGTACCCCAGCGCACCAGCGGCGCGGAGTAGGGCTGCCCGGCGAAGCGGGCGACCAGGGCGCGCACGAGCAGCGCCTGGAGCAACGCCATCTGTGGGTGCGGGGGCATCTCGAAGCCGCGCAGCTCCAGCAGTCCGAGCCGGCCGCGGGAGGAGTCGGGGCTGTAGAGCTTGTCGACGCAGAACTCGGCACGGTGGGTGTTGCCGGTCAGGTCGGTGAGCAGGTGGCGCAGCGCGCGGTCGACGGTCCAGGGCGGCGCGGTGCCTGACGTCTCGACCAGCCGCTCGATCTCCGCGAACGCGATCTCCAGCTCGTACAGCGTCTCGGGGCGGCCCTCGTCGACCCGCGGTGCCTGGCTGGTGGGGCCGACGAAGCGGCCGAGAAGAGGTACGACAGCGACGGGTGGTGCTGCCAGTAGGTGATCAGGCTGACCAGCAGGTCGGGCCGCTTCAGCAGCGGCGACTCCTCGGGGGTACGGCCACCCAGGGTCAGGTGGTTGCCGCCGCCGGTGCCGGTGTGCAGTCCGTCGAGGTCGAACTTCTCGGTGCCGAGCCGGGCCAGTCTGGCCTGCTTGTACAGCGTCTCGACCACGCCTCGCAGCTCGGCCCAGTCGGCGGTCGGTTGCAGGTTGACCTCGATCACGCCCGGGTCGGGGGTGACCGACAGGCTCGTCAGGCGCGCGTCGGGCGGTGGGCCGTAACCCTCGAACACGATCCGGGCGCCGGTTGCGACCGCGGCCCGCTCGACCAGTCCCAGCAGCGCCACGAAGTCGTCCAGCTCGTCGGTGGGCGGCAGGAACACGTAGACGAAGCCGTCGCGGGCTTCGACCGCGAGTGCGGTGCGAGGCGCCTTGGGGTCGTCGACGACTCGCGCCGTGGTGGCGCTCGGCGCGATCGGGGGGCGATTCCGCGTGTAGTCGGGCTCGGGCGGGCTTGCCGGGTCCGCCCACGACACGGCGTCGAGCGGCAATCGGAGCCCGGCCGGCGACTCGCCCGGCAGCAGCACCAGGCGGCCCCGGCGCAGCCGCCACACCGGGCTGGCCCAGCCACCGTCGGCGTGGATCGGCAGCACCCAGGCGACGGGCTGTTCCCCGGCGTCGAGCGCGGCCACGTCGCCGGCGTGCGGTTCCGCGTCGGGACGCGGGCCGTCGGGCAGCCGCAGCTCGCCGACCAGGGCGGCCAGCGGGTCCTCGTACGCCGGCAGCAGGTGATCGGACGGCTTCGGCGGACTCGATCGCGCCGGGATCCGGGTCGTCCGCGGCAGGGTCGGCGATCAGGTCCTGGCGCTGCCACAGCGGCTCGCCGTCGGTGCGCCACAGCAGTGCGATCTGCCAGCGCGGCAGCGCTTCACCCGGGTACCACTTGCCCTGGCCGCGCTGCACGATGCCGTTGCCGGCGTACACCTTCCGCAGCCGCCCGGCGAGGTCGCCGGCCAGAACGCGCTTCTCCGGGCCGTCCGCCGCGGTGTTCCACTGCGGGCTCTCCATGTCGTCGACCGCGACGAAGGTCGGCTCGCCGCCCATCGTCAGCGCGATGCCCTCGCGGGTGAGCAGCCGGTCGACCTCGGCACCGAGCGCGTCGATCCGCCGCCACTGGTCGGTCGTGTAGGGCTTGGTGACGCGCGGGTCTTCGTGGAACCTGGTGACGGTGTTGGCGAAGTCGAGGGTCGCCTCGCAGGGCTCGACCGCTCCGCTGATCGGCGCGGCGGTGGCGGGGTGCGGGGTCGCCGACAACGGGATGTGTCCCTCCCCGGCGAACAGCGACGAGGTCGGGTCCAGGCCGATCCAGCCGGCGCCGGGGACGTACACCTCGGTCCACGCGTGCAGGTCGGTGAAGTCGGCGACCGGGCCGCTCGGCCCGTCGAGGCTTTCCACGTCGGCGGTCAGCTGCACCAGGTAGCCGGACACGAAGCGGGCCGCGAGGCCGAGCTCGCGCAGCACGCTGACCAGCAGCCAGGCAGAGTCGCGGCAGGAGCCGATGCCGCGGCGCAGTGTCTCGTCGGGGCTCTGCACGCCGGGCTCGAGCCGCACGGTGTACTCCACCGCACGATGCACCACGGCGTTGACCTCGACGAGGAAGTCGACGATGCCGGCCTGCCGGGCGACCAGCGGCCGCAGGCCGGCGACCAGCGCGTCGACGAGCGGCCCCGGAGTGGCGCCGTCCTCCTCGACTCGGCGCAGGTACGGCGCGAGGTCCTGGGCCAGGTGCCCTTCGTAGCTGAACGGGAAGGTCTCGGCGTACTCCTCGACGAAGAAGTCGAACGGGTTGATCACCGCGAGGTCCGCGATCAGGCCGACCACGACCTCCAGCTTGTCGGTCTTCTCCGGGAAGACCAGGCGGGCGAGGTGGTTGCCGAAGGGGTCCTGCTGCCAGTTGACGAAGTGCTCCGCCGGGGTGACGGCCAGCGAGTACGCCTCGATCGGGGTCCGGCAGTGCGGCGCCGGCCGCAGCCGCACCGTGTGCGGGCCCAGGCCGACGCGGCGATCGAAGGTATACGTCGTCCTATGCTCCAGCGAGACTCGCACACCCATGGCTGCGACGATATCGGCGGCGTGTAACGGCCGTGTGACGGGTGTGCTCAGGAGTCGCTGACTCGCTCGCGTTCGCGGGCGACGTCGTAGTCGGGCACCGGCCAGCGCAGGCCCATCGCGTCCAGTGCCTCGCGCAGAAGGCTGGCGATCGCGAAGGAGCGGTACCACTTGCGGTCGGACGGGACTACATACCACGGCGCGTCGTCGGTGTTGCAGCGCGTCAGGGCGATCTCGTACGCCCGCTGGTAGTCGTCCCACAGCGCGCGCTCGTCGACGTCCGCGGGCTTGTACTTCCACTGCTTGGTCGGATCGTCGAGCCGGTCGAGGAGCCGTTGCCGTTGCTCGTCCCGGGAGATGTGCAGCATGCACTTGACGATGGTGGTGCCTTCGTCGGCCAACCGCTTCTCGAACTCGTTGATCGCCTCGTAGCGGCGCTCGATCTCCTCGGCCGGCGCAAGCTCGCGTACGCGTCCGATCAGCACGTCCTCGTAGTGGGAGCGGTCGAAGATGCCGATCTGGCCGTGGCCCGGCACCGCCTTCTCGACCCGCCAGAGGAAGTCGTGCCGCAGTTCCTCGGGAGTCGGCTTCTTGAACGAGGTGATCCGCACCCCGCCGGGGTCGAAGATGCCTACGCACTGCTTGAGCACGCCGCCCTTGCCGCTGGTGTCCATGCCCTGGATGACCAGCAGCAGGCTCCTGGTGCCGCCGGTGTAGCCGTCGGCGGCGAGCTTGGTCTGCAGTTCCCGCAGGGGCGCGCTGATCTCGCCGAGCGCGTGCTGGCCTGCCGCCTTGTCGCCGTCGAAGCCCGGCTTCCCGCCGGGGTCGATGTCGTCGAGGGAGACCGCACCTGCCGGAGCGCGAAGCAACTCGCTGAGGGACATGGGCTCGACCCTACTGGGACAGCTGCATCCGCCGAACTACCGAGCCTCCTTCGCCTGGTCGTCTGAGACTCGCTTCGACGTCACCAGCGCGGAGAATTCAAGCACCGCTGGGGGATCGAAATCGAAGTCTGGGTCCGGCTTGATGAGGACGGTCTCGCTACCGAGCCAGGCGCCTGTGGCCGGGTCTGCAAATATCAGCGTCTGGCTGTCGCCGCCGTATTCCAGCGCGGTGAACACCAATGCCTCCCGATCCAGGCGGTCCCGAGCCCGCCCGAGATAGGTGATCGTCGGCTCGGCCGCCAGAACTCGCCATAAAGCGGCTTGCAACTGGGGTTGCAGCACATACGTATCGTGGAGGTACTTGACTTGGGCGAGAAGGCAACCACCGGTGTATCCAGGGCATGGATCAGGTTCACCCAGCAACGCACGAGAGAGTGCTTTCGTCGAGTCAGTCGGGAGGCTCTCAGGATAGTCAGGGGGGTCGTCAGCGTGGATATTCTCGTCCGTTACTGGCTGGTTGTCTGTCCAGCTACCGATCGCGTCCGTGACTCGGCCGTGTTGGTCAAGCGGGTCGCCGGTGCGCTCGATGATGCGTAGCCTCCCGTCGGGGAAGTAGAAGGAATCAACCCTCTTCGGCAGGAGCACGCGGGTTCCGGTCTCCTGGCCCCCCGCGGCTTCGTCGGCGTAGCTGGACCAGCCAACTGTTCGGACGTGTTGTACCGCGCCCAACCCTGCTGGCTCCTGGGCTGCGGCTTCGTTCGCGAGTGCCTCCAACGCCCTCCCGGCGGGATCCCCCTTGCCTGGAATACTCCCGGGCTTGACGTCTGCGATGTTCAGCAGTGGCGGCGTCTTAGCTGCGGCGACATCTGGCCGACCGCTACCGACGTGGACGAAGTAGAGCACACCGGTGATGGCGATCACTAGAGCGGCCACGACGGCGATTCGTATCAGAATGGGCCGCGACCGCGGGCGCCGGGCAAGTCTGGCACTTGCGCCTTTGGGCGGCCGAGCCGTGATCCGCGCAAGCATGTCTTCGGCGGCCCTTTGCTGATCAAGCACTTCCTCGACCTGAGCGGGGGTAACTCGTCCTTCGTCCAGCATGCGGCGCAGGTCGCGCCAGTCGCCGTCCGGTCTGTCAGGAGTCTTGTTCATCTGCCACCTCCTTGCGGAGCAGTTCCGGTGTGCGCTCGCGAATTCGTTTGAGTCGGGAGCTCACCGCGTTGGGCGTGATGCCGAGGTCCTCGGCGATCTCCGACACGGAGGCGCCTGCGACGAAGCGCAAAAGCACTTCGAGAGCGTCCTTGGACAACTCGTAGAGCCAAGCCGGCGGCATGTCGTCCAAGAGCTGGTCGAGTGCGCTCGGGCTGGTGGTCTCGGTGGGCTCCATCGCGACTGCGCGGAGCTTACGGTCTTGTCGCGCCTTCGCGCGGTAGAGGTCCGCCACCCGTCGGTCGGCAATCCGAAAGGCGAGCGCACGCAGTCCTTTCGCCGATCCCGCGTCCGATGGGGCTGGATAGTTGCCATCCCAGATTGCGCTGAACGTCTCTTGGAGGATGTCCTCGACATCGTCGCGCGCCACCTTCTTTGCCACGTAGGCGCGCACCTGTGGATACGTGGCACGGAAGAACTCCTCGAACTCAGCGACCTTCACGCGAACCCCGCACCGCCCCACGCTAGCGCAGCGGGCCTCAGCTCAGCAGTTCACGGCAGACCCCAGCGTCACCGAGTCGGCATTCTGGTAGCTCACCGCAACCGTGGCCTTCTTGACGCCGTTCTCGTAGCAGGTCGACGCAGATCCAGCGTTGTTGTACAGGCGCGCGATCGTTGATCGGTGATTCCAGAAGGAACGCACAGCGAGACTCAGCTGCTTGGAGCCCGAACCGCTCTTGTAAGTGAAGGAGCCGGTGTAGTTTGCGGCGGTCCAAGTGCAGAACCACCCGCTGTCGCAGTCACTGACCGACTGGACACCAACCTCGATCGCGACGAACCCGGTGCCGTCCGGATAGTCGATGCGGTTTCCCGTCACGATCCCACCGGGACGTTCGGCCAGTTGAGCCGCCACCTGCAGTTGGATACCGGCGGATGCTGTGGGTGATTCGGCCGTCGACGGAGCCGTGAGCGCGAGACTCAAGGCGATGACCAAGCCCAGCGCACCACTTCGTTGTTTGATGCTCATGCTAGGCAATCGCCCCGAACTACTCAGAAGTGTCGCAATGGCTTGTCCAATTTTTTTCCATTCGAGCGACAGATCGGGACACCGCCGAGCGACTATCCCTACGTACCGAGCGCGCCGCAATCGAACGGCAGCACGTGAACGAGGGGCAGGACATGAAACTAAGTCAGAAGGCAGCACTAATCACGGCAATCGCCGCGTCGTCTGTGGCTGGGGTTGCACCGGCGGCCAACGCGTGGGACTACCAGGACAACAAGGCATGCACAGGGGGCGGGGGCGTACTCAACATGAGCATCTCCTACGACCTGACTTCAACCCAGCACATCTGGGGCATCATGTACGGAACGGCGACAGGTGACGCCGGCTCCCAGAACAACTTCCGCGGCAGAATCTATGAGTCGGGCGACAAGGTGTGGGAACACCTTTCGGCCGATACGTACGGCAAAGGCGAGCAGTGGTACAAGAACGTCTTGACCGCAAGTGGCACACACCTCCGCACTCAGCGGTCGGCTACCGAGAAGGTCGTCACCCACGTGTGGTTCGACCAGTTCGGTAACGACCCTGAGTGTGACGCCACGATCACCTACTAGGGGCACCACCGGGCGTACCCGCATGAGTTCTCAGACGAAGCCGTGGCGCCTGATCGGCATAGTTGTCGTAGCAACAAGCCTTGTTGCCGTATTCCTGCTCATGCGAGGGACCGCGGGCGAGTCACAGAAGCGCGTTCCGGACCAGGTCAACGGCGCCCCGCGCTTAGTCGCAGTAGATGAGCATGGCGCGATCATCCAGACGCCTGACAAGACGTGGGGCGTGGCTCGTCAGGGTGGCCATGTGGCTTGGCAAATCGCCGCACGTGACTTCCTCCCACTGCTGGCCTCCTGCTTGCCCGCCTGCCCTTCCGGGATTCTCAGCGCGAATACCCATGGGCTGGACTCGCCCCTTGCCCCGGATCCCGCGCCCGTGCTCGAGGCTGCGACCATCCCGCAGGTGATGAGCGAGCCCACGGGAGGAAAGGTGATGCTGTTCGGCATGGCTCGGGATGCCGGGCTCAGGTACAGCACGGACGCAGGGGGAGCCGCTCACTGGGACTCCCTGCGCCTCGGAAGGCTCCGCCGGTACCCTGCAGCCCTCGGCTACGTGGACTGGTTTCCGACACCTGATGGAACTGCCGCTGTGACGGCCGTCGACAGCGCCGCCGGTCGCGATCAGCAGCTTTGGGTGAACGACGACGGGTGGATTCCCTATGGAAGACCGACCCGGACAGAGGCAGGATTCGGATGCACGTCAAGCCATGGAAGATACGCGCTGCTTGACGGGGCGCGGCTGGTAAGACGAGATCAGTCGCCCGTGGCGTTGTCCCCGAAACCGAAATGGAGCAACTGCGCATTCACCAAGAACCGCGTCGTCGTCGCCGCATACAGCATGACCGATGGGACATCCAGCACGACGATCGACGTCTACGGCCTCGACGGGCGCAAGGTCGGCTCGACCAGGCTCAAGGCAGAGTACTTCCTGATAGCGGACACTGCCGGGGCGACCTTCGCTCTCATCGGTTCCTCGCAGGTACAGGTGCGCGATTCAGCCGGTCAGCTGGTCGATACCATTCCCGACGTGCGGGACGCCCGCTACGACGGCTCCGGGGAGTTGGTCGTGGTCGACAGTGCCGCCAACGTCCGATGGGTCAGGTCACGACGCCGATGACCGAAGGGGAGAGCACCGAGCCCGTTGCATCGCTCATTGACGTCGAGCGCCGTTATCGAGGCGGCCCCGTAGTCGGCCCAGTCAGCTTTTCGATCATGCCCGGCAGCTGCTTCGGCCTCGTCGGTGCCAACGGAGCCGGCAAGACAACCCTCATGAAATGCCTCCTCGGTCTCGACACTCCGACTTCTGGAACCATCAAGCTCTTCGGCCAGCCGGTGACGCCATATGCACCACTCCAGGAAACTTCCGGAATGGTCGAGGAGCCCAAGTTCTTCGGGTGGTTGAGCGCTCGGGACAACCTCCGCGCAGTATTCGAAGGCCGCGCTGACTGCACTGCATTGATCGATGACGTTCTTCACCGAGTCGGTTTGTCAAACGCCGGAAAGCGACCGGTCCGGGGTTTCAGCCAAGGCATGCGCCAACGCCTCGGTCTTGCCCGGGTGCTTGCCGCGGAACCGTCGCTTCTTGTCCTCGACGAACCGACCAACGGGCTCGATCCCCGCGGCATACGGTGGCTGCGAGAGTTGATCCGGTCACTCACTACCGACGGTCGGACCGTCCTGTTGTCGAGTCATCTCCTCCACGAAGTCCAGGCTTGCGCCGACGAGTTCTTGATGATGGATCAAGGCCAGTGCGTCGCGTCCGGGAGCGTTGCGGACATTAGTCGATTCGGTTCGCTCGAAGACCTGTATTTCGATGCGATTTTGGACTAGGCGGCAGTCCCGGGCGTCGCGAGACGTCACGTGGCTAGGGAGGCACCCCGTCACGCTGGCGCTGTATATCGTCTGCGGCCTGCTCAGCGTGAGTGCCGCCTCGAGCAGCGCCTACAACGCTCGCTCCGCGCTGGTGGCTGCCCTCGGCATTGGGATCAACGGCGCCACCTTCCTACTTCCGGTCTTTCTTTGCATTGCCTGGGGCCTAGCACGCGACGCTGAGATCGAGCAGGTCAGGCGCCTCGCTGGATGGCGGTTGGATACCCAACGACTCCGAATGGTTGCGTCAGTGAACGCACTCGGCCTAGGCGCCGTGATGCTGGCTGTTGCGTTGGCGTTTGCCATCGCTATGACCTGGCAAGAAGCACAGCCGCCGGTGAATGTCGATATCCCCCTCTTACGCACCAGCGCGCGCTTCCTCTTGGTTCTCCTTGCCGCGGTGACCGTATCGATCATTGTCGCGTTCGATCGCCCACTCCTCACCGGCACCTGCGCTGGCTGCGGAATCCTCCTGACGCATGTAGTCGTCCAGTTCGCACCCGGCATCGTGGGCCAGGCGGGTCTCAAGTTGATCTGGCCGTTCACCGGCGCGACTGCCGTGTCCGAGGCAGGACGGAACTACTCGCCGATCGAGGGCCTCGTGTCCACCTGCGTGTTGCTGGTCGTTGCCCTGTGGGCGATCGGGTGCCTGGGTCGCCGAAGCGCCGCGAGCCGGCGCACCGGTCGGTCAATCACAGGTCGTACCCTTAGCGTTGCTCGCGTTCGGCGGGTCGCCCTGATCTGCGCCCTCGCCATCGCGGTGATTCCGACCATCGTCCGGCTAACGCTGCCGATCGTCCCGCCCGTCGCACGGCCTAGCATCCTTCTGCAGCGATCGCAGGATGAGGCGCCCGACCAGGTGACCTCGGAGTTCTTCGCTGATCTGCAAAGCGGATTGCTGGAAAATGCACGCACGCGCGTGGCTGACAGCGAGCCGACGCTCATCAGCAGGCTCCCGCGCACTCTGTTCGTGCGCGGCCCGGGGCAAACTTTCCGGTTGGAGCGTCTTATCGGAATCGATCACGCAGAGGTCAGCGCATACCTGGTTGCTGGGAACTACTTCATCTGTCTGCTGAACCTCGACGGGGCATGGCAGATCAAGTCGATCGGACTACGGCGGTGCTGACTACCCTTGCTCGCGCCAAGCTGCTCGCCCTGATTTGGTGGCGCCGATCTGCCACGCCGACGCTCCTGTTCTGCACAGCGATCGCCATTACGGTGGCGGTCTCTCCGACTCTGCTGAGAGGCACCAACACGGGTCTGGGACTTTCCAGCGTGACGGCTGGGCTGTTCTGGGGCCAGGTGGCGGGCTGCGTCGTCGGATGTGCCTGTGTGCTCGGCCTTGGCCTCGCGGAGTACGAAGGCGGCCTTCGCGCTGCACGGCACCTGAGCGGCGCAACTCTCGGCGACCAGAGTGTCATTCAGTGGGTAGCTGCGCTCATTCACGCCGTCGCCAGCTGCCTGATCGTCCTTCTGTCAACCGTCGGTGCGGCCTTGTTCGACGTCCTCTTCAGGCACGCAGCAGGAGATCCTGGTCGACTCCTCCCCTCCACGGGCGGAATACCCGACGAGTGGATCGCTATCGCCAGCCTGGCGATGGTCGTCGGGGTAACTGCAACGTGGCTTCTTCTCACCGGAGTGCGATCTAGCCGAGCGGCTTCGTTGCTGATCGCTGTTGGCTTTGGTTCTTGGATAGCCATGCTGGTCGCAACTCGAACGATGGGCAACAGAGTCTTCCTGGCGGCACATCCGCTCGCTGCGCCTTGGCATGCCCTGCACCTGACCGCATCGCCCAGCCTCACTCTGGAAGCCCCGAATTGGCTTTACTGGTGTAGCGCGCTGGGGTGGACGGCCGGAATCGTGGCAGCCGCGGTGGCAAGCATCAGACGACCATGAGCGACGCACTCATGATGTGGATTCCTCCCCGTCAGAGCCGGGCCAGCGCGACGAGCCTGGAAAGCGCGCGCAGGTACTTCTTGCGGTAGCCGCTGGTCAGCAGTTCGGGTGCGAACAGCCGGTCGAACGTGACACCGGACGCGACGACCGGCAGGTCACGGTCGTACATCCGGTCGGCGAGCACCACCAGCCGTAGGCCGACCGCCTGGTCGTCGACCGTGCGGACGTCCTCGATGCAGACGCGGTTGACGCCGTCCAGGAGTGCGCCGTACTTGCTCGGGTGCACCTGCGCGAGGTGCCGGGTCAGGTCGACGAAGTGGTCGAGGCTCGCGCCCGGTGCGGATGCGGCAGTCTTCAGCTCTTCGCCGGTGGCCGTGGCCGGGGCCTCGGGCAGACCCCGGTGCCGGTAGTCCTCGCCGTCGATCCGGACCGACTCGAAGGAGGCGGCCAGGCCCTGGATCTCCCGGAGGAAATCGGCAGTCGCGAAGCGTCCCTCCCCCAGCTTGTCGGGCAGCGTGTTGGAGGTCGCGGCCAGCCGCACGCCGGCTTCGCGCAGGCTGGTCAGCAGGGTCGAGACGAGCACGGTGTCGCCGGGATCGTCGAGCTCGAACTCGTCGATGCAGACCAGCTTGTACGCCGACAGCGCGGCCACCGTCTGGTGGAACCCGAGCGCGCCGACCAGGTTGGTCAGCTCCACGAAGGTAGCGAACAGCTTGGGGGCCGGGGCCGCGTGCCACAGGCTGGCCAGCAGGTGGGTCTTGCCGACCCCGTACCCGCCGTCGAGGTAGACCCCCGCAGGACCAGTGCTCGGTCTCGCGCGGCCGAACCGGCGTTTGCGGTCCGGCTCGCCCAGCCGAGCCGCGAAGCCCCGCAGCGTCTCCAGCGCCGCCGCGTGCGAGGGCTGGCTGGGGTCGGGCCGGTAGCTGTCGAACGACACGCCCGCGAAGTGCGGCGGCGGCACCAGCTCGGCCACCAGCCGATCCGCGGGCACCGACGGGTTACGGTCGCACAGGCTGATCGGCACCGGGCTGATAGGCACCGGGCGATCCTACGCAGGAAGGTGCTCCCCGCGGCCAGTCGGGGACGGGACGGCTTTGTGCGGTCGGTTGTCAACGGCCCCGACGATCGCCTCGACCCCACTCTGTGGGGACACGCCCCGACACCCGCCGAGCGCAGGGAGGCCGGACTCGTCAACCTGCGTCGGCAATACGAGTCCCGCCGCCAAGTCGCGGAGAGCTCCCTCACCCGAGCCGAGGCAGCCGAACTCCTCGACGTCTCCGAGCAGGCGATCCTGGACCGTCTCGAGTCCGGCGACCTTATTGGCTTGAAGAAGGGCCGTGAGTGGCGACTGCCGGCGTGGCAGTTCGCCGCCGACTCCGAGCGCGGCTTCCTGCCGGGCCTCGCCCGGCTGCGTCAGGCCTTTCCGGGCGGCGCCGTGGCGATCACCGAATGGGCCACCTCACGCAACCGTGACCTTGCCGGCGCGACTCCTGCCGAGAAGCTCGCTGCCGGCGAGACAGACGCGGTGATCCGTCTCGCCGCGGACGGCACCGCGGCCGCGTGGTAGCGCCACTGGGCAATCCGTCACGACCGCTCCGAGGTGGCCGCGCCTGGACCTGGCAGTGGCGCGAGCCGGGCGACCGCAGCCCGTGGGGATGGTGCCGGATCTATCATCGCTCGGCGCGCACGCCTGACGGCACCACACCTCGCGAGTACGGCCCTTTCCACCGACTCGTTGCGCGTTGCCCCTCCTGCGAGCAACCGGACTGAGGATCTCGGCCTCGAGCGTGCATATCCAACTCAGGTACCCTCGGCCCCTTGCATCGCGCGGACGTACGCCACCGCGGGCGCGACCCACTGCTGGAGCTGCTCGTCGGTCGCGACTGCCTCGGGATCGACCCGCAGCCAGCCGGTCATCTCGCGCCCACGCATCTCGAACGGACCGACGTGCGGACCACCGAGCAGGGTCGCGGTCTGGTCCGGGTCGCAGCGCAGCAGCAGCCCACCCCGGCTGGACGCCGCGACGGCCATGTTCCCGTTGATGAGGAAGGCCAGGCCGCCGAACATCCGCTTCTCGCTCAGGCCGTCCTCGCCGAGCAGCAGGTCGCGCAACCGCTCGGCCAACTCCGTGTCGTACGCCATCCGGCCAGTATCCGCGCGGCCACCGACACTTCTGTGGTCATAGCCTGGCCAGGTCTGGCCAACCAGCGTACCCTTGACGACATGACCACCGTGAACGTCTACGAGGCCAAGTCCTCGCTCAGCCGGCTGATAGCGGCCGCCGAGGCCGGCGAGACGATCCTCATCGCCCGCAACGGCAAGCCCGTCGCCCAACTCGGCCCGATCCCGCCGCGCGTGACGCGCACCCCAGGTCGGCTGAAGGGGAGGATCCGGATCTCCGACGACTTCGACGCCTGGACAGCCGACGACGAGGCGGCCTGGTTCGGCAACGAAGCGGACCCCGTCGCTCGATGAGGCTGATCCTCGACACCCACATCCTGCTGTGGTGGTGGGACGACTTCGCGAGGCTGCCGAACGGGACGGCCGAGCTCATTGCCGACCCCGAGCACGAGGTGTTCGTCTCGGCGGTGTCGATCGCGGAGATCGCGGTCAAGAAGTCGATCGGCCGGCTGGAGATCGGCGAGGACTTCGCCGGCGGACTCCAAGGCGATGGCTTCGCCGAACTCGCGCTGACCGCGACCCACAGTGCCCGCGTTGCGACACTCCCCCTGCTCCACCGCGACCCCTTCGACCGACTACTCGTCGCCCAGGCCCAGATCGAGGAGGCCACCCTGGTCACCGTCGACACCATGGTGAAGCAGTACGACGTCAGGACCTTGCCCTGAGGCTCAGGCGCCCTCGGCCCCTTGCATCGCGCGGACGTACGCCATGTAGCCAGTATCTGCCGGGGCACCGACACTTCTGCCGGCTCGGCTCTTGGTCGTGGTTCGCTCGAAGGCGACCTCAGTCCATCGTGAGCACGATCTTGCCCGACGTGCGGCCCTCCTCACCGAACCGGTGCGCGTCCGCGATCCGTTCGAGCGGGAACGTCTGGGCAACTGTGGGAAGCACCGCACCCGATTCGACGAGCTGGACGACTGCGTCGAGGTCTGCGTGGGAGGAGTCGACGAGCATTCGTACCGCTCGCACTCCAAGTCGCTCCGCTTCGACGAACAACGTGTCAGATCCGACAGGCAGGATCGAGACGACGATGCCGCCTGGCCGGAGAGTGTGCAGTGACCGGATCGAGGTCTCACCGCCGATCGTGTCGAGGACAACGTCGATGTCATCCAGCGCTTCGGCGAAATCTTGCGTTCGGTAGTCGAGTGCCTGGTCGACTCCGAGCTCGCGCAGGAAGTCGTGCTTGGGTTGACTAGCGGTCCCGATGACGTATGCGCCTCTGGACTTCGCCAGTTGAACTGCCACATGCCCCACACCACCGGCCGCCGCATGGATCAACACCCGCTGCCCTGCCTGCACATCGGCGATCTCCACGAGAGCCTGCCACGCCGTCAGGGAGACGAGTGGCAGCGCCGCGGCTTGGACATGGTCCAGGCAAGCCGGCTTTCGTGCGAAGACCCGCGCGGGCGCAGCCACGTACTCGGCGTGCGCACCATGACCGAAGGGATAGGAAAGCATTCCGAAGACTTCGTCGCCCGGCTGGAAGCGGGCGACACCTACCCCGACGGCTTCAACCACTCCCGAAAGGTCCCAGCCCAGCGTGAAGGGCGGAGTGCCCAGAAAGCCACCATTGAGCCGGTGCTTCCAGTCGCTCGGATTGAGGCTCGCCGCGCACACGCGGACGAGGATCTCGTTGGTCCGGGGCCGCGGACGCGGAACCTCCACAATCTCGAGGACATCGGGACCGCCCAGAGAACTCTGAGTAACGGATCGCATCGTGGGTTGCACAGTCATGGGTTCAGCATGGCGGCGTTCCGCCGCGATCAAAATGGCAGGAAGTGACAATTACGATAGGATCTTGCCATGACTCGGCGGGAGGCCCAGAAGGTCGCGGTGCTCGCGCTCGACGGCGTCTACCCCTTCGAACTCGGCATCCCCAGCCGAATCTTCGAGGCAGTCGATGGGCTCTACGAGGTATCGACCTGCAGCGTGGACGGCGGCCCGGTGCGTACTGCCTCGGACTTCACCATCGAGGTCAGCCACGGCCCCGAACTGCTTGCAAAGGCAGACGTCGTCGTCATCAGTTCGATCGCCACACCCGACATCCCACTCACCCTCCCCGAGACCGTCGCTACTGCGATCGCGCGCATCCCGGACGAGGCCCGCATCATCTCCATCTGCACTGGCGCGTTCGTCCTCGCGGCAGCCGGAAAGTTGGACCATCGCCGCGCGACGACGCATTGGCAACTCACGGACCAATTCGTCCAACGCTTCCCGAAGGTGCAACTCGACCCTGACGTTCTCTTCGTCGAAGACGGCGCCATCCTCACTTCGGCCGGCGCAGCCTCAGGAATCGACGCCTGCCTTCACCTGGTACGTCTCGATCACGGCAGCGAGGTCGCGAACACCGTGGCACGCCGATGTGTCGTTCCACCCTTCCGGGACGGCGGGCAAGCGCAGTACATCGAACGACCGCTGCCTGACATAGGCCAAGTAGGCACCTTGCGCGCGCGGAACTGGGCGTTGCAAAACCTCCATCAACCCATCTCGCTCAAGGCCCTCGCCGACGTCGCCGGCACGAGCCCGCGAACCTTCTCCCGCCGCTTCACCGAGGAGGTCGGAGTCAGTCCTGGCAAGTGGGTCCTTCGCCAGCGGATCATGCAGGCGCAGCGGCTCCTGGAGGGCAGCGACCTTGCGATTGATCGGATCGCAGAGTCGGTTGGATTCGCAACGGCGGCGTCGCTTCGTCAACACTTCCATGCGGCGTTCGGCATCACCCCGACGGCCTATCGCAGGACCTTTCTCGGTGCACGCCGCTAAGCACTACTGTGAGCCGGGTGGACCTGCCCGTGATGCCGCCTCTTGACCCGATGCTGGCCAAGTCGGTCAAGGGCATCCCGGACCCCACAAAGTTCGGCGGGCTCTCGTTCGAGCCCAAGTGGGACGG
>JASGGG010000036.1:0-27190 GCA_047605165.1 Nocardioidaceae bacterium
TCGAACGGAAGCAGCCGGAAGCTGCCGCCTCCCCACAGCGGCTTGACGGCGCGGAAGTGGCGCTGGTCCACAGTGAAGAGGTCGAGCGTCCGATAGTCCTGCGCATGGACGACGAGGGTGGCGTCGGTCAGTCCGAGCGGGAACTCTCCGTAGAGCCCAGCCACATCCGCCGCGCGCTCGACGGCGCCTTGATCGAAGGGGATCACGGTCATCGTCTCCAGGACATCGGCGATCACGAGGGTGCGTGCCTGCTCGCCCAAGCGCACGCCGACCAGGTGGTCCAGCTCGGCCAGGACCAGGGCGGGCACCCACAACTTCACGTCGAGGTCGCCGAGGAATGCCTTGGTAGCGGCATGGTGGGCATCGGCGCGGTCGTAGCAGGCGTAGATCGCTCCGGTATCGGCGATGACCGTCACGCGACGCCGAAGCCGGTCGCGGTGAGCACGTCGTCGACCTCGGTCGATGTGGTGGAAGAGCCGCTGTCGAAGAGCCCGAATCGCATCTGGCGGGCCGTCTTGCCCGAGCCGCGCAACTTCTCGGCCAGGGCCTCCCGAATGATGTCGGCTTCGGTACGACCATCGGCCTCAGCGCGCGCCTCCAGGGCGGCCTTGAGGTCGTCAGGAAGGTAGATCGTGGTTCGCACCATTCCACCATCCTACGACATACATGTATGGCGTACGGCCTCGCCGAGATTGAAGCTGCCCGCCTCGGTCCCACAACGACGCGCAGCCCGCCACGCCGCTTTGTTGACGCCGCGGTGACCCTGTCACGAGCGATAATCGATCTGTACGAGAAGTCCGCAACTTCGGCGCTCGCGTCCGGTCGGCGTCTCGATACGGCCCTCGGCTAACGCCTCGGCCCACTCGACGACCGGCAGCTCGATACACCCGGCCCAGACGCTCTGCTTGCCCTCGCCGGGCACTCGACGCCCGGAAGCGGCTCGATAGCTACGAGACCGACAGGGGTTCCTTGTCCGAGACGACAACCGATCCGAGGCCGCGTCTGATCAACCAGGCGACGGTGGTCGCACTGGTTCTCATTGCCTTGATCGCGCTCGGCGAACGGCTCATCCAACCACTGTTCACCAGCGAGGCGCTGCAGACCTGGTGCACGATGTTCGTCGCAGTAGTGGTGCAGTCCACGCCCTTCCTCGTCGGGGGCGTGCTGCTCTCGGCCCTGATCTCGCGGTTCCTGTCCGAGCGGCTGCTGCAACGGGTGATTCCCCGCAACCCCGTGCTTGCCGTGCCGGTCGCCGGTATCGCCGGGCTCGGACTGCCGGGGTGCGAGTGTGCCGCCGTTCCGGTCAGTGAAGGACTGATGCGGCGCGGTCTGGCCCCCGGGGTTGCGCTCACGTTTCTGCTGGCGGCGCCCGCGATCAACCCGACCGTGATCGTCTCGACGGCGATCGCGTTCCCCAACGACCGCATGATGGTCGTCGCGCGCCTCACTGCCTCTCTCGCGACAGCGGTACTGGTGGGTTGGTGGTGCGTGGCCCGCGGCGACGGCCTGGGCATGATCCGGCGATCGACCGGACACGACCACACCGACAGTTTCCTTGCCGGCGCACTGCACGACTTCTTGCATGCCGGCGGCTTCTTGGTCATCGGCGCGATGGCGGCGGCCGGCGTCAACACGTTCGTGCCTCGGGAGTGGGTCGACGACGTGGGCGGTCAGGCCGTGCTCGGTGTGCTCGTACTCGCCGCGTTCGCGTTCGTCGCCGCGCTGTGCTCGGAATCCGACGCCTTCGTAGCCGCGAGCCTGACGGCCTTCTCCAACACCGCGAAGCTGACCTTCCTCGTCGTCGGTCCCGCGATGGACATCAAGCTCGCGGCCATGGAGTCAGGACAGTTCGGCAGCCGGTTCGCCCGGCAGTTCGTGCCGGTCGTGCTCCTGGTTGCGATCGTGTCGGCAGTCGTCGTGGGGAGAGTGCTGCTGTGACGACGCCGACCCAGGGGCTGGTGACCGGAGCGCTGGCGGCGCTCCTGATCCGGATCTCGATCACCGGGGAGTACCTGCGTTTCGTGCAGCCGTGGATGCGCTGGCCGCTGCTGGCGACGGGCGCCCTGCTGTTGCTGATGGCGCTGAAGCCGGCCTTCGGGTACGCCAGGCACGAGGCGACGGTGCCGAAGTCCAGTTGGCTGCTCCTGCTCCCTACCGTCATCGTCTTCAGCGTGGCACCGCCTCCGCTCGGTGCGTACGTCGCCGAAAGGCGGGCCGCGCAGGCGCCGGCCACCATGCCGGCGCCCGCCAAGATCCCGGTCAGCCACTCCGGCGAGCCGATCACCCTCGGCGTCGACGAGTTCACCTGGGGCGCCGCCCAGCCCGACGACCCCATGGGCCTGAAGGGTCAGGAAGTACGCCTGGAGGGGTTCGTCAGCACCGACAAGGCCGGGCACTGGTACGTGACCGCGTTGGTGATCTTCTGCTGCGCAGCCGACGCCGTGGTCGAGCGGGTCGAGGTCGACGGACAGCCGGCTCCGCCGCGCGACCAGTGGGTGCGCGTCACCGGCACCTGGGTCGAGGGCACCGGGCGTGACCTCGCGGACCCTGCTGCCGTGAAGGCGAGCAAAGTCATCGACATCCCGACACCGAAGAACCCCTACAGCTGAGGTCGTCCGCCCCGTTGCCGGGCCCGGGGCGGGAATAGGCTGTGAGACCATGACCACCGACGATGACCTCCGGGCGACCTATACCGAAGCAGGCAAGGCGTTCGAGCGTGATACGGCCTACATTCCCGACCGGATCACGACGGTGCCGGGCCTCTCCCAGGACCCCTTCACGGCGTACGGCGGCGGTGCGCTCGAGGTGCCTACTTGGCCGGTCGAGCCGGGCCGCTATCGGCTGGTGGTGGCGCGGGCGTGTCCCTGGGCGAACCGGGCCATCATCGTCCGCAGCCTGCTGGGCTTGGAGGACGTCGTCTCGATGGGACTGTGCGGGCCGACCCACGACAAGCGCAGTTGGACCTTCGACCTCGACCCCGGTGGAGTCGACCCGGTGCTCGGGTACGAGCGGCTCCAGCAGGCCTACTTCGCCCGCGATCCCGAGTACCCCCGCGGGATCACCGTGCCGGCGATGGTGGACGTCCCGGCCAAGGCGGTCGTCACCAACGACTTTGGTTGGATCACCCACGACCTGTTCTTCGAGTGGCGCGACCACCATCGGCCCGACGCACCCGACCTGTGGCCCGACGATGTCCGCGAGGAGATGGAGTCGGTCATGAAGCGCGTCTACACCGAGGTCAACAACGGCGTCTACCGGTGCGGATTCGCGGGCTCCCAGGAGGCGTACGACGCGGCCTACGACCGTCTCTGGACGGCGCTGGACTGGCTCGAGAAGCGGCTCGCCGACCGGCGCTACCTGATGGGGCCCGCGATCACCGAGGCCGACGTACGCCTGTTCACCACCCTGGCCCGCTTCGACCCCGTTTACCACGGCCACTTCAAGTGCAACCGCAAGAAGCTGACCGAGCTCCCCAACCTGTGGGGCTACGCCCGCGACCTCTTCCAGACCCCGGGCTTCGGCGACACCGTCGACTTCGACCAGATCAAGCGCCACTACTACGTCGTGCACACCGACGTGAACCCCACCGGCATCGTCCCCGAGGGCCCCGACCTCTCCGGCTGGACCACGCCGCACGGACGAGAGCGACTGTAGGACTGACGCGATCGGCCTACGAGTCGCGAGGATGTCCTCACCGGGTTCCCGCGTGGAGGCTCGGAAAGCTCGCCGTCCACGTAGACCTGAGAGCCGACAAGGAAGCGTCGTGGGGGGCCCTGCTGCTCCGCGCGGCACTACGCAAGATCGTTGAGGTGGCCGCCTCGGGCGGCGGGAAGGTGATCGTGGTCGACGCCGACAACAAGAGGGGGCTGGAGTTCTACCGTCGCAACGACTTCAAGAAGGTCGCAACCGGCGACAGCTTGACGCTCTGTCTGAAGGTCTCGACAGCCCGGAGTGCCCTCCACACAGAATGAGACTCCCGCCCCCTCGAAGCTTGACGTCGTGGCTAGGCGCGGACCTGCCGCGGTGCCGCCGCGTAGGCCGACTATCGTGCCGGGTATGACGACCACGAAGCGCGTGACCCTCGCCCAACGGCCCATCGGTCTGCCCGACGACAGCACCTGGGCTCTGGAGACCGTCGAGCTGCCGGAGCCGGCGGACGGCGAGTTCCTGGTGCGGGTCGACCACATCTCGCTCGATCCGGCGATGCGCGGTTGGCTCAACGACGTGCGGTCCTACCTTCCGCCCGTGCAGCTCGGCGACGTCATGCGGGCAGGTGCCACCGGGGTGGTCACAGTCTCGAACCATCCGGACTTCCCCGTGGGCACTCCGGTCAGCGGGATGTTCGGTGTGACCGAGTACACCCTGAGCAACGGCAAGGGTGTCCAGGCGATCGACCTGTCCGTGGTGGGCCCGGCTACCTGGCTCGGCGCACTCGGGATGCCCGGGCTGACGGCGTACCACGGACTGCACGAGGTCGGCGAGATCCGCGAGGGCGACACCGTGGTCATCTCCGCCGCCGCCGGAGCCGTCGGCAGCGTCGCCGGCCAACTCGCCAAGGCCGAGGGCTGCCGGGTGATCGGCATCGCGGGCGGTCCTGACAAGTGCGCGTGGCTGACCGAGATCGGCTTCGACGAGGCGATCGACTACAAGAACGAGAATGTGCTCAAGCGGCTCCGCGAGGTTGCGCCGAAGGGCATCGACGTCTACTTCGACAACGTCGGCGGCGACATCCTCGACGCCGCGCTGGCGAATCTGCGGCGCGGTGCCCGGATCGTGATCTGCGGCGCGGTCGCGTCCTACAACGACGAGAAGCTGCCGCCGGGCCCCAGCCGCTACATGTCCTTGCTGGTGTTCCGCGCCAGGATGCAGGGGTTCCTGGTCTTCGACTATCCGGACAAGGATGCCGCCGCCATCGCAGCGATGTCCCAGATGGTGAAGGACGGCAAGCTGGTCGCCCGAGAGACCGTGGTCGAAGGAGGCGTCGAACACTTCGGCGCGACGCTCCTGGACCTGTTCGCCGGACGCAACACCGGCAAGCTGGTGCTCAAGATCGGCTGAGCTGTCGCATCGCCTGCTCGATGTCGGACTCGGAGAGCAGCACATACTGGGTGGCGGGCCCGAGGGGGACGAAGCTGTCGGCGCTGTTCACCCGGGCAATCTTGCCGGCGTACCCGCCGTCGACCAGTGCTGCGACGACGGCTTCCGATACTCCGCCGCTGTGGCGGGTCTCGTCGGCAACGAGTACGCGTGAGAAGCGCCGGGCGTACGCCAGGAGATCGGCTACCGGCAGCGGCGCGAGCCAGCGGAGGTCGAGCACAGTGACCCCGATGCCTTCGCGTTCGAGTGATCGAGCGGCGCGCAGGCTCATCGGGACGCCGTTCCCGAACGTCACCACGAGCAGATCCTCGCCCTCGCCGTAGCTGCGGGCCGCGCCGAACTCCTCGAGCGCATTCGCATCGGTGGCGGGTGCCGTCCACAAGTCGTCACCAGGCTCGTACAAATCACGGGTGTGGTAGAGCGCGATCGGCTCGAGGTAGACACAGACTCGCCCCTCCGCCTCCGCGATCGCCGCGCAGCTGCGCAAGAGACCAGGTGCGTCCTGGGGGTGGCTGGGCACACAGAGGACGAGGCCGGGGATGTCGCGCAGCACGGCCACCGAGTTGTCGTTGTGGAAGTGCCCGCCGAACCCGCGCTGGTAGGCCAGCCCGGCGATCCGGACGACCATCGGGTTGGCGTACTGGCTGTCGGAGAAGAACCGGAGCGACGCTCCCTCACCACGCAACTGGTCCTCGGCGTTGTGCAGGTAGGCGAGGTACTGGATCTCCGGGATCGGCAGCAGGCCCATCAGCGCCGCACCGAGTGCGGTGCCGAGGATCGTCTGCTCGTCCAGGAGCGTGTCGAACACTCGTCGCCCGCCGAACTGCTTGCGCAGCCCGCGGGTCACCCCGTACACCCCGCCTTTGACCGCGACGTCCTCGCCGAAAACGAGGGCGTCGGGTCGATCCCGCATCAGTTCGGCAAGGGCGGCATTGATCGACTGCGCCAAAGTGAGTTGCCCGACAGGGGTCTCGATACGCGCCTCGTTCCTCGGCGCTACTCGACCAGCCTCTCGCTCCCCAGCTAATGCCTCGGGCGCTCGACCAGCCACCGCTGATCGAGTGCCGCCCGCGAGGTACGAGCGGGCGGCGTATCGAGATCCCGGGCCGGCGCCGGTGGTCTCGATACGCGCCTCGTTCCTCGGCGCTACTCGACCAGCCTCCTGCTCCCCAGCTAATGCCTCGGGCGCTCGACCGGCCTTCTCGAGCGGAGCCATCACCGCCTGACGGCTTCCCAGATGTTCCTCGGTCAGCACCCGCTTCGCCTCCTCCATGACCGCCGACCGCATCGCCTCGTACCGATCGACGACCTCGTCGGCACTCAGCATCCCGTGCCGGATCAGGAACCCGGCCGTCGCCAGCAGCGGATCGCGGTCGTACTCCGCGACGATCTCGGCCTTGGATCGGTAAGCGATCTCGACATCGGAGCCGGCATGCCCCAGGAACCGAACCGTGCTCAGGTGCAGCATCGCCGGCCGGCGCTCGTCGCGGACGAAGCCGACCGCCTCCTCGACGGCACCGAGGAGCAGGTCGGGCTGGGCGCTCTCGGCCCGGAAGTACGTCACTCCGGGAAGCGCCTGGAGACGGCGTTCGATCCAGCCGACCGGCGACTTGGTGCTGATGCCGATGCCGTTGTCCTCGCAGACGAACAGCAGGGGCGTCGCGATCCCGCGGTGGGCGAGGTAGCCAGCGGCGTTGAACGCGCCCTGCGCCGTCGAGTGGTTGACCGAGGCATCGCCCAGCGAGCAGACGACGATGCCGTCCGCGGGCCATGGTGGCGTCGGCGACAGGTCGTGCAGACTGCCCAACGAGAAGGCCAACCCGACCGCACGCGGCAGATGGGAGGCAATCGTGGAGGTCTGCGGAATGACGTGGAGCCCGGGATGCCCGAACACCTTGTGCCGCCCGCCGGAGATCGGGTCCGCAGCCGCAGCCACCATGCCGAGCAGCACGTCGCGGATCCCGGAGTCGCCTGCCTTGGCGGCCCGGGCCGCGTAGAACCCGCCGGATCGGTAGTGCAGCAGCGCCGGGTCCTCGACCCGGGTGACCAGACCCACCGCGGCGTTGGCTTCGTGACCCGACGACCCGATCGTGTAGAAGCCGGCTCCCTGGGTTTGGAGCCAGCGTCCCGCGAAGTCGAGGTGGCGGCTCTGGATCTGGGCCCCGAACAGGGCGATCGCCGTCTCGGAGTCCAGCGCCTTCTCGGACGGACCGGCAGAGACATCGCCGGAGCGTACGCGCGCCAGGAACAGCTCGTCGATCGACTCCGCCATCTCCACCTCTCCAGGGTCTCGATATGTCCTCGGTTAGCGCCTCGGGCCTACTCGACCAGCGAACGGCGGTCGAGTAGCCCCGAGGAACGAGGGCGTATCGAGACCAACGATCCCCTGCAGTTCAGTGATAATCTTAATGTGTTCTTGTTGAGAATCCAGATGATCTTCGAGAGGAATAGGTTATGACCGCAGATTATATTGCCGCTGCCGATCCGGTGACCGGTCATGTCGAGCCGGACGAGGTCCGGGCGACGCTGTCCCGACATCTGCTGACCGACGGTTTCCGGCTCGTGCTGGATCCAGTCGCGTCGCAGGGTTCCTGGCTGGTGGACGCGGTCACCGGCGACCGCTACCTCGACCTGTACACGTTCTTCGCGTCCTCGCCGCTCGGCTGCAACCCGCCCGAGCTGGTCGACGACGCCGACTTCATGCGTAGGCTCGCCGCCATCGCGGCCAACAAGCCGGCGAACTCCGACATCTACTCGACCACGCTGGCCGAGTTCGTCGAGACGTTCGCGCGGGTGCTCGGTGACCCGGCGCTCCCCCACCTGTTCTTCGTGGAAGGCGGCGGGCTGGCGGTCGAGAACGCGCTCAAGGTCGCCTTCGACTGGAAGAGCCAGCGCAACGAGGCAGCCGGCCGCTCGCGGGACCTCGGCACCAAGGTGCTGCATCTGACCAGGGCCTTCCACGGCCGCACCGGCTACACCATGTCGCTGACCAACACCGACCCGGTCAAGACCGACCGGTACCCGAAGTTCGACTGGCCGCGCATCGAGGTCCCCGCGATCACGTTCCCGATCGAGGAGCATCTCGCCGAGGTCGAGGCCGCCGAGCAGCGCGCACTCCAGCAGGCCCGCGCCGCGTTCGAGGCCAATCCGCACGACATCGCCTGCTTCATCGCCGAGCCGATCCAGGGCGAGGGCGGCGACAACCACATGCGCGCCGAGTTCCTGCAGGCGATGCAGGCGCTGTGCCACACCTACGACGCGCTGTTCGTCCTCGACGAGGTGCAGACCGGCGCCGGCACGACCGGCACCGCGTGGGCGTACCAGCAGCTCGGTCTCGAGCCCGACATCGTCGCGTTCTCCAAGAAGGTCCAGCTCGGCGGCATCATGGCCGGCCGGCGCGTCGACGAGGTCGAGGACAACGTCTTCACCGTCTCCGGCCGGATCAACTCCACCTGGGGCGGCGGCCTGGTCGACATGATGCGATCCCAACGCCTGCTGGAGATCATCGAGAAGCACGGCTATATCGGGCAGGCCGGCCGAACCGGGGCGTGGGTCCTCGGCAAGCTGGGTGAGCTCGCCGAGAAGCACCCGGCGATGACCAACGTGCGCGGCCGCGGCCTGATGCTCGCCTTCGACCTGCCCGACACCGAGACCCGGGGCGCCGTGATCAACGGCCTCGCCGACGAGCACGTGATGGCGCTGACCTCCGGGGAGCGCTCGATCAGGTTCCGGCCGGCGCTGTCGATCACCACCGACGAGCTCGGCGTCGCGATCGCGGCCCTCGACAAGGTCCTCACCAGCCAGTCGGCGTAACCCTCGGTGATCGAGTGCCCGGCGAGGAACGAGCCGGGCGTATCGAGATCGCGACGGCGCCGTGGTCTCGATACGGGCTCGTCCCTCGCCCTACTCGACCAGCGACTCAAGCCTCACCGCCCACCCCACTCGACCAGCGACTCAAGCCTCATCCCTCGCCCTACCTCGTACCTCTCTTAACTCAGGAGCACCACACATGACGCAGATCACCACCTATCTCGACGGCAAGCCCACCGACGCGTTGGGCAAGAGCACCTACCGCTCGACCAGCTCGGCCGACACCTCCGACGTCGTCGCCGAGGTCGATCTGGCCGACGTGGACACGTTCCTGGCCGCCTGCCGTTCCGCCAAGAACGCGCAGCAGGCCTGGGCCGACACCCCGGCGCCGATCCGCGGTCGCGCGATCGCCTACGTCGGCCGGCTGATCGAAGCCAACGCCGAGGCACTGGCCCAGGTGGTCACCCGTGAGATCGGCAAGCCCTATGCGGAGGCGCTCGGCGAGGTCCGGGAGATGGTCGACACCTGCGACTTCTTCCTCGGCGAGGGCCGCCGGCTCTACGGGCAGACCGTCCCGTCGGAGATGCACGACAAGCAGCTGCTGACCTTCCGCAACCCGGTCGGCACGATCGCGGTCGTCACCGCTGGGAACTTCCCGGTCGCCGTTCCGTCGTGGTACATCGTCCCGGCGCTGGTTTGTGGCAACACGGTCGTGTGGAAGCCGGCCGAGTACTCCGCGGCCTGCGCCGAGGCGTTCAACGAGATCTTCCAGGCCGCGGGACTGCCGGCCGGCGTACTCAACGTCATCTATGCCGACGGCGAGACCACGTACGCCGGGCTCGAGCAGGCACTAGCCGAGGGCCTGGTCGACAAGATCGGCTTCACCGGCTCCAGCGCGGTCGGGGCCGAGATCGGTGCGCTCGCGGGGCGGCACCTGCAGACGGCCTGCCTCGAGCTCGGCGGCAAGAACCCGATGGTGGTCACCCCGTCGGCCGACCTCGACCTCGCCGTCGAGGGTGCTCTGTTCGCGGGTTTCGGCACCGCCGGCCAGCGATGCACCTCGCTCGGCACCGTGATCGTGCACGAGTCGGTGCACGACGAGTTCGTCCGGCGGCTGACCGCTGCCACCGAGGCCGCGGTCGTCGGTGACCCGACCGCTGCGGTGCTCTACGGACCGATGCTCTCGGAGCGGTTCGCCGCACGGTTCGAGGACTACCTGGCCTGGATCCAGCCCCACCACCATGTCTCCGGGTCGACCGCTACCGGCCGGATCACCGCCGACAACCCCCGCCAGGGCTTCGTCGGCGACCCCGACGCCGGCGTCTACTACCACCCGACGATCGTGGACGGCGTACGCAAGGACGACGACATCTTCCTGAACGAGACGTTCGGCCCGATGATCGGCATCACCACTTACACCGACCTCGACGAGGCCATCGCGCTGGCGAACCTCCCCGGCTATGGCCTGTCCTGCGCGATCTACACCACCGACCCGAAAGATGTGTTCAGCTATCGGCGCGGGATCGGCGCGGGCATGGTGAGCGTCAACAACTCGACCTCCGGCGCCGAGGCGCACCTGCCCTTCGGCGGCAACGGCAAGTCCGGCAACGGCAGCCGCCAGTCGGGGATGTGGGTGCTCGATCAGTTCACCCGCTGGCAGTCGATGAACTGGGACTACTCCGGCCGGTTGCAGAAGGCCCAGATGGACGTCGGCGACGTCGAGCCCGACCTCGAGTTCAGGCTCTGAACCTCTCGGGCCTCCACCGGCTGTGACGCTGAGTTGTGGCCGATGGTGGCAATCGCGGCTGGTTTGTGGCCGATGGCGACGACATTCCGGGTGGGATCGCTGTCGGCATCGGCCACAATCCGGCCGGGGTCAGCCGGCGAACCAGCGCCGAGATACTCGATATGCCTCAGATGACGCCGAGGGGCGAGCATCGCATCGGCGACCTGGGTGAAGCCGGTGATGTTAGCCCCGACCACGTAGCTACCGGGAGAGCCGTACTCGTCGGCATAGTGATATCAGGCCGGCCGCGCCGTCTCAGCTCAGGGAGGCGGGAACCGGCACGACGACGAGACTTCGATGGAGGTGTGCGAAGTCGTCCGGGTTGCGCGTCAGCAGTGGAAGGCCGGCCTGAATCGCCACCGACGCGAGGAGCAGATCGAAGCGCCGCGGTCGCGGGTTCAGGCCGGACTCACGCGTCACGTCGCACAACGCTCCGTACCGTCTTGCCGCTGCCAAGCTGTAGGGAGTGATCCGGTAGGTCGATAGGATCGCGGCAAAGCGCTCTTGTCGAGCCACGCGCTCCACAGGATCGACCGGCACGTTGAGCCCACTCGCCAGCTCGGCGATCGACACGACCGAGACCGCGAACTGCTCCGCATAGGACCCGATGTCCTCCGGCGGGTCGATCAAGACCGAGGTGTCAAGGAATGCCGCGGGATAAGCCGGGGTCACGCGGACGCCCACGGGTCCCGATCCCCGTCCTCCACGAGGTCGTCGATCGCTCGCGCATCCGCCAACCAGGCCGGCGCGTCGATCGGCGGTAGCCCACCCAGACCCGCCCTGATCTCCTCTGCTGTGACGAACCCGCCGGCCTCGTGGGAGTCGACATGAGGCACGAGATCCGCGACGGGCTTGCCGCGACGGGTCACCACAAAGGACTCTCCGGCAATCACGCGGTCGATGATCGGTCCGTTGTCGTTGCGCAGCTCTCGCTGCGGGATGGTCGTCATGCTACGAACGTAGCACGAACGTCGCAACGACGCTGAGATGTCCGGTGACTGCTGACGTTTGCTGGCAGCAGTGGCGATGACAACCGGCCACGCTCTGAAGCCGGGCCGGTCAGCGGAAGTCGCGGGACCGGTGTCGCTCCTGGAGGCCTCGGCCGGCGTCGGGGTAGACCCGCTCCAGTGGGAGCAGCTGCTCGGCGACCAGGTTGAGGGCGCCGTCTTGGTGTTCGAGGAACCCTCGGATCACCATGGCTGCCGCCGAGCGGGCGGTGCTGCGGTGCCTCTCCCAGACGGTCGCGAAGCAGACCACGTTGAGCATCCCGGTCTCGTCCTCGAGATTGAGGAACGTGACACTGCCGGCTGTGCTGGGGCTCTGTCGGTGGGTGATCAGGCCGGCGACCCACAGCCACCGGCGCGCGTCGGCCGCACCGAGCTCACCGATCGCCCGAATCCCTCGGCTGCGCAACAGCGGCCGCAGGTGGCCGAACGGGTGGCTGTCAGGTGTCACTCCGGTCGCCCACAGGTCGGCCATCGTGGTCTCGATCTCGTCCATGCCGGGCAGCACGGGCGCGGCAGGGGCAACGGTGACCGGGAGCTGGTCGGGGCTCTCGGTGTACCCGGCCTGCCACAGCGCCTCGCGGCGGCTGAGGCCCAGGGAGTCGAACACCCCCGCGGTGGCGAGCGCCTCGAGCTGGGTGCTGTCCAGCTCGGCTCGCCGGGACAGCTCCGTCAGGTCAGTGATCGGCCCGCGCGCCGGCTCCTGGTCGCGGGCGGCGGCGATGCGCTCGGCCACCTCGGTGCCGATGCCTCGTACGCTGTCGAATCCCAACCGGACCGCGTAGCCGGTGTCGCGCCGATGCGCCGGCGTCGGGTCGGGAGCGCTCTCGTCGTACTCGGTGCTGCCTTGGTGGTCGAGGAGGCAGCCGTCCGGGCCGGTGGGCCCGGCAGTGCCGACCAACTCGAGGTCGGCTCGTGCCGCCGAGCGCAGCAGGTCGGGACGCAGCACGCGTACGCCGTGACGCCGGGCGTCCTGGACCAGCGACTGGGCGGAGTAGAAGCCCATCGGCTGAGCCCGCAACAGCCCGGCCAGGAACGCCGCCGGGTAGTGCAGCTTGAGCCAAGAGGACGCGTAGACCAGCTTGGCGAAGGACAGCGCGTGACTCTCGGCGAACCCGAAGTCCGCGAACGACAGGATCTGCAGATAGATCGCGTCGGCCTTCTCTCCCGTGATCCCGCGGGCGGCCATTCCCTTGTAGAGCTGCTGTTTGACCCTCTCGATCCGCTCGACGCCACGCTTGGAGCCCATCGCCCGGCGCAGTAGGTCGGCCTCGTCCTCGCTGCAGTCGCCCAGCGCCTGGGCCATCGCCATCAGCTGCTCCTGGAAGAGGGGTACGCCCAGAGTGCGTCCGAGAACCGGCTCCAGATCCGGGTGGGCATAGGTGATCGGATCCTGTCCGGTCTTACGCCGGATGTAGGGATGCACCGCGCCGCCCTGGATCGGGCCGGGACGGATCAGTGCGATCTCGATGGCCAGCTCGTAGAAGCTGCGTGGCCGCAGCCGCGGCAGCGTGCCGATCTGGGCACGGCTCTCGACCTGGAAAACCCCGATCGAGTCGGCACGGCACAACATGTCGTAGACCGCCGGCTCCTCCAGGGGAAGAGTCGCCAGCGTCCACTCCTCGCCCAGGTGGGTCGCGACCATGCGCATCATGTGGTCCAGCGCCGACAGCATGCCCAGCCCGAGCAGGTCGAACTTGACCAGACCCATCCACTCGCAGGCGTCCTTGTCCCATTGCAGCACCGTGCGCTTGTCCATCCGGGCTCGCTCGATCGGGCAGACATCGCCGATCGGCCGCTCGGTGAGGATCATCCCGCCGGAGTGGATGCCCAGGTGACGAGGCGCCCGGAGCAGCCGGCCGGCCAGCGCCAGCACGGGCTCCGGGATCTGGTGATTCTCATCGTCGGGCAGCGGGACATGGCTCCAGCTGGTGATCTGCTTCGACCACGCGTCCTGCTGACCGGGTGAGTAGCCCAACGCCTTGGCGGCGTCGCGCACGGCCATCTTGGGGCGGTAGCTGATCACGTTGGCGACCTGGGCGGCGTTGCGCCGTCCGTACCACTCGTACACCTGCTGGATCACCTCCTCGCGTCGGTTCGAGTCGAAGTCGACGTCGATGTCGGGCTCCTCGTTGCGGTGCGCGGAGATGAAGCGGGCGAAGGGCAGGTTGTAGAACACCGGGTCGATCGCGGTGACGCCGAGCGCGTAGCAGACCGCGGAGGCGGCCGCAGATCCCCTGCCCTGACACAGGATTCCCTTGCCTCGGGCGAACTCGACGATGTCGTGGACGATCACGAAGTAGCCGGCGAAGTCCTTGCCGAGGATCGTCGCCATCTCCTCCTCGATCCGCTTGCGTGCCTTGGCCACCTCCTTCGGAGAGCCGTGTGCATAGCGCTCTTCGAACCCGCGCTCGACCAGCACTCGCAACCAGCTGGCGGCATCGTGCCCAGCCGGGATGCGGAACTTCGGCAACGCGGGCTTGGCGCGCCGGAGGTCGAAGGCCAGCTCCCCCGCGAGCTCGACACTGCGCGCGACCGCCCCCGGATAGCGGGCGAACCGAGCCGCCATCTCCGCCCCCGAGCGCAGGCAGGCGCCACCCCCGGGCGGCAGCCAGCCGTCCATCTCGGCCAGGCTGCGCCGGGCCCGGATCGCGGCCATCGCCCCGGCGACCCGATGGTCGTCGGGCCGGGCGTAGTGCACGTTGCCGGTCGCCACGACGCGCAGCCCTCGGTCAGCGGCGAGCCCGAACAATGCGTCGTTGGTGACACTGTCGAGCGGGAGTCCGTGATCGGTCAGCTCCACCACCACGTTGTCGCGACCGAAGCGGTCGACCAAAGCGTCAACGGCTTCCGGGGTACGCATTCCCTTGCGGCAGCCGGTCAGCACCAGCCAGTGGTCACCGGCTCGCTCGGCCAGCTCGTCCAAGTCGTAGCGGGGACAACCCTTCTCGTCACCGGCAAGCTGCGCGTCGGTGATCGCGGCCGACAACCGGTGGTAGCCCTCGACGCCCCGGGCAAGCACCAGCAGATGGGACCCTTTCTGCCCGGTCGAAGCCGCCCGCCCACCGACCGTTCCGGGTTGAGGAAAGCCCTGCGTCCCGCGGGTCAGGCTCGATGCCGCGGCGACTGCGTGGTCACCTGCGCCGCGGTGCGGTCGACTGCCGCTACTCTGCGACTCCATTCCTGGATCGGGGACGCCGTTCTGTGGTGCAGTCAATCCCAACGACAGCTCAGCGCCGTAGATGGTGCGCAGGTCGTGTTTCCTGCCGTATTCCTGGGCGGCCTCGGCCATCGCCGGCGCGCCGTAGAAGCCGTCGTGGTCGGTCAGCGCGAGCCCGACCAGGCCGAGCCGCACCGCCTCCTCGACCAGCTCCTGGGGGCTGCTCGCGCCGTCGAGGAAACTGAAGTAGCTGTGGCAGTGCAGCTCCGCGTACGCCGTGGTCGGGCCCGCGGGAGGGCGTACTTCCGGCTTGGGCTGGTAAGGCTTGCGCTTGCGCGACCCCGGCCCCTCGTCCGGCGACGAGCCCGGAGCCGGCTCTCCGGAAAGGGTGCGCTCCAACTGAGACCAAGGCACCGCCGGATTTACCCAGCCCACTCAGCAGCCTTCCGCTTGGCCACCGCAGCCGGATTGTGGCCGATGGTGGCGATTGCGGCGGGATTGTGGCCGATGATGACAGCGACACCGGCCGAAACGGTGTCGGCATCGGCCACAACCCGGCACACCTTGTCGCGATCGGCCACAATCCAGCGGGTTCTGCTGCGGTTCAGTCATAGCCGGCCTCGGTCCACCAGCGGCCCCGGTCGCACAGCATCAACCAGGCCCGGCCGTCGGCCCCGACGACCTGGAAGCGGGTGAGCTTGCGGCTGCCGTTCTCCCACCAGCGCTCCTCCACCGGCCAGGGCCCGGCCCAGGCCAGCACCGGCTGCCAGGCTGTGTCGGGGCGCGGCCGGAATCGGGCCGGCTCGCCGCTGAGCGCACCCCGGTCACTGACCCAGGCCATCGTGCCGCTGCCGTCGAGCACCTCGGCGGGCCACGGCTGCTCGAGCACCAGGACGGGCGCGGGCGGCGGGATGCTGCCCGGCCAGGGCAGCCCGCGAGGCCGCAGCCCCGATGGCCGCTCCCCCCAGGGAATCCAGGCCTGCCGGTCTCCGGGCGAGCGGCCGCCCTGCAGCGCAGGGACCACGACCTGGTCATACCCCAGCAGTGCCTGCACTCGGGCGACGCCGCGCTCGACCTCCTCCTCCGCGCCACCGCCCCAGAGGCCGTCGGCACCGGCAGCCTCGACGACCTCGGGCACGAACCGGACCGCGTCCACTCCCCCGTGCTCCCGCTGGGGATCGGTCGTTAATCCGGCGGTGGCGGCCAGCTGCCAGCGCAGCCGGTCGACGAGGTCGTCGGCACTGAACCAGCGCACGTGGGTCCAAGTGCGGCCCGAGACCACCCGGCCGTCGATCTCGGCCTCGAGGTGCACCCGGGTGCAGACCTGCTGTCGGGCGGCGAGTTGCGCGACGAACCGCTCGGCCGTGCGCCGCACGCTGAACCCGACCGCCTCGATCGACTCCAGCGGCGGCTCGAACCGCACCTGACAGGTGAGTTCGGGAGGAGGCGTGCGGGCCGTCAACAGGCTTGGGTCCTCGCCGCGAGCCAACTGGTGGATCCGGGCACCGTAGTCACCGAACCGGGCCTTCACGTCGCGCGCGGGGAGCTTGGCGAGCGCTCCCAGCGTACGAATACCCAACCGACGCAACAGCCCCACCAGCGCAGGCTCGTCGAGCGCCTCGACCGGCAGCTCCGACACGAAGACCGGTGAGCCTCCCGGGGGTACGACCAGGCAGTCGCCGGCCGCGGCACGACGGGCTGCCTGCTCGGCAGTGAACAGGTCGTCAGCGCAACCGCAGTGCACTTCGAGGACTCCGATCGTGGCCAGGTGCTCGACCAGGACCCCGGCCGCGGCGCGATCGTCGCCGTAGTAGCCGGCCGGGGAGGCGACCGCGAGCAGCCCGGGGCGCAGCGGCGCGACCTGCGCGCAGAGCTGCTCGACCACCACCAGGACAGGCTCGAAGCAGCGGGCGTCTCGCTCGGCGCAGTGATCGAGCAGCGCCAGCTCCGGACAGCGAGCCTGTGCGTCGCGCCGCCGCATTCCCCGGCGTACGCCGTCGGCCCGGGCCGCCTGGTTGCAGACGGTCACCACGTTGTTGGCCAGCACCGCCGCTGGCTGGTCGGCGGGTAACCCCGCCTCAACCGTGGCGGCAGCCACCGACCAGTCAGGACACCACAGCACCATCGTGCGTGCCCGCGGCTTCACACCGCGACCTGCTCGTCGACAGGACCGACGGGCGCCCGGGTATCCGATACGACACGGGAGATCGTGCCGTCTCCGGACAGCAGCAACTCCGCGTGACGCTCCGGGCCAGCCCCTTTGCGCACCGTGAGGACAGCGCTGCGCGTATGCAGCCTGCCTTCTCCACGACCCAGGCCGGACCACCGCGGCGTGGAGAGACTCAACCGGCCCTCGGGCATCGGCCAAGAGCCCCAGACGATCAGGGCTGTGCCTTTGCTCCGCAGCCGCGCGGCGATCCGGTGTGCGTCACGCGCGGCGGCCCGGCCCGGCGGCCGCAGCGCCACCACCCCGGCCAACTCGATCAGCGCGGCGGTGACCTCGAGCCAGTGCTCCCTCGGGTCCGGCACCACCACCGTGCGCCCCAGATCCACCCCTAGCGCAGTCGCGGCCTCCCAGCCGAGGTCGCCTAAGCCGACCACCGAGGACCACAGCCCCTGACGCGAGGCACCCGCGAGCAGCGCGAGCACCAGCGACGCCGAGTCGACCTCGTAGGCCGCGCCGGGTCGCAGCTCGACCAGTCCCGTCAGCGCCGGCAGGGTCGGGAGCGGCTGCCGTACGGCTGTCTCCTCCAGCTGGCGGACCCGTGCCCGCAAGCTCTCCAGATCGCCCTTGAGCGCCGTCGCCGTCATCCATCCATGATCGAACACATGTTCGATCCAATCAAGTCTCAGGGTCGACGAAAGGGTCGACGAAAGGGTCGACGAAAGGGTCGACGAAAGGGTCGACGAAAGAGTCGACGAAAGAGTAGGAGTATGATGTGAGTATGAGTGACTTCAAGGTCCGCAAGACGATCACGCTGGACCCCGACCTCGTCGCCGAGTTCGGCGACGAGGGCACCGCACTTTCCGCGAACATCAACGCGGCGTTGCGGCAAGTGAAGGATCAACGAACGGCCCAGGCCCTGTTCGACGCCTACGTCGCCGACTTGCTGGAAACCTTCGGCGCGCCCGACGCCGAAGCAGTCGCCCGGTTCGACGCGCTCTTCGACGAAGCCGCCGCCGAAGCTCACGAAGGCGTACGCACCTGGGCAAAGACGCGCGAGAAGATCACCGGCCCCTCTCGATGAGTGCCCTCGTTCTCGACTCCCAGGCCGTCAACCTGCTCATCGACGCGGGCATGAAGGGCTCCCGCAACCGCCTGCACCCTGGGGCCGAGCTCATCGCGGCACTCGTGTCGGCACAACGCCGCCAAGCCAAGGTGATCGTGCCCGCTGCGGTGCTGTCCGAGCTCTACCGAGACCGGCACGCCGCGGGAGTGGACACCTATCTGAGGCAGAACACGCAGGTCGAAGTCCACGACACCGATCGACCCCTCGCCAAACGCGTCGGGGCGATCCTTGCCAGCCACGACGCGGGATCGGAGCTCCACATGGACGCGTGCGTCGTCGCGTCAGCCGAACTCGCAAGCCGCGACGGCGCGATCATCATGACCAGCGACATCGCCGACCTGCGCCGGCTGTCGTCCGACTCTCCCGGAGTCAAGGTCGCACCCGTGTGACAACGGCTGCCATCTGACCAGCCCGACAGCCAGCCGACCCTCAAGCGGTGCGGCGCAGAAGCGTGGTCCGCTGGACGATCAAGGCAAGACGTCGGAGTTGCCAGATCGGGTTCGACCAACTCAGCTCCGGATGGAACGATGGGGCCTATGACCAAGCCCCGCATCTCCCACCGCATCGGATCGATCGCCGAGAGCGCGACCCTCGCCGTCGACGCGAAGGCCAAGGCACTCAAGGCCGCCGGGCGCCCGGTGATCGGCTTCGGCGCCGGCGAGCCCGACTTCCCGACCCCCGACTACATCGTGCAGGCGGCAGTCGACGCGTGCACCGACCCGGCCAACCACCGCTACACACCGGCGGGTGGCCTGCCGGTGCTCAAGCAGGCGATCGCCGAGAAGACCAAGCGCGACAGCGGGTACGAGGTCGAGGCGGCGCAGGTGCTGGTCACCAACGGCGGCAAGCAAGCGGTGTACGAAGCGTTTGCGACCCTGCTCGACCCCGGCGACGAGGTGCTGCTGCCCGCCCCCTACTGGACGACGTACCCGGAGGCGATCAAGCTCGCCGGCGGCGTACCCGTCGAGGTGCTGGCCGACGAGACCCAGGACTATCTGGTGACCGTCGAACAGCTCCAGGCCGCGCTCACGCCCGCGACGAAGGTGCTGCTGTTCTGCTCGCCGTCGAACCCGACCGGGTCGGTGTACTCGCGCGAGCAGGTCGAGGCGATCGGCCGGTTCTGCCTGGACAACGACCTGTGGGTGGTGTGCGACGAGATCTACGAGCACCTGACCTACGACGGGGTCGAGGCGGTGTCGATGCCGGTGGCCGTGCCCGAGCTGGCCGACCGCTGCGTGGTGCTCAACGGGGTCGCCAAGACCTACGCGATGACCGGCTGGCGGGTCGGCTGGCTGATCGGGCCGGCCGACGTCGTCAAGGCAGCAACCAACCTCCAGTCGCACGCGACCTCCAACGTCGCCAACGTCTCGCAGCGCGCCGCCCTTGCCGCCGTCTCCGGCGACCTGGCCGCGGTCGACGAGATGAAGGTCGCCTTCGACCGGCGCCGGCGCACGATCGTCCGGATGCTCGGCGAGATCCCCGGCGTCGTCTGCCCCGAGCCCAAGGGTGCCTTCTACGTCTACCCGTCCGTGAAAGGCCTGCTGGGAAAGGATTACGGGGGCAAGCGGATCGATACGTCCGCCGACCTGGCCTCCTACATCCTGGACCAGGCGGAGGTCGCCGTCGTGCCCGGCGAGGCCTTCGGGTCACCCGGATACCTGCGCCTCTCGTACGCGCTCGGCGACGACGACCTGGTCGAAGGAGTCACCCGACTGCAGAAGCTGTTTGCATGATGCCCTTGCCCGGCCGACTGCTCCGGTCAGAGCCGGCGCTGCGCCCGGCAAGTCGCACTCATCGCAGCCGCCAGGCCGTGGTCGTCTGCTCCCCGGTGCGGTTGCCTACCGCTACCGCCACTCCGCGATCCCGTCTTGCGGCTGAACGGCCTGAATGGACTGAATGAACTGAATGGACCGAGCTTGACCGACCCGACGCCGCGGCGTGACCTGACGGCGCTGCCGAAGGCACACCTGCATCTGCACTTCACCGGGTCGATGCGGCACGCGACGCTGGTCGAGCTCGCCGCACGCGACGGAATCATGTTGCCCAGCGCGCTGGTCGAGGACTGGCCACCGGTGCTGTCCGCGGCCGACGAGAAGGGCTGGTTCCGGTTCCAGCGTCTCTATGACGTGGCCCGCTCCGTGCTGCGCACCGAGGAGGACGTACGCCGCCTGGTGCGCGAGGCGGCCGAGGACGACCTCGCCGAGGGCGGGCGATGGCTGGAGCTGCAGGTCGACCCGAGCGGGTACGCCGCGCGGTTCGGCGGCATCACGGCCTTCCTCGAGCTGGTGCTCGACGCGGTGGCGACGACCTCGCGTGACCTCGGCATCGGCATGGCGACGGTCGTCGCGGCCAATCGGACGCGCCACCCCCTGGATGCGCGTACGCTCGCCCGCCTGGCCGCGCAGTACGCCGGCCGCGGGGTCGTGGGCTTCGGGCTCTCCAACGACGAGCGGCGTGGCTGGACTTCAGCCTTCGGGCCGGCCTTCCGGATCGCCGAGCGTGCCGGGCTGCGGCTGGTGCCGCACGGCGGCGAGCTACGCGGACCCGAGCACATCCGGGTCTGTCTCGACGCGCTGCGTCCCGACCGGCTCGGGCACGGCGTGCGATCGGCGGAGGACCCGCGCCTGCTCGACGAGATCGTCGCGCGAGGCATCGCCCTGGAGGTGTGCCCGCTGTCGAACGTCTCGCTCGGCGTCTACTCCGACCCGTCCTCGGTGCCGCTCCCCGAACTGATCGCGGGCGGAGCCACGATCGCGCTCGGCGCCGACGACCCGCTCCTGTTCGGCTCGCGACTGGTCGGCCAGTACGCCGCGATGCGCGCCAGCCACAGCCTCTCCGACCCCCAACTCGCCGCCCTCGCCGCCTCCTCGGTCACCGCCTCCGCCGCCCCCGACTCCACCAAGGCCGAGCTACTCACCCAGATCGACCACTGGCTGACCTGACCCGCCGAGTTGGCACGAATCCTCGCCGAGTTGGCACGAATCGTCGCTCGCCTCGCCATGGGAGGCTGCGGCTCCCTGCTCAGTTGAACTTGGCAAGCACGGAGGAGCGGCGGTCCGACGCGTCCCCGCACCGCGGTCTGTGCGGAGGGTTGTGGCAGCGCGAGGCCAGGGTGACCCTGCGCAGCCAGCTCCGCTGACCTCACACCCAAGAAGAGTGGTCAGAAACGACACGATTCTCGCCGAAGACCAGGTCGTATGTGACCAATCTTCCTGCACAGACCGCACCACGGAAACAGACCCGGCCACGGCCGTACACGTCGTCGCTCGTTGCCTTGGAGGCTCGACCACAGCCAGGGCCGAACCCATCAGCCCCGCTTGCGCGATCCGCGACGGACCATCGTTGCCAGCGGCACGGCTGGATTGTGGCCGAGGACGACAGCGCCACGCCGGGCGCGCTTGTCGCCATCGGCCACAAGACCGCGATCAGTGTCGCGATCGGCCACAATCCGGCGTGGCAGCCGAGCGAGGTCAGTCCAGGGCGCAGCCGACGAGGGTGGGTTCGGGGATCAGGGTGATGCCGAAGCGGGCGCGTACGCCGTCGCGGATCTCGGTGGCCAGCGCGAGCAAGTCGGCGGTGGTGGCGGTGCCGCGGTTGGTCAGAGCGAGGGTGTGCTTGGTCGACAACGAGACCCGGTCGTTGCCGTAGCCCTTACTGAATCCGGCCTGCTCGATCAGCCAGGCGGCGCTGGTCTTGAGCCTGCCGTCGGGTTGCGGGTACGCCGGGGCGCCGGCCGGCAGAGCGTCGGTGGACACGAACGGATTGGTGAAGAAGCTGCCGACGCTCCACGTGTCGAAGTCGCGCTCGTCCAGGACCATGCCCTTGGCGCGCCGCAGTTCCAGCACTGCCGAGCGCACCTCGGCCATCGACGCGCGGGCGCCGATCTCGACGCCGAGGACGGAAGCGAGCTCGGCGTACCCGATCGGCATCGACAGGTCGCCCAGCGGCAGCTGGAAGGTCACCTCGAGCACGACGTAGCGCCCTGGCTCGGCCTTGAACCGGCTGGTGCGGTAGCCGAAGCCGCAGTCGGCCGATCCGAACGTCCGCACCGCCCCCTCGGCCCGGTCGAAGGTACGCACCCGCGCGATCACGCCGGCGACCTCCTGTCCGTAGGCGCCGACGTTCTGGATCGGGGTCGCACCGACGGTACCGGGGATGCCGGAGAGCGCCTCGAGCCCGGCCCAACCCTCGGCGACCGCCCGGGCGACGAACCCGTCCCAGGGCTCGCCCGCTGCCGCGGTGACGGTGGCACCGCTGCACTGGTCGGCCTCGACGCGTACGCCGGTGGTCGCGACGTGCACGACGGTTCCGGGGAAGCCCGCGTCGGCGACGACCAGGTTGGAGCCGCCCGCGACCAGCAGCACGTCACCGTCGAGGCTCGCAACCAGCTCGTCCTCGGTTGTGGCGCGAACGTAGCTGCCGGCAGGCCCGCCGAGGCGGAGCGTGGTCAGCTCGCGCAGATCAACCACGAGCCGACTCAACCACGGGTCAGCACAGCGCGGGGCATGCCGAGCACCTTCGTGTCGGCACAGGTGACCTCGAGCGCGAGCACGATGCCGTCGTCGGTGACGTCCTTCACCGTGCCTGCGACGGTCACGGTGGTACCGGTGTCGTCGTCGGGCACGATGACCGGCTTGGTGAACTTGCAGCCCAGCTCGCGTACCCGGCCCGGCCCACCGGCCCAGGTGTCGAGCGCTCGCGCGACCAGCGCCATCGTGAACATCCCGTGCGCGATCACGCCAGGCAGGCCGACCGAAGCGGCGACCCGGTCGGACCAGTGGATCGGGTTGAAGTCGCCGCTGGCGCCGGCGTAACGCACCAGGTCGGCGCGGGTCACGGTGAACGTCTGCGGCTCGAGGACCTGTCCCGGACTCAGCGCAGTCATCACGCACCGGCCTTGTGGACGAGGGTCGCGTACGCCTGCACGACCAGTTCGCCCGAGTCGTCGACGAGGTCGCTGCGGGTGCTGATGATGTCGGCACCGCCGATCTGGCGCAGGCCTTCGACGGTGAGCGTCGCGGTCAGGACATCGCCGGCCACGACCGGGCGGGTGTAGACGAAGCGCTGGTCGCCGTGGACGACGTTGTGCAGCTCGATCCCTACCGACGGATCGGACATCAGGCCGAGCATGGCACCGAAGGCAACCACGATCGGGAAGGTCGCCGGGGCGGGACCGCCGTCGTACGCGTTGCCGGTCGCGGCGGCGAACTCGGCGAGCTTCCCGCGGGTGACCTCGTACGGAAGGGTCGGGGGAAACGTGCGCCCCGCCAAGGATGCGTCAACAGCCATAACAGGAACCTAGCAAGACAGGATCGGGAGCCCGAGGAACGAGGGATCGTATCGAGATCACCCAGGCACTTTGGCCGGTCGGCGTCTCGATACACCCGGCCCAGACAGCTCGGCTTGCCCTCGCCCGGCACTCGCCGACCGGGAGCGTCTCGATACGGCCCTCGGCTAGCGCCTCGGACCACTCGACGAGCGACGATCCAGGGCGGCTAACGGGTCTCGCGGTGCTCGGTGTGGGTGCGGCAGCGCGGGCAGAACTTCTTCAGCTCAAGACGGTCGGGGTCGTTGCGCCGGTTCTTCTTGGTGATGTAGTTGCGCTCTTTGCACTCCACGCAGGCCAAGGTGATCTTGGGGCGTACGTCGCTGGACTTGCTGGCCACGGTCGTGCCTCTTCTTCGGTCGGTCGGGGTTGTGCAACGGTCAATTCTGCCGTAACGGGCAAGGCTGACCCAAATCGAGTAGCGGGGGCGGGTATCGAACCCGCGACCTCACGATTATGAGTCGTGCGCTCTAACCGTCTGAGCTACCCCGCCGCAGAGCCCCTTTACGGAATCGAACCGTAGACCTACTCCTTACCATGGAGTCGCTCTGCCGACTGAGCTAAAGGGGCAACGGCAGAGAACAATACACAGGGTGCGGGCCCCAGAAGAAATCGCAGAGGAGAAATCCGACAGTACCCGTCCTGGAGCCAACCTGACAGCCGTCACGGAGCGTTGTACAACCGTGGACACCGGCGAGCAGGGATTGGCCCCGTGGGGCCGACCTGATCCCCAGCTACGCCGGTGTTGACGATGACCCACTCATTGATTGTACGAAACAACTAATTCCCAGTATGATTGCTCTATGCAACAAAAAACTAGTCCGGCCGAATCCGCCCCGATGACCCACCGCGAGGTTCTGGAGGCGATGAGCGGCCTGCTACTGGCTCTCTTCGTCGCGATGCTGTCCTCCACGGTCGTCACCAACGCACTGCCCCGGATGGTGGCCGACCTGCACGGCACCGAGTCCGGGTACACCTGGGTGGTCGTCGCCACCATGCTGACGATGACGGCCACGACCCCGCTGTGGGGCAAGCTCGCCGACCTGGTCGACAAGAAGTTGCTGGTGCAGTCGGCCCTGGTGATCTACGTGGTCGGCTCGATCGCCGCCGGGTTCTCCCAGTCGATGGGCTTCCTGATCGGTGCCCGCGCTTTGCAGGGCATCGGCGTCGGCGGCCTGACCGCCCTGGTCCAGGTCGTCATCGCGACGATGGTCTCGCCGCGTGAGCGCGGCCGCTACAGCGGCTACATCGGCGCGGTGTTCGCGATCGCAACCGTCTCCGGCCCACTGATCGGCGGCCTGATCGTGGACACGGTCGGCTGGCGCTGGTGCTTCGGCGTCGGCATCCCGGTCGCGGCACTCGCGTTCGTCGTACTCCAGAAGACCCTGCACCTGCCGTCGTTGCCGCACCGCGAGGTGAAGGTCGACTACCTCGGCGCCGGTCTCATCGCGGCCGGTGTCTCGACACTGCTGATCTGGGTGTCGTTGGCCGGCACCGAGTACGACTGGGCCTCGGTCACCACCGTTGTGCTCGTCCTCCTGGGTCTGGGACTCCTCGCGGTCGCGGTCGTCGTCGAACTAATGGTCGCCGAGCCGATCATCCCGATGCGGCTGTTCCGCGAGCGTACGATCTGCCTGTCGGTCTTCGCCTCGATCATGATCGGCATCGCGATGTTCGGTGCCACCGTCTTCACCTCGCAGTACTTCCAGGTCGCCCGCGGCATGAGTCCGACCCACGCCGGCCTGATGTCGATCACGATGGTCGGCGGCCTGATGGTCTCCAGCCTGGTCTCGGGGCGACTGATCACCCGCTACGGCAGATGGAAGCCCTATCTGGTCAGTGGCATGGGGCTTGCCGCGGTCGGCTTGGTGCTGCTCGGCACGATCGACGCCCACACCCCGCTGGTCGAGGTCGGCGCGTTCATGGCCGTGCTCGGCATCGGGATCGGGATGAGCATGCAGAACCTCGTACTCTCGGTGCAGAACACCGTCGACGTCTCCGATCTCGGTGCAGCGTCGTCGCTGGTCGCGTTCTTCCGCTCGCTCGGCGGCTCGATCGGCATCTCGGCGCTGGGCGCCGTGCTCAGCCACCTCGTACGTCACAACATGCTGGCCGGCCTGTCCGGTATCGGGGTCAGTCTCCCCTCGGGCAGCGACGGCTCCGAGATCCCCGACGTCAGCACCCTGCACGAACCGATCCGGGCCGTGGTCGAGAACGCATTCGGCGACGCGACCGGGAACATCTTCTGGTACTCGGTGCCCTTCGCCGTGCTCGCGTTCATCGCGGTGCTGTTCATCAAGGAAGTGCCGCTGCGCACCTATGTCGCCCAGGAGTCCGAGGGCGAGCTGCTCGCCGCCACCGCCGAGCACTGACGCCCGGCGCAACTCGTCCAGCACCGGACTGCTCCCCCACCCGCCCCGAGCCGGATTGTGGCCGATCACGACGGTGATCGCTGCTTTGTGGCCGATGCAGACAGTCCTGCTCCGCGTGTCACTGTCACCATCGGCCACAATCCAGCGTCGCCAGGCTCGGGCGCGGCCCTCTGCTGGGCTGGGTCGGCAGAGCAAGGAGGGGCGGGGTCTGCTTCCGCGGCGCGGTTGTCCGCAACCTCAACCGAGCAGGGGGCCGCAGCCTCCCATCACAGCGCTGACACAGCGACGATTCATGCCAACTCGGCGACGATTCGCGCCAACTCGGCGAGAGCAGGGTCAGGTCAGTCCTGGTCGAGCAGTTGCTCGAAGGGCGTGAAGAGTCCGGCGTACGAAGCGGTGAAGACGGGCGTGACCGCGATGACGGCATCGGCCAGCCGGTCGGCGAGCAGGCGCGTCGACGAGGGCTGCGAGAGCCCTGCAGCGACGACGGCGAGTTGCAGACCGTTCATGCGACTCCCTCCTGAGGACACCAGGCCCGCAGAGGCGGGGCATCGCATGACCGAGACGGCACAGTCACGCACCGACCTCCTGCTGCTGGGCGTCGCGGGCCGCGAGCAACGACGCGTGCGTGGGCGCGTCGGGCACGTGCGCGGGCTTGAGCGCCGCGAACTCCTCGCGCAGCACCGGCACGACTTCCTCACCGAGGATGTCGAGCTGCTCGAGCACGGTCGCCAGCGGCAGCCCGGCATGGTCCACGAGGAACAGCTGGCGCTGGTAGTCGCCGGCGTACTCGCGGAAGCCGAGGGTGCGCTCGATGACCTGCTGCGGCGAGCCGACGGTCAGCGGAGTCTGGGCCATGAAGTCTTCCAGTGCGGGGCCGTGGCCGTAGACCGGTGCGTTGTCGAAGTACGGGCGGAACTCGGCGATGGCGTCCTGGCTGTTCTTGCGCATGAACACCTGGCCGCCGAGCCCGACGATGGCCTGGTCGGCGGAGCCGTGGCCGTAGTGCTCGTACCGCTCCCGGTAGAGGCCGACCAGCTGGGCGGTGTGCGACGCCGGCCAGAAGATGTGGTTGGCGAAGAAGCCGTCGCCGTAGTAGGCGGCCTGCTCGGCGATCTCCGGGCTGCGGATCGAACCGTGCCAGACGAACGGGGGTACGCCGTCCAGCGGCCGGGGCGTGGAGGTGAAGCCCTGCAACGGGGTGCGGAAGCGGCCCTCCCAGTCGACGACCTCCTCACGCCACAACCGGTGCAGCAGGTGGTAGTTCTCGACCGCCAGCGGGATGCCCTCGCGGATGTCCTTGCCGAACCACGGGTAGACCGGGCCGGTGTTGCCGCGGCCCATC
>JASGGG010000037.1:0-26918 GCA_047605165.1 Nocardioidaceae bacterium
TGACGAAGAAGTCGTTCGTCAACGTGCCGGGCTGGTCGGTCAGCACGCCAAGGGCGGAGCCGTTGTGGTTGGCGCCCAGCACCCGCAGGCCACCGAGGAGCGCCGTCATCTCCGGCGCGCTCAAGTTGAGCAGGTTGGCCCGGTCGACCAGGAGATACTCGGCGGGGACCGGGTTGCCCTTGCCGACGTAGTTGCGGAAGCCGTCCCACTTGGGCTCGATCACCTCGAAGGACTCGGCGTCGGTCTGCTCCGCCGAGGCGTCCACTCGACCCGGCGTGAACCGCACCTGCACCGGCCGCCCGGCTGCCTTGGCAGCGGCCTCGACGGCGGCGGAGCCGGCCAGCACGATCAGGTCGGCGAGCGAGATCTGCTTGCCGTCCTCGGCGCTGGCGTTGAAGTCGGCCTGGATGCCCTCCAGCGTGCGCAGCACGATGGCGAGCTGGTCGGGGTTGTTGACCGCCCAGCTGCTCTGCGGCTGAAGACGGATTCGAGCGCCGTTGGCGCCGCCTCGCTTGTCGCTGCCGCGGAACGATGCCGCCGAGGCCCACGCCGTCGAGACCAGCTGCGAGATGCTCAGCCCGGAGTCGAGGACCTTCTCCTTGAGGGTCGCGATGTCGGCTGCATCGACCAGCTCGTAGTCACGCGCGGGGAGCGGGTCTTGCCAGATCAGCTCCTCGGTCGGCACCTCGGGCCCGACGTAGCGGCTGACCGGACCCATGTCGCGGTGGGTGAGCTGAACCACGCGCGCGCGAAGGCGTCGGCGAACTCCTCGGGGTTCTCGTGGAACCACTTCGAGATCGGCCATAGATGGGTGAAGCGGAGGGCCAGGTCGGAGGTGAGCATCCGCGGCTCCCGGCGCCCGGAGCCGAAGGCGTCCGGCACCATGTCCGACGCCGCCGTTGACCGACGCGCTGCTTCGCGCCGGCCGGCGACTCCGTAGCTCCATCGTAGGCGTAGAGGATGTGGAAGACTCGTTGTCCCAGCGGGTCGGGTGGTAGGTCCAGGTGACCTCCAGGCCCGAGGTGATCGCGTCGATGCCCTTGCCGGTCTGGTACGCCGACTTCCAGCCCAGACCCATCTCCTCCAGCGGCGCGGCCTCGGGCTCGGGGCCGACCAGTTCGGCGTCACCGGCACCGTGGGTCTTGCCGAAGGTGTGCCCGCCCGCGATCAGCGCGACGGTCTCCTCGTCGTTCATGGCCATCCGGCCGAACGTCTCACGGATGTCGATCGCCGAGGCCAGCGGGTCGGGGTTGCCGTTGGGACCCTCGGGGTTGACGTAGATCAGGCCCATCTGCACCGCGGCCAGCGGGTCCTCCAAGTCGCGCTCGCCGGTGTAGCGCTCGTCGCCCAGCCACTCGGTCTCGGGGCCCCAGTACACGTCGTCGTCGGCCTCCCAGACATCCTGGCGACCGCCGGCGAAGCCGAAGGTCGTAAAGCCCATCGACTCCATCGCGACGTTGCCGGCCAGGACCAGCAGGTCGGCCCACGAGATGCTCTGGCCGTACTTCTTCTTCACCGGCCACAGCAGCCGGCGAGCCTTGTCCAGGTTGCCGTTGTCGGGCCAGCTGTTCAGCGGAGCGAACCGCTGCATGCCCTGGCCCGCGCCGCCGCGGCCGTCGCTGACCCGGTAGGTGCCGGCGGCGTGCCAGGCCATCCGGATCATCAGCGGGCCGTAGTGGCCGAAGTCGGCGGGCCACCAGTCCTGCGAGGTGGTGAGGATCTCGGCGATGTCGGCCTTGACCGCGGCCAGGTCGAGGGCGTTGAAGGCTGCTTTGTAGTCGAAGTCGTCGCCGAGCGGATTCCGCGCGGGGCTGTTCTTCGCGAGGATCTTCAGGTTGAGCTGGTTGGGCCACCAGCCGCTGTTGGCGCTACCCGAGGTCGGGTGGACGCCGTGCATCACGGGGCACTTACCCCCGCTCTCGTTGATCTCGCCGATCACTGCGTCAGGCTGGTCAGACATGAGGATCCTTCCGTGGGGTTGGGTTGGCGCAATCGGGGCAGGTGCCCCAGTAGGTGACTTCGGCCTCGTCGATCGCGAAGCCGTGGTCGTCGTCGGCGGTCAGGCACGGCACCGCGCCGACCGCGCAGTCGACGTCCGCGATGTTGCCGCAGATCCGGCAGACGACGTGATGGTGGTTGTCGGCCACCCGCGACTCGTAGCGCGCGACGTGCCCTGCCGGCTGGATGCGGCGGACGAGCCCGGCGTTGGTCAGGGCCTTGAGTACGTCGTACACGGCCTGGTGCGAGACCTCGCCATGGGCGTCGCGGACGGCGGTGATGATCGCATCGGTGTCGGCGTGCGGGATCGCGAACACCGCGTCGAGCACTGCGAGCCGGGGCACCGTGACGCGCAGATCGGCGTCACGCAGCATGCGCTCGAAGTCCGCGACGGTGTGCATGTCTGCACTATGGCCGATAATCTTGAACGATTCAAGATCCGCTCGGCCCGGGTCGTTACCGGATTGGGGAATCAGGCGTCGGCTTTGTTAGAGTTCCCGGGCACCAAGTGACACCTGGTCCGGGTGGCGGAATAGGCAGACGCGCTAGCTTGAGGTGCTAGTCCCCGAAAGGGGGTGGGGGTTCAAGTCCCCCCTCGGACACAAGAAACTCAGGGTCTTCTGGGCCCTACGGCTCGCGCTGGGCATACCGTTAGCGCACTCCCCATGGTGTCTCACCGGTGATACATTTGGCGCCATGAGTGTTGAACCAGCACATGAGGTGAGTGTGCGCGAGCTACGCAACAACGGCGGTCGAGTGCTGGATCGAGTCGTACGGGGCGAGACGTTGACCGTGACCAAGGACGGGAGCCCGGTGGCCGAGCTTCGACCGGTTGCTCGGCGGAGTCTGCCGACCGCGCAGCTGATCGCCCGAGCGAGAAGTGCCCCGAAGGTCGATCCGAAACGGCTCCGTCGCGACATCGACGCCTTCCTGGACCAGTCGCTGTGAGACACGCGAAGGGCTTGCTCGACACCTCGGCTGTGCTGCGTCTCAGCGAGCTGGACGAGGGGGAGCTTCCGATCGAGGTCACGATCTCCACGGTGACACTGGCCGAACTGTCCGTCGGGCCATTGGTGACAGACGACGACCAGGAGCGCGCGGCGCGACTGGCTCAGGTTCAGCGGGCCGAAGCCGACTTCGGCGAACCGATGCCGTTCGGCGTAGAGGCGGCCCGCGCGTTCGCGCAGGTCGCAGCTGACATCCGGAGAGCAGGGCGGAAGCCCAAGGCCCGTGCCTTCGACGCCCTGATAGCGGCGACCGCGAAGGCGGCGCAGCTACCGCTCTACACGTTCAACGCCGGCGATCTCGATGGCGTGACGGGTGTCGAGATCGTCGCACTCCCAGCGAAGTCTTAGCTGGCGACGGCAGCCAGCGTAATACCCTGCGTGAATCTCGTGATACATTTTGTGACATGCGTAGCCTTCGTCTTCCGCCTGCGCTCGACGAGCAGCTCGTCGAAGCGGCTGCGCGCCGTGGCGAGTCGGTCTCGGAGTTCATCCGCAATGCGGTTGCCGAGCGGATCGCGGAGACACCGGGCGAGGACCGGCTCGCGATGTTCGCCGACGTGATCGGTGTCGTCCACGGCGGCGGCGGAGTAGCTCGCCGAACGGGATCGGCCTTCCGAGAGGTGCTCGCAACCAAGCACGAGACAACGACGCCCGACAAGCGCCGAACCTCCGCTTGATCGGCACGCTCACCGACGCAGGCGCCCTCGTCGCGCTGTTGGACGCCGATGAACAGGACCACGACGCCTGCGTCCGCACACTCCTGACCATCGAGTTGCCGATGGTCACCACCTGGGCTGCCTTCACCGAGGCGATGTATCTGCTGGACGTGCCGCGCAAGGCCCGAGCCCGCGACGCGCTCTGGTCGCTTGTGGAGACCGGACGGCTACGGCTTCACGATCTCGATGAGCGAGCGACCACCCGTGCACGTGCCCTGATGGACAAGTACGCCGACCTGCCGATGGACCTGGCCGACGCGACGCTCGTTGCAGTGGCGGAAGCCGAGGGCGAGGCGACCGTGTTCACCATCGATTCCGACTTCCGCATCTATCGTCTTCGCGGCCGTCGCGCGATCCAGGTGGTCCCCTGAGAGTGGGAGGATGAGGCATGGCCGAGACCGCACCCGACCCTGCCGCCGAAGTCGTCGAGATCTGCCGTGACCTGATCCGGATCGACACCACCAACACCGGCGACGACCAGGGGCCGGGGGAGCGCAAGGCCGCCGAGTACGTCGCCGGCCTGTTGGACGAGGTCGGCGTCGACAGCGAGGTCTACGAGTCAGAGCCGGGGCGCACGACCCTGGTGGCACGGTGGGGCGGTCATCACGGAGACGCGCTGCTCGTCCACGGTCACCTCGACGTCGTGCCCGCCGACGCCCGCGACTGGGCCTACGATCCGTTCGCCGGCGAGATCGCCGACGGGTGCCTGTGGGGGCGCGGCGCGGTCGACATGAAGGACTTCGACGCGATGATGCTCGCGGTCGTACGCGCGCGGGCGCGGGCCGGGCGGGTGCCGAAGCGGCCGATCGCCCTGGTGTTCACCGCCGACGAAGAGGCCGGCGGACACAAGGGCGCCGAGTGGCTGGTTACCCAGCACCCCGACCTGATCGACGACTGCACCACGGCGGTCGGCGAGGTCGGCGGCTTCAGCGTGACCGTGCGCGACCGGCGGATCTACCTGATCGAGGCTGCCGAGCGCGGCATGGCCTGGATGCGGCTGACCGCGGCCGGCACCGCCGGGCACGGCTCGATGCGACACCCCGACAACGCCGTGACCCGGCTGTCCGCCGCGGTCGCCCGGATCGGGCAACACGACTGGCCGGTGCGGCTCACCCCGGCGATGGAGGTGTTGCTCGCGGCGGTCGGCGAGCTGGCCGGTGAACCCGCGACACCCGACAACGCGGAACGGCTGGTGGACGAGTTCGGCCCTGCCGCCCGGATGCTCGGCGCGGCGCTGCGCAGCACCACCAACCCGACGATGCTCGACGCCGGCTACAAGGTGAACGTCGTGCCGGGGCAGGCGAGCGCGTACGTCGACGGCCGGTTCCTGCCCGGCTACCAGGACGAGTTCTTCGCTACCGTCGCGGAGCTCGCGGGCGACGGCGTCGACATCTCCTTCGTGAGCAGGCAAGCTGCCGTGGAGTCGGAGTTCTCCGGCGACGTGGTGCGTGCGATGGAGGGCGCCCTGCTCGCCGCCGACCCGGAGGCGCTGGTGCTGCCGTACCTGATGAGTGCCGGCACCGACGGGAAGCACTGGGCCAAGCTGGGGATGGCCTGCTACGGGTTCGCTCCGCTGCGGCTGCCCGCCGAGCTCGACTTCACCTCGCTGTTCCACGGTGTGGACGAGCGGGTGCCGACCGACGCCCTGGAGTTCGGCGCCCGGGTGTTCGACGACTTCCTCGACAAGGTCTGAGCCGCGCCGGATCTAGCTGGCCCGCTGCCGGATGATCTTGCGGCGCAGGGTGATCTTGCGGGTGCCGTCGGGCAGCAGGCGAACCCGGTCGAGTTCCCAGCCGCCGTACTCCGCGTGGTCGGTCAGCATCCGGGTGACCATGTTGCGGCTGAACTCACGGGAAAGGGTCATCCGCCAGAACTCGTACTCCACGCCGGGTCGCAGCACGGTGCGTCGCGGGGCGGTCGTGGGCGCAGGGACCATGCGCTATGAAAGCACAGACACGTCGTCGAGCGCGGCGACGATCTCGGCCGGCAACTCGACTTCTTCGGCCCGGAGCGCTACCCGGAGCTGGGTCGCGGTCCGGGCGCCGACGATCGGTGCGGTGATCCCGGGGCGGTCACGGACCCAGACCAGGGCGACCTCCAGCGGGGACAGGTCCAACCCTTCGGCCGCCTTGACCACCGCTTCGACCACCCGGGCGCCGCGCTCGTCGAGGTAGGTGCCCACGAAGTTGGCGAAGTGTGGTGACGCTGCCCGGGAGTCGGCGGGAGTGCTGTGCCGGTACTTCCCGGTCAGGACGCCGCGACCCAGCGGTGACCAGGCGAACACGCCCAGCCCGAGTGCGGCAGCGGCGGGCAGCACCTCGGCCTCGACCCGGCGGTTGAGCAGGGAGTACTCGACCTGGGTGCTGGCCAGCGGTGCCCGGCCGGGGACGGCGCGCTGCCAGGTGGCAGCTTGCGCGGACTGCCAGCCCGAATAGTTCGAGACGCCGGCGTACGCGACCCGGCCGGTGCTGACCGCGAAGTCGAGTGCCGAGAGCGTCTCCTCCAGCGGTGTCTCGTCGCTCCAGACGTGGACCTGCCACAGGTCGACGTGGTCGACGCCGAGGCGGCCCAGCGAGCTGTCCAAGGTGCGGAGCAGCTGGCCTCGTGAGACGTTGACCGATCGGTTGTCGCGGCCCCGCGCCACACCTGCCTTGGTGGCGATCACGACGTCGTCGCGGTTGACGACATCCCCGACGAACCTGCCGATCAGCTCCTCGGCCGCACCGTCGGCGTACCCGGCAGCGGTGTCGAGCAGGGTGCCGCCCGCCTCCACGAAGGTCTTGAGCTGGTCGCGGGCCTCGTGCTCGTCGGTGTCGCGGCCCCAGGTCAGGGTGCCGAGTCCGATCCGGGAGACGCGAAGTCCGGTAGCGCCGACGAGCCTGCTTTGCATACCCGAAACCGTACCGGCGTGGCGGCACGGCGCTGGGGAGCCTCGCCGTACGCTGGGCCGCGACACATATCGCTCGTCGGAAGGCCCCATGAACTACTTCGAAGCCGTCGTGCTGGGCGTCGTGGAGGGGCTGACCGAGTTCCTCCCTGTCTCCAGCACCGGCCACCTGATGATCGCCGAGAAGCTGCTCGGGCTGCCGATCGACGACGCGACCGCCCAAGGCCGCAGCGTCGGGGCGTACACCGCGGTGATCCAGATGGGCGCGATCGCGGCCGTGCTGGTCTACTTCCGGCGCGACATCTGGCGGATCGCCAGAGCCTGGTTCGCCGGCCTGGTCGACCCCGAGCCGCGGGGCACCCTCGACCACCGGATGGGCTGGTACGTCATCGTCGGGTCCCTGCCGATCGGTGTCGTCGGCTTCCTCGCCAAGGACCTGATCCGTGGCCCCTTCAAGTCGCTGTGGGTGGTTGCGATCGCGCTGATCGTCTGGAGCGCCGTCATGCTCTGGGCTGAACGGGTCGGCCGGCAGAACCGCGACGAGTCCGGGCTGACGCTGCGCGACGCGGTCGTGATGGGTCTGCTGCAGTGCATCGCGCTGGTCCCGGGTGTCTCCCGTTCGGGTGCGACGATCTCCGCGGGCCTGTTCGTCGGCCTCGACCGGGTCACCGCCACCAGGCTTGCGTTCTTCCTGGGTATTCCGTCGCTGACGGCTGCGGGCCTGTACGAGCTCAAGGACGTCCAGGGGATCGGCGCCGGTCCCGCGATCGTCGGCACGGTGGTGGCGTTCGTCGTGGCGTACGCGTCGATCGCCTGGCTGCTTCGGCTGGTCGCGCACCGCAGCATCGGCTGGTTCGTGCCCTACCGGGTCGGCCTCGGCGCCCTCCTCGTCGTGCTCCTCGGCGCCGGGGTGATGTCGGCCACCTGACAACGGCGAGTTGGCACGAATCGTCGCCCAGTTGGCACGAATCGTCGAGGATTCATGCCAACTCGATGAAGATTCATGCCAACTCGGCAGGACTACAGCCAGCCGGAGCGCTTGAAGAGGCGCCAAAGGGTGAACGACAGGCCGGCCATCAGGGCCAGGGAGAAGTAGTAGCCGAGGTGCCAGTGCAGCTCGGGCATGTTGTGGAAGTTCATTCCGTAGACTCCGGCGACCAGCGTGCTGACCGCCGCGATCGCCGCCCAGGCACTGATCTTGCGCATGTCCTCGTTCTGCTGCACCGAGACCCGCGCCAGGAAGGCCTGGAAGGCCGCGCCGAGTACGTTGTCGAGGCTGTCCACGACCTCGTTGACGCGCAGCACGTGGTCGTACACGTCTCGGAACCAGGGCAGCGCCTCGGCCGGCACCAGATCGATGCTGCCGTCGGCGAATCCGCGCAGATACTCGCGCAGCGGCGCGATGGCCCGGTGCATCTCCGCGAGTTCCCGCTTGAGGATGTAGATACGGCGGGAATCCCGCAGCGGTATCGGTGAGAACACCGCCTCCTCGACCTCGTCGACGTCGTTCTGCACATGCGCCGCGACGGCTTCGTACTCGTCCACGACCCGGTCCAGGACCGCGTACACCACAGCTGCCGGTCCGTGGCCGAGCACACCCTCACGGTGTTCGAGGTCGATCCGGGCATGGTGGAGCTCGGCGCCCTCCCCGTGCCGCACCGAGATCACGAAGTCGGGACCGGCGAAGAGCATGATCTGTCCGGTCTCGACGGCATCGTGGGCGTCGACGTACCACAGCGTCTTGAGGACGACGAACATCGTCTCGCCGAACCGCTCCACCTTGGGCCGTTGATGCGCATGCACCGAGTCCTCGACCGCGAGCGGATGCAGCTTGAAGGCCGCCGCGACCCGATCCATCTCGCCCGTGTCCGGGTCGAACAGCCCGATCCACACGAACTCACCTGGGCGCCGCGCGATCGACCGGAGCCGCTCGAAGTCGTCGGAGTCACAGTTGATCGGGACGCGTACGCCATCCCGGTACACGGCGCTGTCCACGATCATGTGCTCAACGTAGCGGACCGTAGGCTTCTCCCATGCCTACGCTGGTCCTCGCGCGCCACGGCCGTACGAACGCCAACGCCTCCGGCGTCCTCGCGGGCCGCACCCCGGGCGTACGCCTGGACGAGCTGGGCGAGACCCAAGTGGCCGCGGCGGGCGGCAGGCTGGCCGAGGTGAAGGTCGCGGCGATCGTGACCAGCCCGATGGAGCGGTGCCGGCAGACGGCCGCCGCCATCGCCAAGGCACTCCCCAACGCCCCGAAGGTGCGGACCGACAGAGACTTCGCCGAGGTCGACTACGGCAGTTGGACGGGCCGGCCGCTCAAGGAGCTGGTCAAGGAGCCGCAATGGCGCACCGTGCAGGCGCACCCGTCGGCCGCACGGTTTCCCGACGGTGAGTCGCTGGCCCAGATGAGCGCCCGGGTCGTCGCCGGCGTACGCCGTTGGAACGCCCGCGTCGAGACGGAGCACGGTAAGGACGCGGTGTGGGTGCTGGCCTCGCACGGTGACCCGATCAAGGCGATCCTCGCCGACGCGCTGGGGATGCACCTGGACGCCTTCCAGCGCGTCGTGGTCGATCCGGGCAGCCTGTCCCTGGTCCGCTACACCGACCTGCGTCCGTTCGTGCTGGCCACCAACACCACCGCCGGCGCGCTCACGCACCTCAACCCGCCTGCCCGCCGACGCCGCTCCCGCACGAGGGACACAGACGCCCCCGTCGGCGGCGGAGCCGGCGCGGGTACAGGTCGGTAGCCTGGTGGGCGTGACCGTCGTCTACTCCTACGAGCAGCCCGAGCGCTTCGTCGCGGGCACGGTCGGCGAGCCAGGTCAGCGCACCTTCTTCCTGCAGGCCCGCTCCGGCCCCCGATTGACCAGCGTGGCGCTGGAGAAGCAACAGGTGACCGTGCTCGCCGAGCGCCTGGACGAGTTGCTCGACCAGGTGATGCGCGACCCGACCAGCGGCCTGGTGCCCGCGGCGGCTCCCGCGGAGCTGATCGACAACGGTCCCCTCGACCAACCGATCCAGGAGGAGTTCCGGGCGGGCACGATGACCCTGGCCTGGGATCCGGAAATCCAACGAGTTGCGATCGAGGTGTTCCCGATCGCCGAGCAGGACCCGGCCCAGGAGGACCCGGCGCAAGAGGCGGACGAGCCCGAGTACGACGAGATGCTGCTGGTCCGGCTGACCGCCGGAGCTGCTCGTGCGTTCGCCAAGCGAGCCCTGTCGGTGGTGGCCGCCGGGCGGCCACCCTGCCCGTTCTGCGGTGGCCCACTCGACGCCTCCGGTCACCTGTGCCCCCGCGCGAACGGCTTCCGCAGGACCATGCTCTGACCGGCGAGCAGGAGCCCTCGTACCCGGCGCTGAGCGGTGCCCTTCTCTGGGGCGAGCTGGCGATTCGCGGCCGAGTGCTCCCCGCGTCCAACGCCACCTTCGTCGCCGAGGCTGTGCTCGGCGACGACGCCGTGCGCTGCGTCTACAAGCCGGTACGCGGGGAGCGACCGCTCTGGGACTTCCCCGACGGGACGCTGGCCGGACGCGAGCGGGGAGCCTACCTGGTCAGCGAAGCGCTCGGCTGGCAACTCGTCCCACTGACCGTGTTGCGCGACGGGCCGGCCGGCCTCGGGATGGTGCAGGAATGGCAGGAGCCCGACGAGCAACAGCACCCCGTCGACCTGGTGCCGTCGGGGCAGGTGCCTCCCGGTCTGCTGGCGGTGCTCGACGCCGAGGATCAGCACGACCGTCCGGTGACACTCGTCCACGAGGACACACCGGCACTGCGACGCCTGGCCGTCTTCGACGTGGTGATCAACAACGCGGACCGCAAGGGCGGCCACGTGCTCGCCATGCCCGGCGGCCACCGCTTCGGCGTCGACCACGGGCTCGCGTTCCACGAGGAGATCAAGTTGCGCACCGTGCTGTGGGGCTGGGCGGGGGAGCCGCTGACGGAGCAGGAGAGTACGGCAGTGGCCGGCTTGCTCGACGACGAGGAGCTCCGCACAGAGCTGGGCCGGCTGATCACCCGTCGCGAGGTCGAGGCGTTCCGCCGGCGCTGTGTGGAGTTGCTCGACCGTGGTGCGCTGCCGGTGCCGGGGGAGCGGTGGCCGGTCATCCCCTGGCCCGCCTTCTGACGCGCCGTCCGACCGGGGGGAGCAGCAACTCGGCCGTGACACCGTAGTCTTTCGCCTATGCGTGCATGGGGAAGCGTCGACGTACCGAGCCTGGAGCATCTCGGGCGTGGTGCCGGCGTCAGCGTGCACAACACCCGCACGGGCAAGGTCGAGGTCACCGCCGCCGGCCAGCACACAGCACGGATGTATGTCTGTGGAATCACTCCCTACGACGCAACGCATATCGGGCACGCCGCGACCTACCTCGCTTTCGATCTGTTGTACCGCGGCTGGCTCGACGCCGGCCTCGAGGTGCGTTACGTGCAGAACGTCACCGACGTCGACGACCCGCTGCTCGAGCGCGCGGCCGCGACCGGGGTCGACTGGACCGACCTGGCGACCAAGGAGATCGACCTGTTCCGCGCCGACATGGAGGCGCTGCGGATCCTGCCGCCGGAGTCCTACGTCGGCGCGGTCGAGTCGATTCCGTACGTCATCGAGCTGATCCAGCAGCTCCAGGCCAAGGGTGTCGTCTACGAGGTCGAGGGCGACCTCTACTTCACCGTCCACGCGGACGGGCGCTTCGGCACGATCGCGCAGTACTCCGAAGAGGCCATGCTCAAGGTGTACGCCGACCGCGGCGGCGACCCGACCCGGCCCGGCAAGAAGCACCCGCTGGACTGCCTGCTCTGGCGAGCCGAACGCCCCGGCGAGCCCTCGTGGCCCTCGCCGTTCGGTCCGGGCCGTCCTGGCTGGCACGTGGAGTGCTCAGCGATCGCGCTGACCCACCTGGGCGAGGACTTCGACGTCCAGGGCGGCGGCCGTGACCTCGAGTTCCCGCACCACGAGATGAGCGCCTCGGAAGCACAGGCGGCGTTCAGCGGCCTGACTTTCGCCAAGAGCTACGTGCACGCCGGGCTGGTCGCCTACGAGGGCGAAAAGATGTCGAAGTCACGTGGCAACCTCGTCTTCGTCTCCGCGCTCCGCGGGGCTGGCCACGACCCGATGGCGATCCGCACCGCGCTGCTGGCCCACCACTACCGCACCGACTGGGAGTGGACCGCCGCCGATCTCGAACGAGCCGAGGCCCGACTGGCCCGCTGGCGCGGCGCCCTCCCGATGGCGTCGGAGAACCAGGCCGACCAGCTCCGCGTCGCGATCCGCAACGCGCTCGGTGACGACCTCAACGCACCGGCCGCCCTGTCCGCGATCGACGCCTGGGCGGCAGGCTGGCACGCCGGCGACGGCTCCGGAGCCGACCAGATCAAGACCGTCCTCGACGCCCGCCTCGGCATCCTGCTCTAGGTCAGTCGGTGCCGGTCTCGCGGCGCTTGAGGTAGCGCTCGAACTCCCGGGCGATGGCTTCGCCGGAGGCCTCGGGGAGTTCGGCAGTGTCGCGGCTCTCCTCCAGGGCCTTGACGTACTCGGCGATCTCCTCGTCCTCACCGGCGAGTTCGTCGACGCCGCGCTCCCAGGCGCGGGACTCCTCGGCGAGATCGCCGAGCGGGATGGTGATCTGCAACAGATCCTCCAGTTGGCCGATCAGCGCGAGCGTGGCCTTCGGGCAGGGGGGCGCCGAGACGTAGTGGGGAACCGCGGCCCAGAAGGAGATGGACGGCAGGTCGACCAGGGAGCAGGCGTCCTGGAAGACCCCGACGATGCCGGTCGGGCCCTCGTAGTTGGACGCCTCGAGGTCCAGCCGATCGGCCAGATCAGGCTCCGAGGAGCTGCCGGTGACCGGGATCGGCCGGGTGTGCGGGGTGTCGGCGAGCAACGCACCGAGTGTGACGACCATCTCGGCGCCCAGCTCGTCGGCCGCGGCCAGCAGCTCGGCGCAGAACTGGCGCCAGCGCATGTTCGGCTCGATGCCGCGCAACAGGATCACGTCGCGTAACGCTCCGCCCGGGGAGGCGACCGACAGTTGCGTCGACGGCCAGCTGATCCGCCGCATGCCTTCCTCGTCGGTGCCGATCATCGGACGGTTCATCTGGAAGTCGTAGAAGTCGTCGGGGTCGATCGCCGCGACCACGCGGGCGTCCCAGACCCGGGCCAGGTGGTCGATCACCGACGAGGCCGCGTCGGCTGCGTCGTTCCACCCCTCGAACGCCGCGATCAGAACGGGAGCGCGCAGCTCCGGGACATCCTCGATCTCAATCACCAGACAACCCTATGCTGCCTACCCATCCTTGCGGACTAACCTTGAATAGTGTCCGACCATTCGCTGATCCGTCCCGACCTGACCGAGGAGCTGTCCGCGCTGTTGCGCGAGCGCATCGTCATCCTCGACGGGGCGATGGGCACCGCGATTCAGCGCGACCTTCCCGACGAGGCGACCTACCGCGGGCAGCGGTTCGCTGACTGGCCTGTGGACCTGGCCGGCAACAACGACCTGCTGACCCTGACCGCGCCCCAGATCATCGCCGGAATCCACCGGGAGTATCTCGACGCCGGCGCCGACATCATCGAGACCAACACGTTCAGCTGCAACGCGGTGTCGCTGTCCGACTACGACATGAGTGACCTGGCCTACGAGCTCAACGTCGCCGCCGCGCGGCTCGCTCGCGGCGAGGCGGACAAGGTGGCCACGGCATCGGAGCGGCCACGCTATGTCGCCGGCGCTCTCGGCCCGACCACCCGCACCGCGTCGATCTCGCCGGACGTGAACGACCCCGCCGCCCGCAACGTCAGCTACCAGGCGCTGGTCGACGCCTACCTGACCCAGGCTCAGGGGCTGGTCGACGGCGGCGCGGATCTGCTGCTGATCGAGACGATCTTCGACACGCTCAACGCCAAGGCCGCGATCTTCGCGGTCGAGACGCTCTTCGAGGAGCGCGGACGGCGCTGGCCGGTGGTCATCTCCGGCACCATCACCGACGCCTCCGGGCGTACGCTCTCGGGTCAGGTCACCGAGGCGTTCTGGAACTCCGTACGGCACGCCAGGCCCCTGGCCGTCGGGCTCAACTGTGCGCTGGGCGCGGCCGAGATGCGCCCCTACCTCGCCGAGCTCGCCCGGGTCGCCGACTGCTTCGTGTCGGCGTACCCGAACGCCGGGCTGCCCAACGCCTTCGGTGAGTACGACGAGACTCCCGACCAGACCGCGGCCGTGCTGGAGGAGTTCGCGGAGTCGGGGCTGGTCAATATCCTCGGCGGCTGCTGCGGCACCACACCCGCGCACATCGCGGCGATCGCGGGGGCTGCCGCCGGCAAGACGGGTCGCGAGGTGCCGGAGCGCCCGCACGCCATGCGGCTGTCGGGGCTGGAGCCGGTCAACATCGACGAGTCCAGCCTGTTCGTCAACGTCGGCGAGCGCACCAACATCACCGGCTCGGCCCGGTTCCGCAACCTGATCAAGGCCGGCGACTACGCCACGGCTCTGTCGGTCGCCCGACAGCAGGTCGAGGCCGGGGCGCAGGTCATCGACGTCAACATGGACGAGGGCATGATCGACGGCGTCGCGGCGATGGACCGCTTCACCAAGCTGATCGCCTCCGAGCCCGACATCTGCCGGGTGCCGGTGATGATCGACTCTTCCAAGTGGGAGGTCATCGAGACCGGCCTGCGCAACGTGCAGGGCAAGCCGATCGTCAACTCGATCTCGATGAAGGAGGGCGAGGAGAAGTTCGTCGCGCAGGCGAAGGCGTGTCGCAAGTACGGCGCCGCCGTGGTCGTGATGGCCTTCGACGAGGACGGCCAGGCCGACACGCTGGAGCGACGCAGGCAGATCTGCCAGCGCGCGTACACGATCCTGGTCGAGCAGGTCGGGATGCCTGCCGAGGACATCGTCTTCGACCCCAACGTGTTCGCGATCGCGACCGGCATCGAGGAGCACGCCAACTACGGCGTCGACTTCATCGAGGCGACCCGCTGGATCAAGCAGAATCTGCCGGGAGCGCTGGTGTCCGGCGGCATCTCGAACGTGTCGTTCTCCTTCCGCGGCAACAACGCGGTGCGCGAGGCGATCCACGCGGTCTTCCTGTTCCACGCGATCGAGGCCGGGCTCGACATGGGCATCGTGAACGCCGGCGCGCTGGTCGTCTACGACGAGATCGACCCCGAGCTGCGCGACCGCATCGAGGACGTCGTGCTCAACCGGCGCGAGGACGCCACCGAGCGGCTGCTGGAGATCGCGGAGCGGTTCCGCGGCGACGGGTCGGCAGAGAAGGACGACGAAACTCTGCTCCGATGGCGCCAGCTCCCCGTCGCCGAGCGGATCACCCACGCGCTGGTCAAGGGCATCGACGAGTACGCCGAGATCGACGCCGAGGAGTTGCGTCAGGAGATCGCGGCGCGCGGCGGGCGGCCGATCGAGGTCATCGAGGGTCCGCTGATGGACGGCATGAACGTCGTCGGCGACCTGTTCGGCGCGGGCAAGATGTTCCTGCCCCAGGTCGTGAAGTCCGCGCGGGTGATGAAGAAGGCCGTCGCCTACCTGATCCCCTTCATCGAGGCCGAGACCGTGGAGGGCGAGGACCGGCCCCGCAACGGCAAGATCGTGATGGCGACCGTCAAGGGCGACGTGCACGATATCGGCAAGAACATCGTCGGCGTGGTGTTGCAGTGCAACAACTACGACGTGATCGACCTTGGTGTGATGGTGCCTGCGCAGAAGATCCTCGACACCGTGAAAGCCGAGGGCGCCGACATCGTCGGCCTGTCCGGACTGATCACGCCGTCGCTGGACGAGATGGTGAACTTCGCTGCCGAGATGGAGCGGCAGGGCTTCGACATCCCGCTGCTGATCGGCGGCGCGACGACCAGCCGGGCCCACACCGCGGTCAAGGTCGACCCGAAGTACCACGGTCCGGTCATCTGGGTGAAGGACGCTTCTCGCTCGGTGCCCGTTGCCGCGGCACTGCTGTCCGACGAGCTGCGCCCCGGTCTGGTCGGCGACGTCAAGGCCGACTTCGACTCGCTCCGGGAGCGGCATGCCCAGCGGCAGAACGAGCGTCCGATGCTGTCGTTGGAGGCTGCCCGGGCCAACGCGCCCGAGATCGAGTGGACCGGCTACCACCCGCCGCGCCCGCATCTGCTCGCGCAGCAGGCGCCCGACCGCAGTGGCCTGGCCGACCACGGTGCCGTGGCCCGGCAGTTCACCCGCACCTTCACCGACTACGACCTGGCCGAGTTGCGGGACTACATCGACTGGCAGCCGTTCTTCAACGCCTGGGAGATGAAGGGCGCGTTCCCCGACATCCTCAACAACCCGGCGACCGGTGAGGCGGCACGCAAGCTCTACGACGAGGCCAACGCGATGCTCGACCGGGCGATCGCAGAGAAGTGGATCAGCGCCAGCGGCGTGATCGGGCTGTTCCCGGCCAACCGGGTCGGTGCCGACGACATCGAGCTCTACACCGACGAGACGCGCACTACGGTGCTGACCACCCTGCGCACCCTGCGCCAGCAGGGCAAGCATCGCGACGGCGTACCCAACAAGGCGTTGGCCGACTACATCGCGCCTGCCGGTATCCCCGATTACCTCGGCGCGTTCGCCGTCACCGGGGGGCTGGGCGCGCAGGAGAAGATCCTGCAGTTCAAGGCCGAGCTGGACGACTACTCGGCGATCCTGCTGGAGTCGCTGGCCGACCGGCTGGCCGAGGCCTTCGCCGAGCGGATGCACGAGCGGGTGCGCAGGGAATTCTGGGGCTACGCACCCGACGAGCGACTGGGGAACCGCCAGTTGATCAAGGAGGAGTACGCCGGCATCCGGCCGGCGCCGGGCTATCCGGCCTGCCCGGACCACACCGAGAAGCGGGCGCTGTTCGACCTGCTCGACGTCAAGACCGAGACCGGCATCGACCTGACCGACTCCATGGCGATGTGGCCGGGCGCGTCGGTCAGCGGCTGGTACTTCTCGCACCCGCAGTCGCAGTACTTCGTCGTCGGACGCATCGCCCAAGACCAGGTCGCCGACTACGCCAGGCGCAAGGACTGGACCCAAGCCGAGGCCGAGCGCTGGCTCGCACCGAACCTCTCCTACGAGCCCGAGGACTAAAAGGCATACGGTCGTGTGCGCTACGCTGGTGTGCATGGCTGTCGACCGGCTCTCCTTCGCAACTAACCCTGGCCTGGGCGAGCAGATCAGACGCGCCGCCTCCAGAGAAGGCATCTCCATCAGCGCCTGGCTCTCCCGGGCCGCCGAAGATCGCCTCCGCAACGAGCTCCTCGGTCACGCTCTGGCTAGCTGGGTCGCTGAGTCAGGGTTGCCCTCCGAGCAGGAGATGGCCCGCGCGGAGGCGATGTTCGACCGAGTCGAAGCCCGGCGACGGGAAAGACCCTCGAAGGATGTCGCGTCGTGAGCCTGGTGCTCGACTCCGGAGCGCTGATCGGGATCGAACGCCGCGACCCGCGGCTTCTGGCCGACCTGCTGGTCGCCCAGCGCCGCGCCATACCCGTCGTCACGAGCGCTGGCGTGGTCGCTCAGGTCTGGCGCGATGGCGCCGGGCAGGCGCACCTCGCTCGGCACCTCAAGGGCATCGACCAACGCTCGATCAACCCGGCAGCGGCGCGCGAGGTCGGCACGCTGCTCGGAGTCACCCGCACCACCGACATCGTCGATGCGCACGTCTCCCTCATCGCCGGGAACGGTGACGTCGTGCGCACGAGCGATCCCGGCGACATCGAGCGACTCCTTGCCGCACGCAACTCACGGGCCGTGGTCGTGGGTCTCTGACGACTCCGGGTAGGGCGGCGGAGTGCCGCCGTGGGCGGGGCACAGGTCGCGGTGATTGCACCAGCCACAGATGGCGCCCGGGCGTGGCTGGAAGTCTTGGGTCTGTTTGGCGCGGGCGATCGCGTCCCAGACCGCCAACACCTTGCGCTCGGTAGCGAGCAGGTCGGCCTCGTCGGGCTCGTAGCGCAGCCACTCGCCGCTGCCGATGTAGATCAGCTGGAGCATCCGCGGGATGATCCCGCGCGAGCGCCACAGCACCAGGGCATAGAAGCGCATCTGGAACAGCGCCTTGGCCTCGAACAGCTCACCTGGCGCCCGGCCGGTCTTGTAGTCGACGACCCGCATCGCGCCGTCGGGTGCGACGTCGAGCCGGTCGATGATCCCGCGGAGCAGCAGCCCGGACTCCAGCAGGGTCTCGACCGGCAGCTCACGCTCGGCCGGCTCGATCCGGCTCGGGTCCTCCAGCGCGAAGTAGCCCGCCAGTGCCCGGTGGCAGCTGTCCATCCACCGGGCGAGATCCTCGTCCGCATCATCGCCGAACATCCCGGCCAACTCCGGCTCGAGCTCGACCAGCGCCTGCCACGTCGGCTCGACCAGGTGACCGGCGCGGTCGGGCGTGCGCTCGACCGCGGGCAGGTCGTACAGGTCTTCCAGCACCTTGTGAACGAGGGTGCCCCGGACCGCATCGGGGGAGGGAGCATCGGGCAACCGGTCGACGCTGCGGAACCGGTAGAGCAGCGGACAGGCCAGGAAGTCGGCGGCGCGGCTGGGGCTCAGCGTCCCTACGAGACTCATACCGGCACCGTAGATCACCGCTCCGACACGGGCGACGGAAGATCACGGCGGATCGCGTACGTTGGAGTCGTGTCCACCCCCGCCCGACCCGTGCGCAGACCCGGTGCCTTCCGCATCGGCACACTCGTGGGCGTCGACGTGTATATCTCCACCAGCTGGATCCTGATCGCGGCCCTGTTGACCGTGTCGCTGTCGGAGGCGGTCGAGCGCGCCCGGCCGGGCCTGGGGTCGCTGAAGTTCGTCGCCTCGTTCGCTTTCGTGGTGCTCTTCTACCTGTCGGTGCTGCTGCACGAGATGTCGCACGCGGTGATGGCCAAGCGGTTCGGCATCCAGGTCCGGTCGATGGAGCTGTCGTTCTTCGGTGGCGCGACCGAGATCGACGGCGAGTCGGCGCGGCCACGTGAGGAGTTCTGGATCGCCGTCGTCGGTCCGGTCACCTCGATCGCCGTCGGGCTGGCCTGCATCCCGCTGGCGATGATCGCGCCCGACGGGCTGCTCGACCTCGCCGCGGCGGGGCTCGCGGCGACCAACATCTTCGTCGGTGTGCTCAACCTCGTGCCGGGGCTGCCGTTCGACGGCGGCCGGGTGCTGCGCGCCGGCGTCTGGGCCGCCTCGGGAGACCAACACCAGTCGACGGTGATCGCCGGCTGGGCCGGCCGGGTCGTCGCGGTGCTGCTCGGCACGGCGCCGTTGTGGCTGGGCATCGTCGGCTGGCAGGTCGGCGGGTTCAACATGATCTTCCTGCCGATCATGGCGGTGTTCCTCTGGCAGGCCGCCTCGATGTCGATCGCGAGCGGCGGCGTCCGCCGCCGGCTGCCGGCGCTCAAGGCACGCGAGCTCGCCCGCCGGGTAGCTCTCGTGCCCGGTGACACCTCGGTCGCCGAAGCCGTACGCCGCACCAACGACCTCGGAGCCGGCGGCATCGTCGCGGTCGACTCCACCGGCGCTCCCTCGGGGATCGTGGTCGAGTCCGCCCTCAACCTGGTGCCCGACGAGCGTCGCCCCTGGACGACCGTGAGCATGCTCGCGCGCACCCTCGAGCCAGGCCTGGTGATCCCCGCCGACCTCTCCGGAGAGCCGCTGATCCGGGCCATGCAGCAGCTCCCGGCAACCGAGTACCTGCTGGTCGAGCCCGATGGACGGGTGTACGGCCTGCTCGCGACCAGCGATGTCGACCGTGCGTTCTCGGCGCAGCAGTGATCTCGATACACCGGCCGCTCGTTCCTCACGGTCGGTACTCGATCAGCGGAGGTTGGTCGAGTGCGCCGAGCTTGCGAGGCGTGTATCGAGCCGCTTTCGGTCGTCGAGTGGTCCGAGGCGCTAGCCGAGGGCCGTATCGAGACGCCGTCCGGAGGCGAGGCGCCGAAGTCGGGGACTTCTCTTACAGACCACCAAGCCGCTGCTTAGACTTCGGCGCATGCCCGAGACCCGCGATGCCAGCCCAGATGCCAGTCCTGACGCCTGGTCCGGCGTCCACCGTGGCCCGCTGGCGCCGGGGGAGTGGGTCCGGCTCACCGATTCCAAGGGGCGGCGGCACAACTTCTGTCTCACGGCCGGCAAGCGGTTCTTCAGCAACCGCGGCCATATCGAGCACGACGCTTTGATCGGGCGAGACGAGGGCTTCACGGTCACCTCGTCCGCGGGAGCCGACTATCTCGTCTTCCGGCCATTGCTCAGCGAGTTCGTGGTGTCGATGCCGCGCGGCGCGGCCGTGGTCTACCCGAAGGACGCCGCCCAGATCGTGGCGATGGCCGACATCTTCCCGGGCGCCCGGGTCGTCGAGGCGGGCGTCGGATCGGGCGCGCTGACCTGCTCGCTGCTGCGTGCGGTCGGCCCCCCGGGACATGTGTTCTCCTACGAGCGGCGCGAGGAGTTCGCCGACGTGGCGCGGCAGAACGTGGACCAGTTCTTCTCCGGCCGGCACCCGGCCTGGACCTTGACGATCGGGGACCTCACAGAGGCGCTGCCCCAGCAGCACGCGAGCGGCAGTATCGACCGGGTCGTGCTCGACATGCTCGCCCCCTGGGAGTGCGTCACGGCGGCTGCCGGAGCACTCGCGCCGGGCGGGATCCTGTGTGCGTACGTCGCCACCACGACCCAGCTCGGCCGGACCGTCGAGACCTTGCGCGAGCACGGCGGCTTCACCGAGCCGCAGCCGTGGGAGACGCTCGTCCGCGACTGGCACGTCGAGGGCTTGGCCGTACGCCCGGGACACAAGATGATCGGACACACCGGCTTCCTGGTCACCGCCCGCCGGATGGCACCGGGGGAGACCGCGCCGCGGAAGAAGCGCCGCCCGGCACCGGGTGCCTACGGGGACGACTACCAGGGTCCCCGGCCAGCCCAGTAAAGGTCACATGTTGAACACCACAGGGCAATTCAGCACCGATCGGGTCGCGTCTGTGGGTAGGTTGGTGTCGGAGGTGAGAAGCATGACATCGGAGTTCGAGGCTCGGGTCGACGCGCGCTTGGCCGACGCCCAGCGCTCTCTCGCGGCGGTCACGGCCCAGAACGAGCGGCTCGCCCAGACCCTGCGTGAGGCCCGCGACCAGATCGTGACGCTGAAGGAGGAGGTCGACCGGCTGGCTCAGCCGCCCGCGGGCTTCGGCACCTTCCTGGCCCGCAACGACGACGACTCCATCGACGTGTTCACCGGCGGCCGCAAGCTGCGGGTCAACGTCTCGCCCTCGGTCGATCTCGACTCCCTGCAGAAGGGTCAGGAGGTCATGCTCAACGAGGCCCTCAACGTCGTCGCCGCACTCGAGTTCGAGCAGGTCGGCGAGGTCGTGATGCTCAAGGAGATCCTCCCCGACGGCCAGCGGGTGCTGGTGATCGCCAACGCCGACGAGGAGCGGGTGGTGCGCATCGCCGAGCCGCTGCACGAGCTCAAGCTCCGCGCCGGCGACTCGCTGCTGCTCGACTCGCGGTCGGGTTACGTGTACGAGAAGGTGCCCAAGTCCGAGGTCGAGGAGCTCGTCCTCGAAGAGGTGCCCGACATCGACTACCAGCAGATCGGCGGGCTCAAGGGCCAGATCGAGGCGATCCGCGACGCGGTCGAGCTGCCTTATCTGCACCCGGACCTGTTCCTCGAGCACCAGCTCAAGCCACCCAAGGGCGTACTCCTCTACGGCCCGCCCGGCTGCGGCAAGACGCTGATCGCCAAGGCGGTCGCGAACTCGCTGGCCAAGAAGGTCGCGGACCGGACCGGAGAGTCGGGGAAGGCGTACTTCCTCAACATCAAAGGCCCCGAGCTGCTGAACAAGTACGTCGGCGAGACCGAGCGGCACATCCGGCTGGTCTTCCAGCGCGCCCGGGAGAAGGCGAGTGAGGGTACGCCGGTCATCGTGTTCTTCGACGAGATGGACTCGCTGTTCCGCACCCGCGGGTCGGGCGTCTCCTCCGACGTCGAGAACACCATCGTCCCGCAGCTGCTCAGCGAGATCGACGGTGTCGAGACGCTGGAGAACGTGCTGGTCATCGGCGCATCCAACCGCGAGGACATGATCGACCCGGCGATCCTGCGGCCCGGTCGCCTCGACGTGAAGATCAAGATCGAGCGTCCCGACGCCGAGTCGGCTCGCGACATCTTCAGCAAGTACCTCGTGGCCGACCTGCCGCTACACCCCGACGACGTCGCCGAGTTCGGCGGCGACCAGCAGGCCTGTGTGGAGGGCATGATCCGGGCCACCGTGGAGCGGATGTACACCGAGCGCGAGGAGAACCGCTTCCTCGAGGTGACCTACGCCAACGGTGACAAGGAAGTCATGTACTTCAAGGACTTCAACTCCGGAGCGATGATCCAGAACATCGTCGACCGGGCGAAGAAGATGGCGATCAAGGACTTCTTGGACAACGACCAGAAGGGCCTGCGGGTCACCCACCTGCTGCAGGCCTGCGTGGACGAGTTCAAGGAGAACGAGGATCTGCCCAACACCACCAACCCCGACGACTGGGCCCGCATCTCCGGCAAGAAGGGCGAGCGGATCGTGTTCATCCGGACGCTCATCACCGGCAAGCAAGGCACCGAGCCCGGCCGCTCCATCGACACCGTCTCGAACACGGGCCAGTACCTGTAAGGGCAACTCAGATCAGGCCGAACTTCAGCAGCAGCGCGCGGTCGAGCGTGGCGAGTTCGCGGCTGTCGAGCGTGCCCCGGAACTCACCGAGGCGTACCGGATCGACGGAGAAGACCTGATCGGTGAGCACGCGCGTCCTGACGCCGTCCACTTCGATCTCGGGTCGGTAGATCGCCGCTCCCGCGTTGGTCGACGTCATCGCGACGGTGACGGTGCTGGTCGCGAAACGATCGGACTGGATGACCACGGCCAACCGGGAGCCTTGCTGCTCTCGCCCGCGTGCTCCGGGCAGCGACTTGATCGCGTAGATCGCACCGCGGAAGATCACTCTGCGACGCCCATGAAGCGCTGGATCGCCAGCACCTCGGCCTGGTCGTCGGTGTCTGCGGCAAGCCGGTCGGCGTCCTCCCGCGCCTGTTCCAGAAGAGTCTCCTTGTAAGTGTGCAGGACGGCATAGCGCACCGCGTCCGAGCGGCTGCCGAACTTCTGCGCGAGCTCGCGCAGCGCAGTCTCCAGCACTTCGTCGGTTCGTACGTTCAAGGTCGCCACGTCCCGACCGTACCACGAAACGTAATACGGACTAGTGAGACAGGTAGTCGAGCGACTCCAGTAGGTGCCGGGTGTCGGGGACGAACGGCCAGGTCGGGTCGGCCAGCAGCCGAGCCAGGCCGTCCAGCGGCACCCACGAGCCCCAGACGACCTCCTGGTCGGCGAAGGTGATCGGCCCGTCCCAGACGGTCTCGTAGACGAACTCGACGACCCGGGTCTGGTCGTCGGCGTACACCGAACGACCCAGCGGCGTCAGCGAGACCGGGGTGAAGCCGAGCTCCTCGGCCACCTCCCGCGCCGCCGACCCGGCCGGATCCTCGCCGTAGCGCAGGATGCCCCCGGCCGCGGCGTCGAAGTAGGAAGGTGCCCAGTCCTTGTCGGGAGAACGCTGGTGCAGGTAGATCAGGCCTTCGCTGTTGCGTACCAGCACCGCGGTTGCGGCATGGTGCAGGTTGCGCCGGCGCACCTCGGACCGGGGCGCGCTCCCGGACAACTCGCCCTGCTCGTCGATCAGCCAGACGTCCTCATCCTGCACGCGTCCAGCGTAGGCTCAACGCGTGAGCGTCAGGCGGGTGATCGGAACCGAGACCGAGTTCGGCATCTCGGTGCAGGGCCAACCCGCCGCGAACCCGATGGTCGCCTCCTCCCAGATCGTCAACGCGTACGCCAGCTCCACGCTGCGCGCCCGGCGGGCCCGCTGGGACTTCGAGGAGGAGTCCCCGCTGCGCGACGCCCGCGGCTTCGACATGTCCCGCGAGGTCGCCGACGCCAGCCAGCTGACCGACGAGGATCTCGGCTTGGCCAATGTGATCCTCACCAACGGTGCCCGGCTCTACGTCGACCACGCGCACCCGGAGTACTCCACGCCCGAGGTCACCAACCCACTCGACGCAGTGCGCTACGACAAGGCCGGCGAGGAGGTGATGCTCGACGCCTGCCGGTTCGCCGCCGCCGTGCCGGGCGCGGCCCCGATCCTGCTCTACAAGAACAACACCGACAACAAGGGCGCCTCTTACGGCGCCCACGAGAACTACCTGATGAGCAGAGCCACCGCGTTCACCGACATCGTCCGGAACCTGACGCCGTTCTTCGTGTCCCGGCAGGTGTACGCCGGGGCCGGGCGGGTCGGGATCGGCCAGGACGGGCGCGACCACGGCTTCCAGATCAGTCAGCGGGCCGACTACTTCGAAGTCGAGGTCGGCCTGGAGACCACCCTGAAGCGGCCGATCATCAACACCCGCGACGAGCCGCACGCCGACCCGGAGAAGTACCGCCGGCTGCACGTGATCATCGGGGACGCCAACCTGTCGGAGACCTCCACCTATCTCAAGATCGGCACCACGTCGCTGGTGCTCGCGATGATCGAGGACGGCTTCATCGAGACCGATCTGTCGGTCGAACAGCCGGTCCGGGCGTTGCGTGCGGTCAGTCACGATCCCACCTTGCGGCACCGGATCCGGCTGGCCGACGGCCGCGAGCTGACCGGGGTGCAGTTGCAGCTGGAATACCTCGACCTGGCCAAGAAGTACGTCGAGGACCGGCTGGGCAGCGACGCCGACGACCAGACCACCGACCTGCTGGTGCGCTGGGAGTCGGTGCTGACCCGGCTCGAGGCCGACCCGATGTCGCTGGCCACCGAGCTGGACTGGGTCGCCAAGCTGAAACTGCTCGAGCAGTACCGCGATCGCGACGGCCTCGAGTGGAGCGACGCCAAGCTGCACCTGATCGACCTGCAGTACGCCGACATCCGGCCCGACAAGGGCCTCTACCACCGGCTGGTCAAGCTCGGGAAGATGCAGCGGCTGCTCACCGACGATCAGATCCACGACGCCGCCCACGTCCCGCCGACCGACACCCGGGCGTACTTCCGCGGCCGTTGCCTGGAGAAGTACGCCGACCAGATCGCCGCCGCCTCCTGGGACTCGGTGATCTTCGACATCCCCGGCCACGAGTCCCTCCAGCGCGTCCCCACCATCGACCCGCTCCGCGGCACCCAAGCTCACGTGGGTGCCCTCCTCGACGACAACGAGACCGCCGAGGAGCTCTTCCGGGCACTCACCCGAAGCTGACCGTGGCGTTGATCGAGTGCCGCGGCGAGGAACGAGCAGCGGTGTATCGAGATCGCCTGACCGGCGGGTGGTCTCGATACGCGCCTCGTACCTCGGCGCACTCGACCAGCCACCGCGCCTCGTACCTCGGCGCTACTCGACCAACGTCCGGCCCCTGCGCGCTCCAACCTGTAGGTTTGAGGCATGGCACAGGAGCAGAAGCAGCCTAAGAAGTCCGGCGAGGCCGACGAGCAGGTCGAGGCAACCGACCAGACCGACGTCGGCGAGCGCAAGGAGCAGCTCGACGAGGACATCGACGCGATCCTCGACGAGATCGACGAGGTGCTCGAAAGCAACGCCGAGGACTTCGTGAAGTCGTTCATCCAGAAGGGCGGAGAATGATCACCCCACGGGAATCCTCGCTCCGCTCCGGTTCCCGCAGGGACCCCGAATGAACCAGGCTCGCCTGTCCGCCGCCTATCTGGCGCCGGGATCCGGCTCGTTCGCCGACTTCCTCTCCGCCCAAGCCCCCGAGCTGTTGCCGTCTGCCCGCAAGCTCGCCGCCGACAGGTCCGCGGGAGACCTTGCCCCGCACGCGACGACCATCGTGGCGGCGACGTTCGACGGCGGCGTGGTGATGGCCGGCGACCGGCGCGCCACGATGGGCAACATCATCGCCCAACGCGACATCCAGAAGGTGTTCCCGGCCGACGAATACTCCGCGGTCGGTATCGCCGGCACCGCGGGTCTCGCGGTCGAGCTGGTCCGGCTCTTCCAGACCGAGCTGGAGCACTACGAGAAGATCGAGGGCGTCACGCTCTCGGTCGACGGCAAGGCCAACCGGCTGGCGGCGCTGATCCGCAACAACCTCGCGATGGCGATGCAGGGGCTGGCGGTCGTGCCCCTGTTCGCGGGCTTCGACACCGACGCGAGCATCGGGCGGATCTTCTCCTACGACGTCACCGGCGGCCGCTACGAGGAGACGGCGTTCCATTCCGTCGGATCCGGCTCGCTGTTCGCCCGCGGATCGCTGAAGAAGCTCTATCGCGACGGGTTCACGGCGCAGGAGTGCGTGACCGCGGTCGTGCAAGCGCTGTACGACGCGGCCGACGACGACTCGGCGACGGGAGGGCCCGACGTGAGCCGACGGATCTTCCCGGTCGTCGCGGTCATCACCGCCGACGGCTACCACCGGATGGCCGACGACGAGGTCGCGGAGATCGCCGACCGGGTGATCGGCGCCCGGCTGCAGCGCCCCGACGGCCCGGCCGCGCCGCTGACCTGAGAGGGAACCCCCAGTCATGACCATGCCGTTCTACGTCTCACCCGAGCAGTTGATGAAGGACCGGGCCGACTTCGCGCGCAAGGGCATCGCCCGCGGCCGCTCGGTGGCCGTCGTCCAGTACGACGACGGCATCCTGTTCGTCTCCGAGAACCCGTCGCAGGCGCTGCACAAGGTCAGCGAGATCTACGACCGGATCGCGTTTGCCGCGGTCGGCCGCTACAACGAGTTCGAGAACCTCCGCATCGCCGGCGTACGCCTCGCGGACATGCGCGGCTACGCGTACGACCGCAGGGACGTCACCGGGCGCGGCCTGGCCAACGCCTACGCGCAGACCCTGGGCACGATCTTCTCCAGCGGCGGTGAGAAGCCCTACGAGGTCGAGATCATCGTCGCCGAGATCGGGGATGCCCGCGCCGACGACCAGATCTACCGGCTGACCTACGACGGCCAGGTCTACGACGAGCACGGGTACGTGGTCATCGGCGGTAACACCGAGCAGGTCGCCGACCACATCAAGGAGCATTACACCGACGATCTCCACCTCGACGAAGCGGTGCGGTTCGCGGTCTCCGCCCTGGGATCGAACGGGGAGCAGCCGCGGGCGATCCCCGCCAGCGACCTGGAGGTTGCCGTGCTCGACCGCAGCCGCACCCAGATCCGCAAGTTCAAGCGGCTCCGGGCGAGCGTGCTCAACGAGGTCCTCGGAGAACAGGCATAGGCTGACGGCATGGACCGCCGGATCTTCGGGATCGAGAACGAGTACGGCGTGACCTGCACGTTC
>JASGGG010000038.1:0-26892 GCA_047605165.1 Nocardioidaceae bacterium
AACGACCAGCTGCGTCGTAGAGGAAGCTCGCTTCGGTCCGGCTTTGCCCGGCTCCGTAGGACGCCGTCAGGGTCCAGCGGCCGTCGTCGCGTCGCCAGGCGTCCCACTCCACCGATTCGGGGTCGATGTTGCGGGAGCGGAGCACCGCGCTCACCGCGTCGCCGAGATGCGTCTGGGGATGCACGTGCGGGCTGGCCGATCGCCGCAGCGACGCCCGTTGGGCGCGTTGCGCGACATGGGCACGCTCGGCGAGCACCGGCATCGCGAAGCCCATGATCTTCTCGACGGTGGTCTGTGCGGCTGCGGCCACGGCCTCGGGACTCTCCCCGGCACGGATCCGGCTCTGGATGTCACGCGGGCGCAGGGTACTGGCCATCGGTTCCATAGGAGTCTCCACCTTCGTGGGGGTACGACCGGACGGAGCAGGGGTACGGGGGAGCGCGGCACGCAGGGCGGGTGTGACGGCCACGGTGTAGGTCGCTCCGGACTCGTCGGTCAGCAGCACCGTGCTCTTGTCGTCGCTGAGGCCGGTGAAGGTCAGTTCACTGGGGTCGTGCTCCGTCACGTGCTCTCTCCAAGTAGTCCGTGAAGCGAGCCTAGCCCAGCCGGTGGGTAGCCCCGGGGATCACACGCGCGAGATCGCCCTACTCGTGGTCCTGTGTCGGCCGGCTGGCGTTGGCGATGAAGGCGAAGCCGGCACCGAGGAAGCCCGCGGCGATCGGGACCCAGTAGGCGGTGTTCGTGCCCCAGTGGTCGATGACGAGGCCGGAGATTGCGGCACCCGGGGCGACACCGGCGGCCAGCGCGGTGGTGAAGATCGCCATGCCCTCGGTCAGCCGCGAATGCGGGACGGACTGCTCGATCCAGGACACGGCCGAGATCATGCCCGGCGAGATCGTCCAGCCGGCGACGAACGAGGTCAGGCCCACCAGCGGCAGCGAGTGCAGGAAAGGCAAGGGCAGCATGCACAGGCCGAGCAACGTCAGCGCCCACCGGACCCGGGCGGCGTGGGACATCCGCAGATCGAGCACACCGAACACGATTCCGGACAGGAGGCTGCCCAGCGACCAGCAGGCCAGCAGGACGCCTGCCCAGGACTTGTGGCCGTGCTCGTCGCAGAACGCGACCGCGATGACTTCGGCCGCCCCGAACAGAGCACCGTAGAACAGGCCGATCACCGCCAGGGGGCCGAGCATGCGCCAGTCGATCGGCGGCTTCGTACCGGTCGGGTCCGGCCGGTACGCCGGTGGCTCGGTGGTGCGTTGGGCGGCGAACCACAGGGTGCCCGCGGTCGCGCTGACCACCGCCACGGCGAGCCCGGCGTACGCCTGCAAGGTCGCCAGCAGTGCGACCAAGGTGGGGCCGACCACGAACGCCACCTCGTCGAGCACGGCTTCGAAGGAGTACGCCGTCTGCAGTGTCGGCTTGTCGCCCGCGGTGACGTGGGCCCATCGGGTGCGTACCGCGCCACCGACCATCGGGAAGGTCGCGCCGCAGACCGCCGCGAACACGAAGAGCGTGACGTGCGGCCAGTCCAGTCTCACCGCGACCAGCAGCATCACCAGAGCCGCCATGGAGCACGCCACCATCGGCACCAGCACGCGCGCCTGACCGACCCTGTCGAGCAGTCGCGCCTGCAGGATCGCGCAGCAGGCCTCCGCGATCACCAGTGTCGCGCTCACCGCGCCGGCCAGCGCGTAGGCATCGGCCTTGCTGGAGATCAGGATGACCACGCCGAGACCGAGCATCGAGATCGGCAGGCGTGCCACGAGCCCAGCCATGGAGAAGCGGAGGGCTCCGGGGATCCCGAGAGCGCGGCGATAGGTCGCGAGCACCGAAGGATTCTAGGTGGCCCCGGGTCCGGGTCTCACACCGGTTTCTATGCTGGTGCGTATGTCTGGCGAGCGCGTGTTCGACCCCGCTCCGTACGACGCGATCCTGCTGCTGTCGTTCGGCGGCCCGGAGGGTCCCGACGACGTGGTCCCGTTCCTGGAGAACGTCACGCGCGGCCGCGGCATCCCACGGGAGCGACTCGAAGAAGTCGGCAAGCACTACTACGAGTTCGGCGGCCGCAGCCCGATCAACGACCAGAACCGGGCGTTTCTCGCAGCCCTGCGTGAGGACCTCGCGGGACACGGCATCGACCTGCCGGCCTATTGGGGGAACCGCAACTGGCACCCCTACCTCGCCGACACGTTGCGGCAGCTACGTGACGACGGCGTCCGGCGCGTCGCCTGCTTCGCCACCTCGGCGTACGCGTCCTACTCCGGATGCCGGCAGTACCGCGAGAACCTCGCGGCCGCCACCGCCGAGGTCGCGGCCGAAGGCAGGGGTGTGCCGCGCATCGACAAGCTGCGCCACTACTTCAACCACCCGGGATTCATCGAGCCGATGGTCGACTCCACCTTGGCTGCGCTGGCCGAGCTTCCCGACCAGGCCCGACAGGCGGTGCAACTGCTGTTCGTCACCCACTCGGTGCCGGTCGAGATGAATCTCGCCTCGGGCAGGCGCAGTGACGTCGGCGGCCGTGTCGGAGGGGGGGCCTACGTTGCCCAGCACGAGTCGGTCGCCGAGGTGATCGCCGAGCGGGTGCGGCACGAGACCGGCCATCGAGTCCCGTACGAGCTGGTCTACTGCTCGCGTTCGGGGCCGCCCACCCAGGCTTGGCTGGAACCGGACGTCTGCGACCGGATCGGCGAGCTGGCTCAAACGGGCAAGCGGGCCGTGGTCGCGGTGCCGATCGGCTTCGTGTCCGACCACATGGAGGTCATCTACGACCTCGACGTCGAGGCAGCCACCGCCGCCAAGGAGGCGGGCATCGAGTTCGTGCGGGCCGCGACCGCCGGTATCGACCCCCGCTTCGTCGCCGTCGTCCGCGATCTCCTGATCGAGCGCGCCCGGGTCGAGCGGGGCGAGTCGGTCGAGCGGGCTTCGATCGGCGTGCGGACGCCGTCCTGGGACGTGTGCCCGCGTGGCTGCTGTGCCAACCCGCGGCAGCCACTGCCGGCCCTGTGCGGTGGGACTGAATGAGCGAGCTGCGGTCCGTCGCGGTACGCATCGCCCGTGAGGCCGCGGAGCTGGCCCGAACGCGGCGTGCCCAAGGCGTCGAGGTGGTGGCGACCAAGAGCAGCGAGATCGACATCGTGACCGCCACGGACCGAGAGACCGAGGACCTGGTACGCGCTCGGCTGGCCGAGCTGCGCCCGGGTGACGCGATCCTCGGCGAAGAGGGTGGCCAGACCTTCGGCGACACCGACGTCACCTGGATCGTCGACCCGATCGACGGCACGGTGAACTTCCTCTACGGCATCCCGCAGTACGCCGTCTCGATCGCGGCCCGCCGGAGGAATCGGGCAGGGGACGACCAGGTCGTGGCGGGTGCCGTCGTCAACGCGGCCACCGGCGAGACCTACTCGGCCGCCTTGGGCGAAGGCGCGACCCTGGACGGCCGGCCGATCGCCGTGCGGCCGGCCCCGCCGATGCCGCAGCGGCTGATCGCGACCGGGTTCTGGTACGTCCACGACGTCCGGGTCCGCCAAGGCGAGGCGGTCGCCCGGCTGCTCACTCACGTACGCGACATCCGCCGGATGGGATCGTGCGCGCTCGACCTGTGTGCGGTCGCCGCAGGAAGCCTCGACGGGTACGTCGAGGAGGGTCCGGCGCCGTGGGACTACTCCGCCGGTGGGCTGATCGCCACGGAGGCCGGCGCACGGCTGGAACTCCACCGGGGAACCTCCGGGCACGACACCGTAGTCTGTGCCCCCGAAGCAGGCTTCGACGAGTTCCTCGCCGTGGTACGAGGGGCCGGGTTCCTCGAGTTTGGGGCAGGGGAATAAGGTCACACTTCGCACCGTTGTGGCGCGGGCGCATCCGGACGGGAGGACACCCCGACGGGGTATGGGGTCTCGGGCAGAGGAGAGTTGGAATGGCTACCGATTACGACGCACCACGCAAGACAGACGAGGACGCCGGCGAAGAGAGCATCGAGGAGCTCAAGGCGCGCCGGCACGACAAGAACTCCGGCAAGGTCGACGAGGACGAAGCCGAGGCGGCCGAGTCCTTCGAGTTGCCTGGCGCCGACCTCTCCGACGTCGCCCTCGAGGTCGAGGTCGTGCCCGAACAAGACGACGAGTTCACCTGTATGAGCTGCTTCCTGGTCCGGCACCGCAGCCAGTTGGCCGACGCCAAGCGGCAGATCTGCAAGGACTGCGTCTGACCCGCTACTTCTGAGTGACCCCCTCGGCCAAGGCCCGCCGCTCGCGCTGGGTCTTGGCGAGCCGCCGGTTCACCCAGGTGCGGACGACGCCGACGAGGGCTCCGCTGAGCACCGCCCACAGCATCGCCTCCCGCGCCGCGGTCTCGGGATCGGTCGGGTCGGTCGGCGGCTTCTTGCCCGCGCCGAGCTTCCAGGTCGCGTCGGCGACCCGCTTGGCCGCTGCGGTCGCACCCAGCGCCGCCACGAGCGTCACCGCGTTGGACACCTTGCTGCTGGCCATCGGCTCTCCTGACTCTCCGGTTGGCACCACCCTAGTGCGCGGCCTCGATCGCGGTCGCGAGGGCGGCGGCCAGCCGCCGCGGATGCCGAGTGTTCACCAGCCAGTACGGCGTCGGATCGGCGGGATCGACGACCCGCACCCGGACCGCCCGCTTGAGATACGGGCGTACGAGCAGGAACGCCCGGGCATCGGCCTCCACGCCGAGCGCGCGGCGCGCCTCCGCGGTGTCCAATGGCTGTGGATCGTGCAGGAAAGCGACCGGGATGTGGGCGCCGCCTGCCCAGAAGTGACCCTCGCGCACCTCGACCTGGGCCGCCCCGTAGGAGAGGAAGACCGTGCCGACCAGGAGCGTCAGCGCGCCGGTCGTTCCGAACGCCACGGCTGCCGGGGTTGCCACCAGGAAAGCCAGCAGCACCGAGGCGAGGAACATCGTCGCGAGCGCCCACCACCGCAACGGCACCGAGAGGCGCTCGTAGTAGAGGGGGCGCTGGTCCACGAGGTCCGATCCTTCCATCCGGGTGAGCGGCCCCATCGTGAGGGTGCAGGGTCGTTACGGTGCGGGGTCGATAGGGTGCAGGGCGTGGAGCGACCGGAGCTGACCGTGCTGATCAAGCGACTCGACCCCGGCGTCCCGCTGCCGGCGTACGCGTACCCGGGCGACGCGGGCGCCGACCTGGTGACGACGGTCGACCTGCGGCTCGAGCCGGGGGAGCGGGCGCTGGTGCCGACCGGGATCAGCCTGGCGTTCCCGCCCGGCTTCGTTGCCCTCGTGCACCCCCGGTCGGGGCTGGCGGCACGATTCGGAGTCTCCATCGTGAACACGCCCGGCACCGTCGACGCGGGATACCGTGGCGAGATCAAGGTGCTGTTGATCAACCTCGACGCGCACCAGCCGGTCGAGCTGGCCCGGGGCGACCGGATCGCGCAGCTGGTGTTCCAGCGCGTGGAGACGGCGAGCTTCGCCGAGGTCGACGACCTGCCCGCGTCGGTGCGCGGATCCGGCGGCTACGGTTCGACCGGAGGCTTCACGAGCAGCAAGGAGTAGGGATGCGGTTCGGACGCAAGAAGGTCGAGGAGCTCGACCTCGAGGCCGATGCGGAGGCCGTCGTCGAGGAAGTTGTCGACGCTGCGCTGACCGAGGGCCCGTACGACCTCGCCGAGGTCGAGTTCGACGAGTTCGACGAGTCCAAGGTGAATCTCGGGTCGCTGATCGTCACCGGCCGTCCCGGCCTCGAGCTGCGCCTCCAGGTCGACGAGGCGTCCGGTGCCGTGGCAGCGGCACTGCTGGTGACCGAGGACTCCGCGGCCGAGTTGCGGGCCTTCGCCTCCCCGCGCAACGGCAGCATCTGGGACGACGTACGCCGCTCGATCGCGGCCGACGCCGCCCAGCAAGGCGGCACCGCGACCGAGACCGACGGCCCGTGGGGTAGCGAGCTCCTGGTGCGGGTGACCGGGAGGGACGAGAGCGGCCAGACGGTCACCCAGGACTCGCGCATCGCCGGCATCACCGGACCACGCTGGCTGCTCCGGGTCGCGTTCTACGGCACCGCGGCCACCAACCCCGACCCCGACTCGCTGATCGAGCAAGCCGTCCGAGAGGTGATCGTGTCCCGCGGCAGTGAGGCGATGGCGCCGGGTGAGTTCCTGCCCCTGGCTCTGCCCCAGGGCGCCCAGCGCACGTAGCCCGAGCTGATCGAGTGCCGCCGCGTGGGCGGCGGTGGTCTCGATACGCGCCTCCTGCGTCGGCGCACTCGACCAGCCTGTCGGCGGACTCGACCGCCCTGTCGTTGATCGAGTGCCGGCCGTGAGGGACGAGCGGCCGGGTATCGAGATCCCGCGACACGTACGCTGGTCCCATGTCCCAGGTCACCGAGAAGCTGCGCGCGCGGGTCAACCGCTGGGCCAGCAGCGAGACGAAGGATGCTCGCGAGCTCCGCGACACCAGCGCCGCCGCCGGCTGCTGCCCCGTCGACGAGGCACCCGACCGAGCTCGGGTCGAGATCCAGGGGACCCTGCGGACGGTCACGCTGCGACCGCGTGGGGGCGTTCCCGCGCTGGAGGCCGAGCTCTACGACGGCACCGGCACGATCACCGTCATCTGGCTGGGGCGGCGCCGCATCGCCGGCATCCAGCCCGGACGCGCGATCCGGCTCGAGGGCCGGATCGGGGTCCAGGACGGTGTGCGGGTGATCTTCAACCCGCGGTACGAGCTGAGGTACTGACGGGTGGCCCCTGACCACGTCGGCACCGAGACGGTGGAGGCGGTCGTACGCCGGCAGCTCGCCACCGCCCTCGGCGGGCGGCGCGGCATCGCCGAGGCCGCGATCCCCACGGTGCTGTTCACCGTCACGTATCTGACGACTCGGCATGTCCCGTGGGCGATCGGCCTCTCCGTCGCGGCAGCGCTCGTGTTCCTGGTCGTGCGCGTCGTGCAGCGGTCGCAGGTGCAGTTCGCGGTCAACGCCCTGGTCGGCATCGGTATCGCCTGCTTCTTCGTCTACCTGTCCGCGCGGGGCGGCGGCTCCGCGGACGACCAGACCCTGGCGTACTTCCTGCCTGGTCTGCTCTACAACGCCGGGTACGCGGTGCTGATGCTCGCCTCGATCCTGGTCGGCTGGCCCTTGATCGGGTTCCTGGTCGGCAGTGTCGCCGGCGACCCCACCGAGTGGCATCGCGACCGGCGCGTCGTCAAGCTGTGCGGCAAGCTCACCTGGTGCCTGCTTGCGCCATGCCTGCTCCGGGTGGTGGTGCAACTGCCGATCTACCTGTCGGGCAAGTCCGCCGACGATGCCTCCGGCCAGATCGCGGCGCTCGGCCTCGCCAAGATCGTGATGGGCTGGCCGCTGCAACTGGCCGCGTTGGCCCTGATGGTCTGGCTGGTCTCCGGGCGCGGGCGGTCCGGCAAGCGGTGATCGAGTGCCGCCGTGAGGTACGAGCGGCGGTGTATCGAGATCCCGCGTGGGCGAGCGGTGGTCTCGATACGCGCCTCCTTCGTCGGCGCACTCGACCAGCGGTTAGGCCGGGTGGGTGTCGGGCGAGAGCAGCGACTCGAGTTCCTGCTCGGACTCCGGGGCGCAGACGAACATCAGCTCGTCGCCGATCTCGATCGGCTGCTCGGGGCCGGGTACGTAGACCTGGCCGTCGCGCAGGATCGTGACCAGTGCGCAGTTCTCCGGGAACGGGATTAGCCCGACCGGCTTGCCGACGAACGGCGAGCTCTCGGGAAGGGTCATCTCGACGAGGTTGGCGTTGCCCTGCCGGAAGGTGAACAACCGCACCACGTCGCCGATCGCGACGGCCTCCTCGACCAGTGCGCTCATGATGCGCGGCGTCGAGACGTTGACGTCGACTCCCCACGCCTCGGTGAACAGCCACTCGTTGTTGGGCTGGTTGACCCGGCCCACGGTCCGGGGCACGGAGAACTCGGTCTTCGCGAGCAGCGAGGTGACCAGGTTGGCCTTGTCGTCGCCGGTCGCGGCGATCACGACGTCGCAGGTCTCCAGGCCGGCCTCCTCCAGCGAGGACAGCTCGCAGGAGTCGGCCAGCAGCCACTCGGCCTCGGGGACGCGCTCGGGGCGGATCGAGCCGGGATCCTTGTCGATCAAGAGCACTTGGTGGCCGTTCTCGATCAACTCGCTGGCGATCGACCGACCGACCGCACCGGCTCCGGCGATGGCTACACGCATGTCGGCATCAGTCCTCGGGTCCGCGCTGGTAGGCCTGGTACACCTTCTCGGCGGTGTCCTCGCGCATCACCAGGTGGAGCACGTCGCCCTCCTGGATCACCGAGTCCCTGGTGGCCAGCATGCCCTCGCCCAAGCGGGCGATCCAGGCGATCCGGCAGCCGGTCTGCTCCTGGAACACGATCGTGCGCTGACCGACCCAGGTTTCGGATACCGGCACGATGTCGAGCCGGATCGTGCCGGACGGGTCCCGGAAGATCGGCTCGGCCCCCGCCGGGAGGATCCGTCGCAGCACTTGGTCGGAGGTCCACTTGACGGTGGCGACGGTGGGGATGCCCAGCCGCTGGTAGACCTCGGCGCGGCCGGGGTCGTAGATGCGGGCGACGACGTTCTGCACGCCGAAGGTCTCCCGAGCCACGCGGGCCGCGATGATGTTGGAGTTGTCGCCGCTGGAGACCGCGCAGAACGCGTCGGCCTTCTCGATGCCGGCCCGTTCGAGTACGTCCTGCTCGAAGCCGACCCCGGTGACCTTGGTGCCGTTGAAGCCCGGGCCGAGCCGGCGGAACGAGTCCGGGCTGGAGTCGATGACGGCGACCGAGTGTTGCCGGTCCTCAAGACTGCGGGCGAGCGTACTGCCGACGCGGCCGCATCCCATGATCACAACATGCACGGCACAAACGCTACACGGGCCCTGACTCGGCCGGTCGTGGTCTAACGTTTCGTCACGTGAGTGTCGGCGACATATCGAAGCGCATCATTCTGGGCCGCAAGCTTCGCAACGAGCAGCTCGGCGAGACGCTGCTCCCCAAACGCATCGCGCTTCCGGTCTTCGCCAGCGACGCGCTGTCGTCGGTGGCTTACGCGCCCGACGAGATCTTCATCGTGCTGTCGCTGGCCGGCGCCTCGGCCTATGCGTTCTCGTGGAAGATCGCGGTTGCGGTGGCCGTGGTCATGCTCACGGTCGTGGCGTCGTACCGGCAGAACGTGCACGCCTACCCGAGCGGCGGGGGTGACTACGAGGTGGCGACGGTCAACCTCGGCCCCAACGCCGGGCTCGCCGTCGGGTCGGCCCTCTTGGTCGACTACGTCCTCACCGTGGCGGTGTCGATCTCCTCCGGTGTCCAGAATGCCGCGTCCGCGCTCGGCTTCGTCTCGGGCCACGAGGCTTTCTATGCCGTGATCCTGGTGATCTTGCTGGCGGCGGTGAACCTGCGTGGTGTCCGCGAATCCGGGTTCTGGTTCGCCATCCCGACTTACGGGTTCATGGCCGGTGTGATCGGCATGACGCTGTACGGGATCGTTCGGGATCTGGACGGCACGCTGCCCAAGGCCGAGAGCGCGAAGTTCACGCTGATCGAGGCGCACGGGTACGAAGGCACGATCAGCACTATCGCGTTGGTGTTCCTGCTCGCTCGTGCGTTCTCCTCCGGCTGTGCGGCACTGACGGGTGTGGAGGCGATCTCCAACGGTGTCCCTGCCTTCCGCAAACCCAAGAGCGCCAACGCCGCCACCACTCTGCTGATGCTCGGCGCCTTCGCGATCACGATGCTGCTGAGCATCGTGTTGCTGGCCCGGCAGATGGGCGTGAAGCTCGTCGACCCCGACCATCTCAGCCGGCTGATCGGCCCCGACGGGAAGCCGGTGCCCAGCAGCTACGACCAGCACGGGGCGATCGCTCAGATCGCTCGCGCGATCTTCGACAACTTCGATCCCGGCTTCTACTTCGTGATCGCGATGACCGGCATCATTCTCGTGCTGGCCGCCAACACCGCCTTCAACGGCTTCCCGGTGCTCGGCTCGATCCTGGCGCGAGACGGCTATCTCCCGCGTCAGCTGGCTTCCCGCGGCGATCGGCTCGCCTACAGCAACGGCATCTTGATCCTGGCGCTGTTCGCGATCGTCTTGATCGTTGCGTTCGATGCCGAGGTGACCCGGTTGATCCAGCTCTACATCGTCGGCGTGTTCGTGTCGTTCAACCTCAGCCAACTCGGCATGATCCGCCATTGGAACCGGCACCTCCGGACCGAGACCGACCCGGCGGTGCGGCGCAAGATGATGCGCTCGCGGGCGGTCAATGCCTTCGGCCTGGGCATGACCGCCGCGGTGTTCGTCGTGGTGTTGCTGACCAAGTTCCTCCAGGGTGCCTGGATCGCGATCCTGGCGATGGGCGTGTTCTTCATGATCATGAAGACGATCCGCCGGCACTACGACCGGGTCGAGCGCGAGCTGGCGGCTGTCGATGCCGACCAGGTGCTGCCGACCCGGGTGCATGCGATCGTGCTCGTCTCCCAGCTGCACAAGCCCACGATGCGAGCCCTGGCGTACGCGAAGGCGGCTCGGCCCAACGTGCTCGAGGCCGTGATGGTCGCGGTCGACGACGAGCGACGCGACCGGGTGCTGGAGGAGTGGGACCGGCGCGGTATCAGTGTGCCGCTGAAGGTGCTGTATTCGCCGTACCGCGAGATCATCCGCCCGATCGTCCAATACGCCACCGAGATCCGTGACGCCAATCCGCGCGGCGTCGTCGCGGTGTACATCCCCGAGTACGTCGTCGGTCGCTGGTGGGAGCAGATCCTGCACAACCAGACCGCGCTGCGGCTCAAGGGGCGGCTGCTCTTCACGCCTGGAGTGATGGTGATCTCGGTGCCCTACCAGCTCGCCTCGTCGCGGCAGATGCTCAAGCGGCTGGAGTGGGAGGACCGCGCGATCAAGGCCGGTGACGTCCGCAGCGGCCTCTACGCGAACGAGGACGCGCACCGCGACGACCGGGGCCCGATCGCGTGAGACGCCCGCGGGCGAAGCAGCCCAAGGGCCGTTCGCTGGTGGGCGAGACCTTCGAGGCCGACATCGGCGCGATCGCGCACGGAGGCCACTGTGTCGCCCGCATCCCGCTGGTCCAGGGTGAGCCGCCCCGGGTCGTCTTCGTGCGGCACGCACTCCCGGGGGAACGGGCGCTCGTCACCGTCACCGAGGGCGGCAGCGAGGACCGGTTCTTGCGCGGCGATGCCACGACGATCTTGACGCCCTCGCCCGATCGGGTGACGGCGCCGTGTCGCTATGCGGGTCCGGAGGCGTGCGGCGGTTGCGATTTCCAGCATGCGTCGCTCGCCGCGCAGCGCCGGCTCAAGGGCGAGGTCGTCGAGGAGCAGCTGCGCCGGCTGGCCGGCGTCGAACGGGCCGTCACGGTCGAGGCAGTGCCCCTGGACGACGAGGCCGACGACGGGCTGCGCTGGCGTACGCGGGTCCAATGGGCGTACGACCGGCAGGGCAGGCGCGGCCTGCGCAGCCACCGCTCCCACGAGGTCGTCGCGGTCGACGATTGTCTCCTGCTGGCTCCCGGCGCGCGTGACGCGAGTAGCTCGGGGATCGTGTCAGAGGTAGTCGGCTCGCACCGGTTCGAGGTGAACTCCGACGGGTTCTGGCAGGTGCACCGGCGCGCCCCGCAGGTCTTGGTCGACGCTGTGCTCGACTTCGCGGCGCCTCGGCCGGGGGAGGGGGTGGTCGACCTCTATGCCGGTGTCGGACTCTTCTCGGCGTTCCTCGCCGAAGTCGTCGGTCCGGCGGGCAGGGTTGTCGCCGTCGAAGGTGTCGGCCGCGCAACCGACCACGCCCGCGCCAACCTGGCGGCGTACCCCTGGGCTTCGGTGGCGGCCGCGGACGTGTCCCGCTTCGCTGTCCCGGCAGCCGATCTGGTAGTCCTCGATCCGCCCCGCGACGGGGCGCGCCGACCGGTCGTCGAGTCGATCGTGGCCGCCGGCCCGAGCCGTGTCGTCTACGTCGCCTGCGACCCGGCCGCGCTCGCCCGCGACGTCGGGACCTTCGCCGAGCACGGATACGTCCTCACGGATCTGCGCGCCTTCGACCTGTTCCCGATGACGCACCACGTCGAATGCGTCGCTTTGCTCACGAAAACAGGCTTTGACCTGCGGTGATGAAAATCCGCCTCATGCGACGGAGGGCCGAAAATGGTCCTTAGGGCTCGGAATGGGCTCGCTTTGAAATATCGGGCACGGTTTCGCCGGGTGCTTGGAGCGGATGGGTCGGCCGGTCACGCAGAGCCCGAGAGCAGGGTCATCACTCGTCCCTGGGCCGGGAGCAAGTCGCTCGGTGGCCGCTCGGTAGTCGGGCACTACGAGTCGGCGGTTGATGTAGTGCCGCTCGGTGACGGTCTTGGAGGTGTGGCCGAGGTGGTGCATCGCCGCCTCGGCGTCGAAGACCTCGTCGATCTCGGTCGCCACCGTCCGACGGAAGGAGTGAGGCGAGACGTCGCGGAGCGCGTCGAGATCGGCGTACTCATCGAGGTTGCGGATGTGGTGCAGGCGGCCCTGAACGTTGGTGGGGTAGTGCCACGTCCCGGCGCGGGTGATGAAGACCGCGTCGAGGTCGTTGCGAGGCTTCTCCAACTTGCGTCGACGCAAGAGCGAAACGGCCCAGTCCGGCAGGGGGATCGGCCGGATCGACGCGTCCGTCTTGCCGTAGTCGACTCGCTTGCCCTTGGATGTGATCTGGCCATTCACCATGAGCCACGGGAACCAGCTCTTATCGTCGCGACGTTCGGGCGGGGCGGTCAGCCCGATGTCGGACCACCTCAGAGCCAGCAACTCGCCGATCCGCCTGCCGGTGGCGATGAGCATGCCGACGATGTCGGGCAGGTCGACGCTCTTGGGTCCGTTGCGCCGCCCGGCGTTCGCCCATTCACGGATCGCGGCCCGGACGGCGTCGAGATCCTTCACGGCCACTGGCTTCTTCTTGTGGCGCGGCACCGGCACCGATGGGACGGCGCTGGCCAGGTTGCCGTTGATGGCCTCGTGAACTATTGCCATGTTGAAGGCGCGCACGAGGACGCTGCGGATGCGCTTGCGCATGTCGGCCGAAACGCCGGAGCTGTCCAAGGCCGCCTGGATGATCAGGGGCCGAACGTGGCGAAGCTGGTAGGCGCCGAGTGGCTGCTCCGTCTTGTCCCTGTCGAGGACCCAACGAGCAATGATCAGAACCTGTGGATGGCTCTCGGTGAGGTGAGGTGAAGCGGGTGCACCTCCCGAGCGAGATCGAAGCCCATGCTCAAGTTCGAATCGGGGTCGGCGTTGGCGCGTCGGTTCGGGAAGGTGCAAGCCGGGGGTGACGGCTTTGATGCATCCGCTGTCTGTCGGCGGGGACGGCTACAAGTTCCTATGTTGGGGAGCGGCGTGTAGAACAGATTGTGCGGTCGTTTGCGACCGTCAGCGACCGCCGACGCGAGGGCTCGCATTGGGCTGGCCCTGCGCGGGCGGGCCTGTCCGCCGGCAGGCGCCGGCGCGAGTGGCACGCCAAACTGTCGGAGGTGCTGTTCAGACTCAGTCCCATCCGAACGAAGGTTGAACTTCCATGAGCGAGCACTACCTGTACGTGGCGTGCACGTGCTTCCGCGACGGAATAGCTACGGAGCCCCCGGTCTCTCGTGAACTCCTCGACAACGACCGCTTCGGGAACGTGAAGCGCATCGCAGATCGAACCGGCGAGGACTCGCCCGAGAACCTCTACCAGTGGCGCGAGCATGACGCCTGCGAGCACGACTACATGCGGATCGGTGACGAGATCTTCCATGGAACGCGAGCGGAATGGGATCACCCCGTGGTAGAGCAGACGCTCAAGTCGGAAGGCTTCGAGGCGATCGATGAGCTGTTCCATCGACGGCCGAGCGGTGACGCCGACGTGTTCGCGACGGCCGCCGAAGCCTCCAGGGCACTCCCCGAGTTAAGGCGGTTGCTTGAAACCCCGACGGGCATCTCGTCGCGCGTTCTCGTCGATGCCCGCGCCCGGGTTTCCGGCCCACTCGACCCGCGCGGCTACACCAGCGGAGTGGGGTTCACCAGGCTGGCCGACAGCCGCTATCCCAAGTTTCCGATCGAGGGAATCACCGAACTGGGCCTCGGGGGCTTCGAGTTCGTCGTGAGGTCGATGGGGGATCGTCCCTGGGAATCGAGTCGCTCCCGAACGTTGCTCGTGAGCCAGGACGACTATCGCAGCGAGGTCCGGATCGGCGGATCCGATTTGTACCGAACGTTGTTCCAGCCTGGCGAGGGAGGTCATCCCACGTGGGGCTGGGCGCCGCGGTTCTGGTTCTTCGACGGCGTGGTTCCACCGCGGAATCGGCCGTATGTGGCGCCAGTCATGCGCGTCGAACTTAGAGAACAGGCCATGTGCGACCTTGAGCCGTGGCTCCGACTGTTCGACAAACTGCTGAGGGCCGCGGAGGCGTCTGGAAATCCTGTTGTCTCGTATTACAGCGGGCACAGCCTCGGCTTCTAGGTCGTCCTGTTTCACAATCCTTGAATGTCTTCTAGGATTGTGTTCATGGGATCCCTAAGCGTGGCACAGGCCGCGGAGCGGCTGGGTGTCAGCGTGCCCCGCGTCCATCAGCGAATCGCAGACGGTTCGTTGGCCGCCGAGCGGATCGGATCCCAGTGGGCCGTCGACGAGCGTTCGCTCCTTCGGGTCCAGGAGCGGAGCAAGGCGGGTCGCCCGCTGTCGGCCCGGTCCGCGTGGGAGGTGATCGCGGCATCGGAGGGGGATCGCGATCGGCTGCATGCGAGGGGGTCTGCAGCGTCGGCCCGCGCCCGGATGCAGCTGAAGCGCCTGCTCGAACCTGTCGGTGAGCCCTCTGTTGGCGAGGAGGCGGTGCGTGAGCTGGCTGTGTCGCTTCGGTCGATGCTTCGCAATCGCGCTGAGCGACGACTGCTTCGTGCAGCGCCTGCGGACCTCGGCGATCTCAGGTCTGACGAGCGCTGGGCGGCCCTGGTCGACCTTGGCGCGAGGGGCATCGCCTCCGGCGACGTCGAGGCATATGTCGCTGCGTCGGATGTCGACCGTCTGGTGAAGGACTACCTCATGGTCGATGCCGACCGTGAAGCCAACGTCGTACTCCATGTCATTCCCGATGGGCAGTATCCGTTCCCGAACTCACGGCTCCGACTCGCTGCCGATCTCGCCGAGCATCGCGGGCCGCGCGAGGAGGCGCGGGCGGCGGAACTGCTGCACGAGCTCGCGCTGGAGCGGAAGGCGGAGGAGCGGTGATCTTCCTGCCGGTCATGCCGCCCGAGCAGACCGCCTCCTGGCTGGGTCTTCTCGACCTGTACGAGCGGCTCTCCGACGGCTGGACCCTGATTGGTGGGCAACTCGTCCATCTCCACTGTGCCGAGCGGGGCCAGTTCCCGGTGCGCCCGACCAACGACGCGGACACGGTGATCGACGTGCGTGCCGACCCCACGATGTTGGCGACTTTCACAGGTGTTCTGACCGAACTCGGGTTCACCTCGGCTGGCATCTCGGCCGAGGGCCTCCAGCATCGCTGGGCTCGGGGCGATGCGTCGATCGACGTACTTCTTCCCGATGGGGTCGGCGAGCGCGCCAGCCTCCGCCGCGGAGTCACCGGCAGCCCGACCCTCCCGACCGCCGGCGGCACACAGGCACTGCGACGCAGCGAGACCGTGGCCGTGACTGTCTCTGGACGCGGAGGCTTCGTGCGCCGTCCTAACCTCGTCGGTGCCCTGGTCGGCAAGGCGGCCGCTATCAGCAACACGGGAGACCCTGGCCTCGGCCGTCACCGGCGCGACTTCGTCATCCTGGCGAGGCTGCTCACCGCCCGCGACTTTCGTGGCGAGGAACTCACGAAGAAGGACCGCCAGCGACTGCGGGCGATGGTCGCCGCCGTCAGGAACGACCGCGTGCTCATGCTCGACGTCCCGGATGCCGAGTCCTCGCTCGACCGGCTCGTCACGGCGGGGGAGTTGTAACCAAGTCGCGGCTACTCCCTGATCGCAGCGCGACGGGAGACTGCGGTTCCTTGCGCTTGTCGGCGCTCGTAGTCCCGGAGGGCTCGGAATGGGCTCCGTTTGGTTCGCAAACGTTCGAAACGCCGTTCCTGCACCTGCACCGAAGACGGTATTTCTGCACGTCAGAGGGCAGTCGGAGCTGTTCGGCGCGGCCGTTCGCAAAGGATCGCACTCACGCTCAGACCCATCGACCTGTTCCCGATGACCCACTACGTCGAATGCGTCGCTTTGCTGGTGTCAAGGGGTGCGGGTGACCAGGGAGGTGAGGGCGTTGGCACCCAAGAAGAGGACGTCGGACTCACTCACCGAACAGTGCCGACGCTGACGGCTACACCGTCTGGGTGACTTGGTCGTCCTCCGATTCGAGGGCAGCCCGCAGTCTCTCGCGGATGCGCTGCAGCCGCTTGCGGGCGGTGGCTTCCCCGATGCCGAGCACGGTTCCCGCGGCCTTGATCTGGAGGCCGTCCCAGTAGACGAGGCGCACGAGTTCTTGGTCGTCGTCGGAGAGGGTGGCGATGGCGTCGCGCAACATGATCTGCGCCTCGGTGTCGACCGGCGAACTGGCCGACGTCGGCAGCGCCCGCAAGCGGTCTGCCAATGCGGTCTTGCGGACGATGCCGCGACGGTGGTTGGCGGCAGTACGCCGGGCGATGGCCAGCAACCACCAGAATGCCTGCTCCTCGACGACCGGCATGACTCGTACACGACGCCATGCGGTCAGGAGCGTCTCAGCAGCGACGTCCGGCGCATCGGCATGGTCGACTCGCCGCAGGAGGTAGGCCATCAGACGCTCGCCGTAGTCGGCCGCGAGGTCCTCGAATCTCGCGGCCAACTCGTCACGACGACTCACTGGTCGCTCCCGATGCAGGACATCGGGTAGGAGGTGGCCGATCCAACGACGTTCTGTGGCAGGTCGTGGGCGGCGAGCCCGGCATTGAGTTGCTCGGTGACCTGGGCGGCGAAGGTGTTGAGGAGGATTTCGCCTCGGCTCTCTGCCGGGGGCCGTTCGTCGGGAGCGATGTCGCGGAGTGCCTCGTCCTGCATGGCCCGGTAACGATGGACCTGTGCGGCTGTCGGGATTTCGTTCACGTCGATGTTGCGCAGAAAGTCTTGAGAATACGCGAGGGCATCGCGCCAAGCGTCGTCGCTCACGCCCTCGACATCATGAGGCTGCCCGGTCGGTCCGAACCGGAGCTCCACCACACAATCAGCGGCGAGTTCAGGGAAGGCCTTGGTCACGATCACGGGATCGCTGTCCCAAGGGCCCTCCGGTGCCGTCCGCCAGAGGCTCGCAGCCGTGGCAGTGGCGCCCACGCCAAGCACGGCGACAGCCGCCACGGACGCCAAGGAGACACTCCGACGCCTTACGCGGGCGGGTCGTGCGCCTTCACCGTGGCTGACCGCACGTGCGGTCGCGGCCATTGCAGGGCCGACGCCAGAGAGGACAGTGACGTCCGGCGCGGACTCAGTGAGCAATTCGTCGAGATCGATGGTCATAGGGCCTCCTCGGGTGGGTTGGTACTCACCCTCGGAATGTCCGGTCCAGCGAGAAATGTGACGGGTGGGTTCCGCGGGAGGGGGCTCAGAGCTCGTAGACCCGGGCGGCGTTCTCCACTCCGATCAGGTCCACGGCCCTGGTCGCGTCCTGGATCGACCACTCGCCACGCCGTACCCATGCGCCGAGCACCAAGCCCATCGCCCGGCGCCAGAGCAGCGAGCCGAGGAAGTGGAGCTCGGGTGGACCGTAGGCGTCGGAGGAGTAGAGCTGCTTGGTGAACGGGGCGACCTCCATCGCCTCGCCGACCAGCTCGACCGAGCGGCTGCCGAGATAGTTGACGGCAAGTCCGACGTCGAAGCTGACGTGGTCGAAGGCCTGCGCCAGGTAGCCGGCGTTGCGGTGGAAGGGGTAGCAGTGCAGGAGCAGCACCGGGACCGGCTCCATCGTCCTCAGCAGCGGCAGCAGCAGGAGTGGGTCGGCGCGGTGCAGGTCGAGGTCGCGGTCGCCGAACCCCACGTGCACCTGGATAGGCAGGCCGGCCGCGGCGGCCTCGTGCACCGCGAAGGCTGACAGAGTGGCGGTGTCGACCCGGACCGGCCCGGGGCGATCCAGCAGCTCCCGCGCGGAGGAGACGACCGCCGCGTCCTCGGGTCGGGCCCAGTCGATGTCGAAGCCGCAGCGATAGGCCGCGATCGTCTTCGTCCCGACGACGTGTGGCCGCAGCTGCGCGATCCGGGCCCGGAAGGCGTCGGGAAGATCTGCCGGCGGTACGCCATCGGAGAGCAGCGTCTCCAGTTGGAGCTCCAGTCGCAGGATCTCCGAGGACGGGACCCCGCCGCTGAACTCGGTGAGCAGGTCGGGTGGGGTGATCAGGGACCCCTGGAAGCCGGTGTCGACGACCCAGCGGGCAGCGCCGGCCCGGCCCAGGAAACGCTCGGCGAGCTCGGCAGGCTCCAGCGCCGCGCGGGCGGCCCAATAGTCGTCGCCGGAGGCGTGCGGCGCCAGGCCCAGGAGGGGGGCGCACCAGCGCCGGAGCGCGACCCCGAGCGGGCCGTCGAACATGCTCATCCAGTCCGGCACCGGGTCGGTCGAACCCTCGTTGATGGAGGCCTCGAACGTCGCGCGGTCGACGGGCTGGGCGAAGACACCGTGCACGTGGTGGTCGACGAGCCGGACCGTGCGGAGGTGGTCGGCGAGCGCTCCGGGAACCTCCGCGGCGAGCCCGGCGAACGGGTCGAGCAGATCGGGGATCACGTCACCAGCCGGCATAGGGTGCGACGACCTCCTCGGGTACGAGCCCGGCGACCGCGTCGTCGATCGCCCGGGTGATGATCTCGGCGGCCCGCTGGGCCTCCTGCTCGGTGAGCACCAGCGGGGGAGTGATCTCCAAGACGTTGCCGCCGACGTAGTAGACGACCGCGCCCAGTTGCCAGGCACGATAGACGACCTGGGCGGCCAGCAGTGGGTCCGGTGTGCGGCCGTCCTCGGCGACCAGCTCCAGGCCGATGGCCAGGCCGCGGCCGCGGACATCCCCGATCCGGGCCGATCCGGGCCCGTCTGTGGCGCGCAAGCCCTCTTGCAGCACCGCCCCCGTGGCCGCGGCCCGGGCAGGCAGTTCGTCCTCGACGATGGTGCGCAAGACGGCGCGTCCCACGGCGGTGCACACGGGGTTGCCCGCCGTTGTCAGCAGCGCCGAGGCAGGCGGGCCGTCGAGCAGCGCGGCCGGACCGACCGCGGCGGAGAGCGGCAGTCCGCCGCCGAGGACCTTGCCGAAGGTGACCACGTCGGGTACGACGCCGTCGTGGTCGAACGCGTGCAGGGTGCCCGGCCGTCCGAGCCCCATCTTGACCTCGTCGCAGATCAGTGGAACCTCGTGGCTGCGGCAGAGGGCCTGGAGCTGGGAGAGGAAGCCGTCAGGGGGCACCACGAGCCCGCCGTCGGAGAGGATCGGTTCGACGATGAGGCAGGCGATCGTGCCGGTGGACAGGTGTCGCTCCGCCTCGGCCAGGCAGTGCCGGACGTCCTCCTCGATGCTGTCGCGGACCGGACGGTACGGGTTCGGGTAGGGCAGGAATGCTGAGTCCGGGTCGGGCGCCGAGCCGGCATCCACGTGGACGCCGGAGACGCCCATCGCGACGCCGACGCCGCCGTGGTAGCTGTGCTCGAAGGCGAGTACGGTGCGACGCCCGGTGGCGTGCCGCGCCGCCCGCAGCGCGACGTCGTTGGCGTCGGAGCCGGCGTGGCCGAGGTAGACCCGGCGCTCGTCCTCACCCGGGACGAGGGCGAGCAGGTCCTCCGCCAGCCCCACCGAGTCGGGGTGGACCGCGGAAAGCCCACCCGCACCCGGCGGCGCCGCGACCGCGTGGGTCGCTGCCGACACGATCGCCGGGTGCCCGTGGCCGAGGCCGCTGGCCGTCCAGGTCGCCGACAGGTCGAGTAACTCGCGGCCGTCGGGGGTGACCAGCGTGGAGCCGTGGCCGCTGACCACCTCGAGCGGGAAGAACCGGAGCTTCTCGATCCCGGCGACCGTGCGTGCGTCGCGCTCGTAGAGAGAGGTCACGACGAGATCGCGGTGGTGTCGCTGTCCCCGTCCGCGGTGGGCGAGAGGTTGAGCTCGGCGACCAAGGCGGCGCCTACTCGGCGGGTGATGCCGGAGGCGGCGAGGGCGATGATCAGGCCCAGCGCCACCCAGTAGAGGCCGAGTAGCGGCGCGGCCGACCACTCGGCAGCGTCCTTGACGTTGTACCAGAGGACGACCGCGATCACCACGGCTCCCAACAGCGGCAGCACGATGCCCGCGACCCGCGCGCGTCCACCGTGGATCGGCTGGAACTTGCTGTGGCCGATGAACCAGGCCGCGGCAAGCTCGACCATCAGGTAGCAGACCATCAGGCAGACCGATCCGGCGACGGCGAAGAGGAAGTAGGTGTCGATGGCGTCGTTGCCGGTGCCCATCTCGGGCCAGTCCGCGGCGGCGCAGAGGAGGACCACGATCAGGGAGGCGGCGACGACCAGCCACGTGGCTCGGCGCGGTCCGCCGGTCTTGACGTGGATGTGGGCCAGGGCCTTGGGCCCGAATCCGTCGCGGGCAAAGGCATAGATCATCCGGCCCGAGGTCGCCGCGGTGGCCATGTGGCACCCGAAGGCCGCGACGGTAGCGGTGAAGATGACGATGAGGCTGAACCACTGGCCGACGTAGGTGTCACCGAGGTCGCCGAGGGTGTTGCCGGAGCCCTGGAAGGCCGTGAGCCCGGCTTCGTCGGTGCCGAAGCCGATCACCTGCGCGAACATCACGACCACGAAGAGCACACCGGTCAGTATCAGCGTGCCGGCGAGGGCTCGGGGGATGTTGCGGCGCGGGTCGTCGGTCTCTTCGCCCATCGAGGCGCAGGCTTCGAATCCGGCCCAGGACAAGAAGGCCGCCACGACGCCGCTGATCACCGCGGAGCTGTTGACACCGTCGGAGAGTGTGAAGGCGCTGAAGTCGATACCGGTGGTGGCGGCACCGCCTTGACCGAAGATCGCCAGGACCAAGACGATCATCGCGACGATGCCGACGCCTTCGATGGCGAGGAGCACTTTGGCCAGCAGGTGGATGTCGCGACCGGCGAGCAGGAAGGAGACGACTGCTCCCACGACCACCGGCACCAGCCAGGGCAGCTGGTAGGGGTCGTCGCCGCCTTGGAGCTGGGCGATGAACGCATTAGTGAACGCCGAGGTCAGTGCGAGCGTGCCGATCGAGAAGCCGGTGTACGCACCCAGCATGGCGAAGCCCGAGAAGAAGCCGGCCCGGGGACCGACCGTGCCGCCGACCAACGCGTACGACGAGCCGGCGTGGTTGAGGTGCTGGGTCAGCCGGACGAAGCTGTAGCCGACGAGGGAGACCCCCACCAGGCCGATCACGAAGACCAGGGGGAGGGCCTTGCCGACTGTGCCGATCAGGCCCTGGCCGTTGCCGGACATGGCGAGGGTGGGGCCTACTGTCGCGAGCGACAGGGCGAGGGCGACCCAGAAGGGGAGCCGGCGGTGGGGCAGTTCCCGCTCGGCATCGGGCATCGTGCTCATCAGGACTCCTAGTGCGAGGGATGGGTCAGCAGCTCCAGGCCAGCCGGAGGCGGGCCGTCGTCTCCTCCAAGGGGAGGTCGCCGTAGGTGCTGATCTCGTGCCTACGCACGGCGACCAGCCCTTCGACGATCGGAGGGCCGAGGAGTTCGGCGGCGGCGACGGAGGCCTCGAGGGCGTCGATGGTGGCCGCCTGGGTCGTCGGCAGCGCGGGCAGCTCGACGCCGGCCTCCTCCGGGTTGTCGGGCACCTCGTCGGGCAGGACGAGGCCCGCCGCGATGCCACGCTCGGCGCTGCCGAGCATCGCGGCGACCGCGAGGTAGGGGTTGGCGCTGGGGTCGACCACCTTGAGCTCGATGTTGGCGCCGTGGGGGTTGCCGGGAGTGGCGGCGATGAAGCGGACCGCCGCTTCCCGGTTCTCCAGGCCCCAGCACGCCGCGGCGCCGGCCCAGTTGCCCGGACGCAGGCGGGCGGCAGAGAGCACGGACCCCGCGTACACGCCGAGCATCTCGGGCAGGGTCTGGAGGATCCCGGCGATGGCTGCGCCGCCGGCCTGGGTCAGGCCGTGTGGGCCGGTGCCGCCGGACAGGAGCGGTCCGGCGTCGCTGGCCAGCGAGAGGTGCAGGTGGGCGCCGTTACCCGACTCGCCCGCGAACGGGACCGGTGAGAACGAGACGGCCAGCCCGTGTCTCGCCGCGACCCGGCCGAGGATCAGGCGGGAGAGCACCACGGCGTCGGCCGCGGCGACCGGTGCCAGCGGCGCAAGGGAGATCTCGAACTGGTCGTGGCCGTACTCGGTGTGCAACTGCTCGAGCGGGAGTCCGACCCGCTCGGCGGTGCTGGCCAGGTCGGCCAGGAACGCAGCGCGGTCCAGCGAGGTGCGCATGCCGTACGGCGACCAGGGCTCACCCGTCGCGTGGCTCCCGTCGGCTGCGAGCACGGTGAACTCGAGTTCGACGCCGACCAGCGGGATCCGGCCCGCGTCCCGGGTGGCCTGGTCGATGTCGCCGAGCAGCGACCGGGGACACATCGCGACCGGGGCACCCTCCTGGTCGTGGAACGAGCCCGGTGCCCAGGCGACCCCCTCGTCGATGACCTGCAGGGCGTCGGGGTCGATCCGGATGCGCTGGTCTCCGGCTACGCCGATCGCGGGCGTGAAGGCGATCCCGCTGTCGACGCAGAAGACGCTCCACGACGGCGAGGCGCCCATGCCCGAGCGCACGAACGAGCGCAGCCGACGCGTCGGGACGTACTTGCCCCGGGTTACGCCGGCCAGGTCGACGACCGACCCTGCCAGCACGGACACTCCCTCGCCCGCCAGACGTGCGGCCAAGTCGTCGAGCTGGCCGTCGGTGTGCCGGTTGCTGTGCGGTGTCATAGCGGTCCTCTGGGATAGCAGTCCTCTGGGGCAGGGTGACGCGAAAGAGTTTGGTCCGAAGACGTGTCGTGAATGTTTCATAGTCATGACAGTTTGTCGAGAGTGTTTGATTCATTACATCGGACGGGAGAGGATGTCGTCATGTGCCGCCTCCTGGGATTGGTCAGCGCCGTGCCCCGCAGCATCAGCGAGGCGGTCGGCCCCGATGCCCTCGGTGCCTTCTTGTCCCTGACCCAAATCCACGGCGACGGCTGGGGCGCTGCCCACCTCGGTACCCTCGGCGGTGTGCCGGACGTCGCGGTCTCGGCCGCCAACGCGGGAGAGGACGCCGACTTCGTGCGTGAGGTGGAGCGGCCCGCCCTCGGCGCGCTCGTGCATCTGCGCTGGGCCTCGGCCGGGCTCGCCGTACGACCCGAGAACTCACACCCGTTCTCCGCGGCTGGCGTCGCCTTCGCGCACAACGGCTCGCTGCGCCCCTACGAGTTGCTCGACACGTTGCTGAGCGAGCAGGCGCGCCTGGGGCTGCACGGCACCACCGACAGCGAGCGCTACTTCGCCGTCGTATGCCGACACCTCGCGCTCGGCCACGACCTGCCTGACGCGACTCTGCGCGCAGTCCGCGAGCTGCGCGAGGTCTACCCGCACGCGAGCCTGAACGCGCTGTTGCTCGACGGCGCGCATCTCGTTGCCGTGCACGCCTCGGCCACCAGCACGCTGCCTGACGAGGACGTCGCCGAGATCAGTCGGGTCGACCTGCCCGACGAGCACGTCGAGGACTACTTCGGCCTGCGGCACGCCCGGCTGGCCGACGGCTCGGTCGTCGTCGGGTCCACCGGCTTCGGGGCGCTGCCCTGGGAGCCATTGCCCGCGGAGTCGGTGACGGCGATCGGCCTCGATGACCGAACGCTGAACACCCAGTTGCTCGATCCGTCGGCGTCCGGCGCCGCTGATGACAAACTGGCGGTGTGAGCCAGCCACCCCAGACCGTCGCGGAGCGGACAGCTGCCGGCCTGGCCGGCCTCAGCCGGGCCGAGCGCCGCGTCGGCCACGCGCTGCTTGCCGACTACCCGAGCGCTGGGCTCGTCAGCGCCGCCCGCCTGGCCGAGCGCGCCGACGTCAGCGCCCCCAGCGTGCTCCGGTTCGCGCAGTCCCTCGGCTTCGAGGGCTTCACCGACCTGCAGTCGGCGCTGCGTGCGGAGCTCTCGGCGCGGTCGAACGGGCCGCTCACGCGGCTCGCTGACTCCTTGACCGCCGACTCGACGCTGGGCCTGATGGTCGAGCAGGGCCGCTTGCAGAACGCCGCCGCCCTGGACTCGATCTCCGCGCTCAACGAGTCGGCGGTCGACGCCGCGGTCGAGTTGGTCGCCGATGCCCGCCGCCGGGTGGTCCTCCACGGGGGCCGGTTCTCCCACCTGCTCGCCACCTACTTCGCCGGGCACCTCGAGCAGCTGCGCGCGGGCATCCGGCTGCTCGAGGACCCCTTCGGGCGTGACCTCGGAATCACCGTCGACCTCGGTCGTCGCGACGTCCTGGTCCTCTTCGACTTCCACCGCTACCAGCGCAGTGCGGTTGACCTGGCCGACCGGGCGCGCAAGGCCGGCACGTCGATCGTGCTGGTGACCGACAACATCGCCTGCCCGGCCGCGCTCGACGCGACGGTGGTGCTGGTGGCGGCAAGCACCGTGAACTCGACGTTCCAGAGCATGGCCGGCGGCTTCCTGCTCACCGAGCTGCTGCTGCCCGCGGTCTTGGCCGCTATCGGCGAGTCGGCGCGGACCCGGATGGCCCTGTGGGAGCAGCACCGCGGTGGTGAGCTCGTGCTGTGAGCGCGTCCTTGCAGGAGCGGCTGCTCGCCGACGCGCCGCTGTTGCGGGCCTGGTCGGATTTCGTCGAGCGGGACCGCACTCCATTCACGATCCCCGGTCACCAGCGGCGAGCGGGCCTCCTCGCGCCGGTGTTGGGCCGGTTGCTCGACCCGGACGTCCCGCTCTTCGGGGGCCTGGACGGGGTGAACCTCGAGCACGGCCGACTCGCCGCCGCGGAGGCCGCCGCCGCGCAACTGTGGGGCGCCGACTGGTGCCGCTTCTCGGTCGGCGGGTCCACCCACGCCAACCAGGCTGTGCTGTTGGGGGCCACGGGGCCCGCCGACACGGTTCTGGTCGCCCGCAACGCGCACCGCTCGACGCTCCTGGGCCTGGTCTTGTCCGGAGCGCGTCCGCGCTGGCTGCCAGTCTCGGTCGAGGAGCGCACCGGGCTGCCGGCGGGGGTGAGTAGCGCGACGCTGAGGTCTGCGCTCGCCGAGGAACCACGGGCCGCCTTGGTCGTCCTGGTGTCGCCGTCGTACGCCGGGACGGTGAACCCGGGGCTCGGTGAGCTCGTGGACCTTGCCCACGCCCGCAGCGTCCCCGTCGCCGTCGACCAGGCCTGGGGCGCGCACCTCGGCTTCCACCCGGCCTACCCCGGGCACGCCCTCGGCGCCGGTGCCGACGCCATGGTGACCAGCGCCCACAAGGGACTTCCGGCATTCAGCCAGGCCGCTCTCTTGCTGGCCCGGGCCAGGCACCTGGTGCCGGATCGGCTCGACCGTGGCTTCGAGGCCAGTAACACCACCAGTCCCTCAGGGGCCGTGTTGGCATCGATCGACGTGTCCCGGGCACTGCTCGCCCAGCCCGAGGCGCGGGAGCTGCTCGAGCGCACCGCTGCCGCAGTCGGCCAGGCACGGACCCGGTTGCGCGGCGCGGGATACCTCGTGCCCGGGCCGGAGGATTTCCCCGACGGGCTTTTCGACCCGGCCAAGCTGGTGGTCCAACGCGGGCGGGCCGGCCACGATCTGGCCGCGCTCGGCGCATGGCTGGCCGGTGCCGGGATGCCCATGGAGATGGCCGACGCAGACACGCTGGTCCCGGTGGTGGGCCTGATCGACCCCGCACCTGGTCTGGATCGCCTGGTCGCGACGCTCGTCGCCGAGGCTCCCCGGGGCGGAGCAGCGGCGGCACCGCCTGCGACGTTCGCCCCCGCCACGGTGCCGCCGCAGGTGCTCACCCCGCGAGAGGCCTTCTTCGCCGCTCAGGCAACCGTGCCCGCAGCGGCCGCGGTCGGTCGGGTGTGCGCGGAGGTGATCGCGCCGTACCCACCCGGAGTGCCCGTGCTGGTGCCCGGCGAGACGGTCACCGACGAGGCGCTGGGGCAGCTGCGCCAAGCCGCCGCGCGGGGTACCCGGATCGCCTACGCCGCCGACCCCACGCTCGAGCAGATCATCGTCGTCGCGGGGTAGGACGCCCGTTGACTGCGCGGCGACCTCGATAGCGGGCCGCTCGACGTTCGTCGGTACGCCTGAAGGCTCTTGAGGGGTATCTCGACTTCATGTATCTTGATATCAAGATAGTTCCCGGCGCGAGTTGGGACCCGCTTTCCGGGTGATCGCGGGGTGGGCGAGACTGGGACCTGCGACCGATCGATGACGAGGAGATGGCGCACATGGCGAGTGTGGACAGCTTCGGTGCCCAAGGCACCCTGAGCGTGGACAGCAGTGTTGGTAGGCGGGACTACACGATCTTCCGGTTAGGAGCGGTGACCGGCGACGGGCTCGATGTCGCGAGCCTGCCGTACTCCCTCAAAGTGCTGCTGGAGAACCTGCTGCGCACCGAGGACGGCGCGAACATCACTGCCGACGACATCAAGGCGCTGGCCGGGTGGGACGAGAACGCCCAGCCCGACAAGGAGATCCAGTTCACCCCCGCGCGGGTGATCATGCAGGACTTCACCGGTGTGCCGTGCGTGGTCGACCTCGCCACGATGCGCGAGGCGATGGCCGAACTCGGCGGCGACCCCACCAAGATCAACCCGCTCGCCCCGGCCGAGATGGTCATCGACCACTCCGTGATCGCCGACGTGTTCGGCACTCCGGAAGCCTTCGAGCGCAACGTCGAGATCGAGTACGAGCGCAACCGGGAGCGCTACCAGT
>JASGGG010000039.1:0-26305 GCA_047605165.1 Nocardioidaceae bacterium
GCGACGCCACCACGCTGGCCCCGGATGCCTCCACCGAATGCACCGCCACCTACACGGTCACCCAGGCCGACCTTGACGCGGGCACGGCCATCAGCAACACCGCCACCGCGACGGGTGAAGACCCGACTGGCGAGTCGGTGACCTCCAGCGAGTCCACCGCCACGGTCACGGTCGACCAGTCCGCGTCCCTGTCGGTCGTGAAGTCCGCGAACGTGGCCAGCGTGGACGCAGCCGGGGACACGATCACCTACACCTTCACGGTCACCAACACCGGCAACGCCACCATCCGGCACGTGGTCATCCACGAGACCTCGTTCTCCGGTACGGGAACCCTCTCTGCCATCAAGTGCCCGAAGACGAGGTTGTCGCCCGGTGAGTCGATGACGTGCAGGGCGCGATACAAGGTGACGAAGGCGGACCTCCAGGCCGGCACACTGAAGAACCGCGCCCGTGCGATCGGCAGCGATGCCGCCGCAAGCTCGGTCACATCCAACGTCTCCGGCGTCGTCATCGAGACCGGCTCGGCCAGCGCCTCGGCGGACACCGGTGGCTACACCGTGGCCACGTCGCACCGCGTGTTGGGCTGGTGGCTCGTCCCCGGCCTGGGTGGACTGGCCCTGATGCTGACGGCCCTGGTACTGGCCATGCGACGGGCGCGCAGCTCCGCACAATGAGACGATCGCGGCGCCCCCGCACCGGAACATGGCTCGTGCTCGGAGTGGGGGCCGCCGGACTCGCGATGCTCCTGGTGGCCATCGCGATGTGGCAAGCCGATTCCGGCTCAGACGGCCTGACTGGGATGAACGGCGCCTCTGTGCGGCTCGATCCCGGGTCGCTCCCGGACGCGCGGGTGCGAGCGCGCATGAAGATGGTCGACGACACCGGTGAACGCTTCGTGGTCCCGTCGGTCGGGTTGAACGTGCCGCTCGGGGCATTGACCATGGTCGGCTCGACGATCACTCCACCGGGGGTGACCTCGGCGTACTGGGTCCGCAACCTCGGGGTGGCACCCGCCGCGGCGGCGAACGGCAGCGTGTATGTGACGATGCACTCCATCCATGGCGCCGGAGAGGGTCCCGGCGACTACCTGATCGATGTCTCCACAGGCACCGCTGCGGTGAAGCCCGGCGCCAGGGTCCAGGTCGCCGGGAAGCACTATCGAGTGACGGGCTCGACCACCATCGCTCGGTCGGACCTGTCCTCGGTGCACTGGGTCTGGAGGAATGTGCCTGGGCGCCTGGTGGTGATCACCTGCCTGCAACGTCCGGACGCGGAACTGGCGGTCAAGAACGTGATCATCGTCGCCAAACTCGCCGGTCGTTCGTCGTAAGCCGGCAGAGTGCGCTCGTGCGGCGCCGATGCCTCGCGGTCGGTACGCGCGACGACCGGCCGATTTCGTCGACCCCCGCTCCCGCTGGTAGTCTGGCGGACGCTTCCAGCACGCGCCATTAGCTCAATTGGCAGAGCAGCTGACTCTTAATCAGCGGGTTCGGGGTTCGAGTCCCTGATGGCGCACGGGGTATGAGAAGGCCCGTTGCCGCGTGATCACGCGGCCAGATCAAGATCCCATCCACTCTTTCTGGCTAGAGCCCGGCGCCGCGCACCGCTGGAGGCGCTCCTGCGCGATCGCATAGCGTGAGCAGCATGACTCCTCCGTTGTGGGCGACGCTCGTCGTCTCCGTCGCCGGCATCGCCGCCGCAGCCGCGGTCCTGCTCTCCTCACGGCGCCCTCGGCGCGAGGAGGCGCGGCGGGAGATCGACCGGGGCCTGGAACGGGTGGACATCGCGCTGACGAGCGGCGGCGTGACCCGCGGGATCGACAGCGACCTCGTGGACCTCGTCGAGCGCGGTGCGCTGGGCGCCGAGCAGGGGAGGCTGACCCCGGTCGGCGAGACGGACGAGGGGCACCTCGGCGAGGTCTGGCTGATCTCGGCGGTGCGCGCCGCGGGCGCCGACGGCCTCGATGCGGTGCGCGGCGAGGCCGTGCGGCTCGGATACTTCGCCGCGATCCTGCGCCTCGCCAAGCGGCGGATCATCGTCTCGCCCGACCGGGTGCAGTACGCGCCCATCCTCGTGTGGGGCCCGACGATGGCGGCGCTGTTCCTCTGCACCATGCTGATGCTCCACAATCCGGAGCCGGGGCCTGGCCTGCCCGATTGGGGGCCGGCGCTCATCTCGATCGGCCCCTGGCTGGTCGTGCCCCTCGCCCAGATCGCACTCCTGCTCCTGCAGCCGGGCTATCGCGGGAGGGATCCGCGCTCGCGGCTGGGCATCGACATCGTCGAGGAGCTCACGGCCCGCATCGGGCCGGATGCCTCGCAGGCCGATCGCGTCGCGATCGGCGGGTTCGCCGCGATGACCGACGACGATCTGCGGCGGGCGATCATGGGAGGCGCAGCGGACAGCGCGTGGGACGCCCGCCCGTGGCGCAAACGCGTGTTCCGCGCCAGCGCGGGCGACGACCAGGGTGTGCCGCTGGGCTGGTGAGCCCGCGGGCCGCTCCCCGCAGCAGCCGCAGGCCGGCGTCGTCCGTCTTCACGAGCAGCGCCATCGGCGCCGTACCCGACGACGGTCATCGCAATCCCGACCGCGACGAGGATCACGAGCCGCATCGAGGCTTGGCCCGCCCTGCAGGGGTCGGCGGATCCCGGCCCTACAGTGGCCGCATGAAAATCCTGGCCGGCGCCGGCGTCCACAGCCCGACGACAAGCAGCCACTGGAACGAGCACCTCCGGGTGCCCGACCTGAGCTGCGGGACCTACTCGCTGCCCGCTGGCGGCACCGACACCCAGGAACCACACACCGAGGACGAGATCTACCTCGTCACCCAGGGCCGGGCCACCCTCTGGACCCCGACGGCAACGGCCGAGCTGGAGCCCGGCGACGTGGCGTACGTGCCTGCGGGCGAGGAGCATCGCTTCGTCGACATCGTGGACGACTTCACCGTGCTCGTCGTTTTCGGGCCGGCGGAGTACTCACGCGCCTGAAGCCACGAGTCAGTCCGGGCTCTCCTCGATCGCCGCGATGATCCGCGGCCGCAGTTCCTGAGCGCTGATCACGGCGTCGACGGAGCCGACCTCGACCGCCCGGTGGATGCTGTGGATGCTGTCGAACTCCGCGGCGACCTCGCTGAGCTTCTCGGCGCGGACCGCAGCGCGGACGTCCTGAAGCGTTGTCGCCAGCGAGGCCCGCTCGGCCTCCGCGGCCGATGCCAGCGTCTCCTGCAGCTCGCGTACGCGGGGGTCGGCGTTGGTGCGAGCGTTGACGTCGCCGGCGAACACGGCGGCCGCGGCCGGCGCCCCCCCGATGACCGAGGCGTACGAGCCCTCCACGGCGAGCACGGTCATGCTCGGGTTGAGCGCCTTGGAGAACACCACGAACGCGCCCCCGTGGTAGCGCGAGATCACGCAGAACACGATCGGGCCTTCGAAGTTGACGACCGCGCGGCCGATCTCGGCACCGTACTCCAGTTGCAGGTTGCGCATCGAGTCCGGCGAGCCGTCGAAACCGGACAGGTTCGCCAGCACCACCAGCGGCCGGTTGCCGCTAGCCGCGTTGATCGCACGGGCGACCTTCTTCGACGAACGCGGGAACAGCGTGCCGGCGGTGAAGGCATCCGGCCCGTCGGTCGGCGGATAGCCGTGCCGCGGGACCGTACGCGACTCGATGCCGACCAGGCACACCGAGTGACCACCGAGGTGGGCGTCGAAGACGATCGCGGTCTGCGCGTCGGCCATCCCGGCCCAGCGCTCGAGCGTCGGGTGGTCCTGGTCCACCAGTGCCCGCATCACCGTGCGGATGTCGAAGGGCTTCTTGCGATCGGGGTTGGAGGTGGCCGAGAAGATCTCGCCGACGGTCGTGAAGTCGGTGTCGGGAACATTGTGCGGCAGCAGCGTGACATCGCGGTCGGACGGGTCGGAGGTGGCCAGCCGCCGCGGACGCGACTCACCGGGAGCGACATAGGTGTGCTCGTAGTGCGCGAGTACGAGGTCACGCGCGCTGTTCAGGTCGGGCGCCCAGTACTGCGCCTGTCCGTTGGGGCCCATCACCCGGTCGTACCCGCCGATGCCGAAGTTGTCCTCCGCCGACACGCCACCGGAGAAGTCGAGCGCCTGCTTGCCGGTCAGCACCATCGCGCTGTCCGGCGTCATCACCAAGATGCCCTTGGTGTGCATGAGCATCGTCGCCTCGGCGTTCCAGTAGGGCTGCGCCCCGACGTTGATGCCCGCGACCACGATGTTGATCTCGCCGCCGGCCTGGGTGAACTCGACGATCCGCTTGAGCGCGGCCGCCACCCAGTCCATGTTCTCCGTGCCGGAGTCCATCGCGATGCGGGCACCCGACGACAGGGCGTACCACTCGATCGGGATCCGCATCGACTCCGCGAGCTCGATCGCCGCCATCACCCGCGCGCACTCCGGCTCCGACAGCGCACCCAGCGAGCGGGTCGGGTCGCCGCAGAGCAGCACCCGGTGGACGCCTTCGGGGTACGCCGGGGTCGGGGTGGTGACCACGCCGACGACGATGCTGGCCTTGTTCAGGCCCGGGTCCCGGTCGACCGGGACCAGCGTGCCGGTGTCGTCCAGGTCGTACTCGGTGAACGATCCCCGCTCCCCCGCGATCATCGCGTGCAGCTCGTACGGGTAGACCGCGCCACGACGGCGGGCCCGGACGACCTTCTGGGTGTAGTCGTCCATCGGCTTGAGCCGCCCTTCCGGCGGCGGGCCGACAGAGACGTTCACCCCGATGCCGGGCTGGTAGTCGAAGCGTGCCGCGACCGGCACGAACCGGTGGTCCCCGACGCCGATCCGGCCCTGCACCAGCACCTCGTCGATGCCGGCGCTGGCCGTGATCGGCGCGACCTTGTGCCGAATCGCGGTGAGTTGGTCGACGTCGGCCTCGATCGGCGGCCAGATATGCACCCAGACGTGGTTCATGTCCAGCGGCGCCTGGCGCGTCGCCCGCAACGCGCGGGCCCGGCGGATGCCCTCGACGCAGTTCGCGAGAGCGCGCTCGGCCTGGGGCAGGGCCACGATGCCGCCCTCGTCGTCGCGGACGACTGAAAGCTCGCGTACCTGCATCATCGCGACCAGTCGCTGATCGGCCTCGTTGCCCTTCGCGACGCAGTGGTAGAGGAGTACGTCCTCGGGCGCGTCCACACGGGTGATGTCGAAGTCGCGCAGGCGCCACAGATCCAGCCGCCGGCCGACCATCGGGTGCACGCCACGGACCAGGTCGTCCTCGACCAGGCCGGTCGCACCCGACTCCGGGGGCTGGGGACGGACGGTGAAGTACGCGACCGGACGACCCGGGCGACACACTCCCACCGCAACCCTGCGGACCTCGGTGCTGAAGGCGAGCTGGCTCAGCCGTTCGATCAACCCGGCGCACATCGCTTCGGTGTCGTCGGGGGCATCCACCCAAGCCAGATAGAGGTCCACCACGGCCTGCTGGTCGCTGGCGCGGGCGGCTACCTGCTCGCCGACCACCCGGCTCAGCGTGCTGGCCGGGGTCAGCTCGTCGACGGTGCCGACGGTGGAGACCAGGTGGGTCGGACGGTCGTCGAGCGCGTAGTCCGCCACCGCGACCGGCCGGCCCTCGATCTGTTTCGAGAGCAGGTCGTGCAGCGCGTACTCCCGGTAGTGGCGGCGGACCAGGACCTCGAGCATCGGCTCCCGGTCGGGAACCCCGGCCAGCAGCCGGTCGCCCAGGAAGCGCGCGATCGACTCGGGGATCGCCGCCAGCGCGTCGATTCGCTCCGCGCGGTCGGTCGTGTCCGGCTCGGCGGCGAGAGCGGCGATCTCGGCGGGTACGCCGGCGATGACGGCGGCGCGCTCCAAGTCGACCACCGGCTGGTCGAACCAGCGGAACCGTACGCTGCGGGCCAGGTCGCCGACGGCAGGGAAACGCAACTGCGTGGCCCTGACCAACCGATCGAGGAGCTCGCGCACCGCTGCGGCGTGTTCCTCGCCCGGCACCGGCTCCACATGCCAGCGCTGCAGGACGGCCGTGACGATCGCGAGGTCGGGGGTCGACCGCTGCTGCGCGAGGAACACACGGAACACCGCGCCTTCGAGCAGTGGGGTGCGCTCCAACTCCGGCACGTCGTAGTGCGCGAACACACTGCGTAGCTTGTCGCGGAACGACTCGGGCAGGCCGCTGCGCTCGACGTCGAGGGTCTGCAGGTAGCTGTGGAAGTACTCCTTGGGCGAATGCACCCCGAGGTCGATCTCGACGTCCTCGTCCCCCGGCCGGTTACGGCTGAGCTCGGCGAGGTCCGCGAACACCCCGAGCAGCTCGATGTCCTCGCCGAGCACGTCCAAGCCGTCGCGGACGGCGGCGTCCCGGCCTGCGAGATAGCGGTCGAGCGTGAGCCCGTCGTCGCTGGGGTCGACGTCGTAGCCGAGCAGCACGGCCTTGAGGTCGCCGTACCCGTCGGCGGCTTCCCCGTCGGCCACCGGCAGGTCGAGGTCGGCCCCGGCGCTCACGGCGGTCTCGGCGGCGTCGCCGATCGGCTCCAGACGGATCAGCGCGGCGCCGGTCTCGACCTGGCTGCCGGTGGAGACGTTGAGTTCGCGCACCGTCGCGGCGAACGGCGCGGCGATGCGCGTCTCCATCTTCATCGACTCCAGCACCAGCACCGGCGCTCCCGCGGCCACTTCGTCACCCACCGCGGCAGGGGTCGCCACCACGAGCGCCGGGGCCGGGGCGCGGAGCACGCCGCCCTCGTCACGGCTGACCCGGTGGGCGATGCCGTCGACCTCGACGAAGTGCACCGGGCCGTGCGTCGCCGTCAGCAGTCGGTAGGTGCGCCCGGCGATGACCAGGTGGCTGCGGTGGGAGCCGAGCCGATGCACCACGACGTCGACGATCTGCGGCTCGCCCTGGTCGGTCACGGTCACCCGGAACCGCTCGGGCCCGATGCGCGACACGGCGACCTTGTACGCGTGGCCACGCAGTTTGAGATCGACCGCACGGGCGACCCGGTGATGCACCTGGGGCCGGCCGCCGCGGGCCGTCTCCAGCAGGCGGGTGACTTCGACCAGCTCGTCGTCCTCGTACGCCTCGATGCCGGCCGCAACCAAGGCGACACCGGAGTGTCGGTCGGCGACCAACCTGCCCTCGCCGCGTACCCGGTCGATCCACTGGGTATCCGCCCAATGGCCTGTTGAGCCCTCGATCACCTCGGGCTGGTCGAGCAGGTCGAGGACGAAGCTCTTGTTGGTGGCCCCGCCTTCGATCACGACCGCGGTCTCGGCGACCGCCCGCCGCAGCCGGGCCAGCGCCTCGTGGCGGGTGCTGCCGCTCGCGATGATCTTGGCGATCATCGAGTCGAAGTCGGCCGGGATCGCGTCACCCTCGCCGACCCCGGTGTCGACCCGGATGCCGGGGCCGCTGGGCAGCTCGAAGAGCTCGATCCGGCCGGGCGAGGGCGCGAACTCCCGGTCGGCGTCCTCGGCGTTGAGCCGCGCCTCGACCGCATGCCCCGACTCGACGGGCTTGCTGCCTTCGAGCCGGCCGCCGGCCGCGACGTGCAGCTGCAACCGCACCAGGTCGGTGCCGGTGGTGATCTCGGTGATCGGGTGCTCGACCTGGAGCCGGGTGTTGACCTCCAGGAACGCGAACGTCTTCTCGCCGGGGTGGTAGAGGAACTCGACGGTGCCGGCACCGCAGTAGCCGACCGCCTGGGCCAGCCGCTCGGCCGAGGCCTTGAGCTCGTCGGCCTGCCCGACCGACAGCAGTGGCGAGGACGATTCCTCAATGACCTTCTGGTTGCGTCGCTGTACGGAACAGTCGCGGACACCCAGCGCCCACGCGGTGCCGTGGCTGTCGGCGATCACCTGTACCTCGACATGGCGGGCGCCGGTGACCATCCGCTCCAGGAACACCACGTCGTTGCCGAACGCCCGGCCGGCTTCGTCACGGGTGCGCTGGTAAGCGTCGCGCAACTCGTCCGCGGAGTGAATCACCCGGATCCCCCGGCCACCACCGCCGGCGGTCGCCTTGAGCATCAGCGGGTACCCGATCTGGCCCGCGGCCTCGATCGCGTCCTCCAGAGTGTCGACCGCACCTCGGCTCCACGGCGCGACCGGAACGCCGACCTCCTCGGCGATCAGCTTCGACCCGACCTTGTCGCCCAGGGTGCGCATCGCCTCGGCAGAGGGACCGATGAACGCGATGCCGAGTCGTGCGCACAGGTCGGCGAACCCGGGGTCCTCGGCGACGAAGCCCCAGCCCGGCCACACCGCGTCGGCTCCGGTTGCGCGCAGCGCGGTCTCCAGACGCTCGTAGTCGAGGTAGGGCCGGTCGGCGGCAGCCCCGAGTGAGTAGGCGATGTCGGCCTCGCGGACGAACATCGCGCTCGGCTCGGCGTCGGTGTAGAGGGCGATCGTGAGCACCGGCTCGGCGCCGGGGTGCTCCGCGTTCAGGTCGCGCACGGCATGGATCAGCCGCATCGCCGCCTCACCCCGGTTGACGATGGCGATGCGACGGAATCGGGGTGGGGCGGCAGCATCACTGACAGGCATGCCCTGAATATCCCAGGTGTCGATCCGGCAAGCCAGATCGGGTTAGAGGTTGCTCCAGTAGGCGCTGTCGTCGCGAGCGGCGTCTGGTGCGGTGGCTGGGCTGTCGCTTTTCCACGTTTTCGTGGGAAACACCCACTCCTCGCACGAAATTTCGTCGGCGAAGCGGATGCATCGTGGCTGAAACGCGTCGGCGTTCGACGAACCCAGTTGGACGGGCCCGGCCAAGACAGTTCAGCGCAGCCGGATGGTCACGGTGATCCCCGCCGGTTTGAACTTCAGCTTGATCGTCTTGACCGAGTCGGGAACGTCCGGGCTGATCGCGACCGAGATCCGCTGGGGGGAACCAGGGCTGACGGTGCCCGAGGACTTGCTCAGGAAGACGTACGCGCCCCCGGAGCGCTTGGTCACCGACCAGGAGACCGAGCCACCTGTGGCGCTCAGCCTGATCCTTCCCGCTCCCGACTGCTTGAGAGTCATCGAGCCTGGAGACACGCGCAGGACCGGCTTGGCCACCGGAGTCGGCTTCCTGGTGGGCTTCTGGGTCGCCTTCTTGGTGGGCTTCTGGGTCGGTTGTCGGGTCGGTTCCTGGGTCGGCTGAGAACTCAGCGTCGACGTAGGCGTCGACTTGCCCGCGGTCGGAGCCGTGGTGCTGGTCTTGGCCGGCTTGCTGGTCTTGGCCGGCTTGGTCGCCTTGATGGGCGCCGGCCGCGCACTCGTCGAGGGCAGACTCGGGGTCGCCGACGGCTTGGCCGGCTCGGCGCTGACCTCGTCGTGGTTGCCCAGCGTGACGAACAGCGTGCCCAGCACCGCGATGGCGACCACGACGGCAGCGGACGCCCACCACCAGCGGAAACCGCCGCTTTCGGTGGAGGAGTGCCGGCCCGGCGAGATCTCGAAGACCTCGGCGCCTGTCTGCACCGGGAACCCGGCGGCGTCGAACTGCCCGACGGTCTCAGCGGCGGCGGCACCGGCGGCCGCGAGGCCCGCAGCAGGCGCGACTGCCATCGCACGGGTGCGCTCTGGCGCGGGCTCCCAGGGCATCAGCCTGCTGATCGACGCGGGAGCGAGCTCGCGCTCCTCGACCGCGGAGCAGTCCCAGCAGCCGTCGTCGATGTGACGGCGTACGCGTTTGCCGAGTTGGGCCGACATCTCGCCGTTCCAGGTACCCAGCAGGCTGAGCAGCTCGGGGCAGGCGCTCGACCGAGCGACGGCGTACGCGCCGAGCTCGTCGGTGAGGACGCCGGCGATGCGCTGTTGCCTTACCTCGATGTCGGCAACTGGTCCGTCGGTGATCTGGCCGATTCCTCGGGCGTCGAACCCGTGCCGGTAGGCAAGATCGAACACCTCTCTGTCGGCCGCGGACATCGCAGCGACGACCGCACGTAGCCGGGTGCCCAAGTCGGCCGACGGCTCGATGCGCCCGCGTGCGTTGGTCGGGACGCGACGTAGCCTGGTGCAGCGTTCGCGGGTCAGGGCATAGAGCCAGGTGCGCAGCTGGTCGCGGTTCCACAGTCGGGCGGACCGGTCGTAGGCGATCAGGAGGGCTTCGCCGACGACGTCCGGAGCAAGGTACCCGGCCGGGCCGAGTAGCGTGAGGGCATAGTCGTGCAGACCGTCGGCGTAGGCGTTGTACGCCTGCTCGATGCCTCCGGGGTCATGCGCCATCATCAGGGCGACGATCTCCGCGTCACGCACCCGGCGAAAATATCAGTGAACCAGCCTGCGGCGTACCGAGAGTTCGAAACCTTCACTCGAACCCATCCACAAGAGCATTGCGGTATATTCCGGATAAAGTCGGACATAGACCTGCTCCAACCGGATGCCCAGGATCAGCCGTTCGGCCGGTGTCTCCGGAGGATCGATTTGCGAAGATAGAGGAGGTCCCGCGGGCAGCAGCGGCGGGGTCGATGACGAGAAGTCCAGCAAAGTGACGCCGACTCGGGCGTGCGAGTGTGAATCGGGGCATTGAGATGGCCATCCAGCGGATCCGGCCCAACGGTCGCGGACCGTCGTCGATCAGTCGTCTCCTCATCGGAGCAGCGGCGGCCCTGGTAGCCATCGTCTTCGCGGTCACGATGAGCGGCAGCCTCACCGCCACCAACAGTGTGTTGGTGAGCGCCTGCTACACGGCCAGCAACGGAGATGTCCGGGTTGTCTCCGCCGACTCCGCCTGCAAGCAGTCCGAGGTCAAGATCGTCTGGCGCAAGCGCGGCAAGGCTGGTCCCACCGGAGAGACCGGCGCCCAGGGCCTCCAGGGACTTCCCGGTCTCCCGGGCGTTCAGGGGGCGCGCGGGCCCCGCGGCCCCGTCGGCGCGCAGGGCCTCCCAGGAGAGGACGGAGCCGACGGCGCGACCGGCGCTCAAGGGCCCCAGGGAGATCAAGGCATCCAGGGGCTCCAGGGCGAGACCGGAGCAACAGGGGCGACCGGCGCTCAGGGGGCGACAGGCGAAAAGGGCGCAACCGGAGACAAGGGCGAGAAGGGCGACACCGGTCCTGCGGGCCCGACCGGCCCTTCGGGAGTCGCCAACACCGTGGTGAAGACCTCAACCGACAACTCCACGACCGTGACCGTGATGTGCGACGACGGCCAGGTGGCCACCGGCGGCGGTGGGACGGCACCGGAAGGCCAGTACCTGCAGGCGTCCGCCCCGGTTCTCGACGACAGCGGCAAGCCCGTCGGCTGGGAAGTCACCTACAGCAGCTACGGTGACGACAAGACCACCTACGCCGTCTGCGCCAGCTGAGCCGAGTCGCTCTCTCGTCGCGGGCGGCGCCTGCCCGAAGGAAGCCTGGCTCGATGCGCACCAAGATCCTCGCCCCGGTGATCTGCACACTGATCGTGGCGGCTCTCACGTCCTGCGGCAGCGACACCACTGCGCCGTCCGAGTCGCCGTCGTCGCCGGCCAGCAGCTCACCCACCACCGGCGCCTCCGCCGATTCCGATTCGGAGGGACTCACCATCGACGCGACCATCCGCGGCGACGACCTCGAGCCCAACGGCGAGCGGCTCCAAGCCAAGGTCGGCGAGCCCATCACGATCAACATCGATGCCGACCGCGACGGTGAGTTGCACGTACACTCCACTCCCGAGCAGGAGTTGGAGTACCACGAAGGCGCCAACAAGCTGACTCTCACGATCGAGACGCCAGGCATCGTCGAGATCGAGGACCATGTCGCCGACAAGGTGCTCGTGAGCCTGGAGGTGAGCTAGGCATGCCCCCTATGCGCTATCGCTCCGTGGGACGCTCCGGTCTACGCGTGTCGGTGGTGGGCGTCGGCTGCAACGCGTTCGGGGCGCGCGTCGACGAAGCGCAGACTCAGGCGGTCGTGCTGGCAGCGCTCGACGCGGGCATCACCCTCTTCGACACGGCTGACACCTACGCTGCGGGCGAGAGCGAGCGACTGCTCGGCAAAGCACTGTCCGGGCGCCGCGACGATGTGGTGATCGCGACCAAGTTCGGCATGCCCGCCCACGGTCTGACCGGCCCGGGCTGGCAGGCACGCGGGTCTCGGTCGTACCTGCGCCGCTCGGTCGAAGGCAGCCTCCGGCGTCTCGACACCGACTGGATCGACCTCTACCAACTGCACCAGCCGGACCCCTCCACGCCCATCGAGGAGACACTCGGCGCGCTCGACGACCTCGTCGCCGAAGGCAAGATCCGCTACTACGGCTGCTCCAACTTCCACGGCTGGGAGCTGACCGAGGCCTCCTGGACGGCCCGCACCGGTGGGTACGCCGGGTTCGTGTCGGCTCAGAACGAGTACTCCCTGTACAACCGCAGCGCCGAGCAGGAGTTGGCTCCGGCCTGTGTCCACCTCGGCGTCGGGCTGCTGCCGTACTTTCCGCTGGCGTACGGACTGCTCACCGGCAAGTACGCCCCCGACCAGGCAGCGCCGGCAGGCACCCGGCTCGCCCACGCCAGCCAGGCCGCCCGGCTCGCCGCAGCCGACTTCGACCGGGTCGACGCGCTGCAACGCTTCGCCGACGCCTGCGGGGTGAGCTTGCTCGATGTCGCGATCGGCGGCCTGGCCGCCCAGCCGGCCGTGTGCTCGGTCATCGCCGGCGCGACGAAACCGGAGCAGATCGCGGCCAACGTCGCCGCCGGCCTCTGGGAGCCGACGCCCGAACAGCTGGCCGAGCTGGCCACGATCAACACCGGCCCCGCTCCCGGAATGACAGCCGCAAGCTTCCGCTGACCGACGCCGAGTTGGCACGAATCTTCGCCGAGTTGGCACGAATCGTCGCCCGCATCGTCATGGAGGCTCCCTGCTTGGCTCGGTTCGGGAAGGCAAGGAGCCCTGGATCACGGCGGAGAGTTTCGGTCACCAGGTGACTGAAACTCTCCGGCTTGTTGCTGGCAACCGCACCGGCCCGGCCGTACTCGCCGCTCCTCCTTGCCCTTCCGGCTCAGCCAGGCAGGAAACCGAGCCCGCTCAGGCGCGCGAGGACCGGCTTGTGGCCGATGACGACATCCAGATCGGCGAAATCACTGCCACCATCGGCCACAACCCAGCCGGAGCAGTCGCCATCGGCCACAATCCAGCCAACAGTCGCCCGATGCCTCATGCTCGACCAGCGCAACGAGCTCGGGCCTACAGGTACAGCCCGGTGTGGCTGTCGCCGAGGCGCTCGGCGGCGACGGCGTGGATATCACGCTCACGCAGCAGTACGTAGGTCTCGCCGCTGACCTCGACCTCGGCCTTGTCGTCGGGATCGTAGAGCACCCGGTCGCTGGTCTCGACGCTGCGCACGTGCGGTCCGGCACCGACCACACGTCCCCACATCAGCCGTCGAGCTCCCATCGCCGCGGTCGCGGGGATGACGATGCCGCCGGTGCTGCGCCGCTCTCCCGCTTCCTGATCGATGCTGACCAGGAGCCGGTCGTGGAGCATCCGGATGGGGGTCTTCTCGACCCCGGCTGCTGTGCGTGCCACCGTCAACGCGCCACTTTGCGGATCAGCACGAGCACCGCGACGAAGCCGACGACGCCACCCGCCACCTTGAGGATGTTGTCAGTGCGAGGATTGCCCCGGGGATCGACGAAGAAGTCTTTGACGCTGGCAGCCTCGCGCTTGGCGATCTGCTTGGGGTTGGTCCGGTCCACGAGCTGGTCGATCGTCGACGCCAACCGCTCGCGCGTCCGCGCGATGTCACTCTCGATTTCGTCGTAGCCCGCCACGTGTCCTCCAAACCCGCCCAGCGCCAGCCCAGGGTCAGCCCGAATCAGCAGAGAAGCCTGCCGGACAAGGCTAGCGCGCATCGGGCCTGGGCAGGCTACGGGGATCGAACCCGTAGGGCAGCTCGAGCCGGTGCGCACGCATCAGGTCGTCGTCGGTGAGCAGGTCGTAGGTGTCGCCGTCGGCGACGACCACTCCCTGGTCGAGTACGAGCGAGCGCGAGCACAGCTCCAGGGCATAGGGCAGGTCGTGGGTCACCATCAGGACCGTGACGTCCAGCGACCGCAGGATGTCGGCGAGCTCGCGGCGCGACGCCGGGTCGAGGTTCGAGGACGGCTCGTCGAGTACGAGGATCTCCGGCCGCATCGCGAGCACGGTCGCGACCGCGACCCGGCGGCGCTGGCCGAAGCTGAGGTGGTGCGGCGGCCGGTCGAGGAACTCGAGCATGCCCACCTGGGCGAGCGCCTCGCGTACCCGCTGGTCCAGCTCGTCGCCGCGCAACCCGAGGTTCGCCGGCCCGAACGCGACGTCGTCACGCACCGACCCCATGAACAGCTGGTCGTCGGGGTCCTGGAAGACCACGCCGACCCGGCGGCGGATCTCGGTCAGGTTCGCCTTCTGCACCGGCAGCCCCGAGATCGTCACCGACCCGTGGCCGGCGGACAAGATGCCGTTGAGGTGCAGCACCAGCGTGGTCTTGCCGGCGCCGTTGGGGCCGAGCAGCGCGACCCTCTCGCCGGGGTGCACGTGCAGGTCGACGCCGAAGAGGGCCTGGTGGCCGTCGGGATAGGCGTACGCGAGCTGGCGCACGTCGAGCACCGGGATCACAGCACCGTCCTCATCGCGTGGGCCTCACTTGGGCATTCTGCCGTCGTACCCGCGCGAGAGCATCGCCAGGTGCACCCGCTCGCCACGCTCGTAGGAGCGGATGAACAGCGCACCGACCGACGCCGCCAAGGCCGGCCAGTGCTTCGGGTTGCGGGCCTCGAAGCCGCGGGAGCGGCGGGCGACCGACATCCGCCGCATCTCGTCGGTGACGACGTCGAGATAGCGGATCATGAAGCCCATGATGGCCACGAGCTGCTGGGGCATCCTGAGCCGGTCGAGCCCGGCGAGCAGTTCCTGGGGTGTGGTCGTCGCCGCGAGGAGCAGACTCGCGAGCACGCCCAGCGTGCCCTTGACCAGCAGCGCGATGCCACCGACCAGCCCCGCCTTGCTGACCGTCAGGCCGAACACCTCGGTCGCCGGCCCGGTCGCCACGAACGGCAACAGCAGCGCGAAGACGACGAACGGTGTCTCGATCACCAGCCGCTTGGCCAGGTAGCCGGGCGGCACCTGGGAGAGCACGACGAGCGCACCGAGCACGAGTGCGTACGCGACGAAGGCGGGGTAGGCGTCACGGGGTGTCGCCACCACGAGAATCATGAAGCCGACCAGCGCGATCAGCTTGAGATGCGCTGGCGCGCGGTGTAACCGTGAGTGACCGTGGTAGTGCAGCTTGTGGCCGTGACCCGCGCCCACGTCTACTGCGCTTCGGTCGGATCACGATGCCTGCGCAGCACGAGGGCGACGCCCCCGGCGAGCACCAGCACGACGACCGAGCCGGCGACACCGGCCAGCCCGCCGGACAGGCGGCTGTTGTGGACGCCCTTGGTCTCGTACCCCGCCAAGGGGCTGTCGGTGGAGACGTGGGTCTTCTCGGCCGAGGAGAAGCCCTTGTCGGCGGCGACCTTGTTGAGGCCGTCGGGGTCGCTGGAGGCGTAGTAGCTGACGATCCCGGCGAGTACGAGCGCCACGAGTACGCCGGCCACGATCAGCGAGCGGGTGGAGACGCGCTTCATGCGCCCGCCCCGGATCGCACCTCGAGCGTGCGTTCGCGCATGACCCGGCGGGCGCCGTACACGAGGTCGGGGCGCACCGAGATGATCGCGCCGACGGCCAGGAACGTGATGATGGCTTCGCCGATGCCGATCAGCACGTGCACGCCGATCATCGCGGTCGCCAGGGTGTGCACGGGAATCTCGACCGCGCCGCCGATCTCGTAGATGAGGGTGAACACGAGCGCGGCAGTGGGTACCGAGATGAGCGCGGCGACAGCGGCGGCGATCGGCACCGATGAGGTGCGCTTCGGGAGCGCGATCTGCAGCAGTCTGAACACCGCCCAGCCGACCACGACCGTCGTCAGCGCCATGCAGGTGATGTTCGTGCCCAGCGCCGTGATGCCGCCGTCGGCGAACAAGAGAGCCTGCACGATCAGCACCGTGGACATGCACAGCACACCGGTATAGGGCCCGACCAGCACCGCGGCGAGTGCCCCGCCGAGCAGGTGACCGCTCGTGCCCGAGGCGACCGGGAAGTTGAGCATCTGGGTGGCGAAGATGAAGGCCGCGACGAGCCCGGCCATCGGGGCGGTGCGGTCGTCGAGTTCCTTGCGGGCACCCCAGAGCGAGATACCGACGCCGACGAGCGCCACAGCGCCGGTCGCACCCGACGTCGGAGCGTTGACGAAGCCGTCTGGGACGTGCATAAGGCCTCCGATGCGCTGGACTGTGTGCGGGCGATACCTTGGAGCCGGATCAAGCCCATCGTACGTTATTGCAAATTGGTTGCAATAACTCTCCCAGGACAGGAACCTCATGGCCAAGCGACTCGCCGTCGGTGAGCAAGCCCCCGACTTCACCCTCAGCGATGACCAGGGCAACCAGGTGACCTTGTCGAGCCTGCGCGGGCAGAAGGTCGTCGTGTACTTCTACCCCGCCGCGATGACCCCCGGCTGCACCAAGCAGGCCTGCGACTTCACCGACTCCCTCGACTCACTCCAGGCCCACGGCTACACCGTGCTCGGCATCTCCCCGGACAAGCCGGAGAAGCTCGCCAAGTTCCGCGAGCGCGACCACCTCACGATCACGCTGCTGTCCGACCCCGACAAGCAGGTCATGGGCTCCTATGCGGCGTTCGGCGAGAAGCAGCTGTACGGCAAGACCGTCACCGGCGTGATCCGCTCGACCTTCGTCGTCAACGAGCAGGGCAAGATCGAGGTCGCGCAGTACAACGTCAAGGCCACCGGCCACGTCGCCAAGTTGCGCCGCGACCTCGGCATCGACTGATCGCCTCCGCCACTGGTTCAGCGCGTCAAGGCACCCTCAGCTCTCGGATCGGCTCGCGCAGCGACGCCACGGCAGCAGGCAGCGCCGACGCGATGACAGCCGCGAGGAAAGCGAGGAAACCGGCCGCGAGGGCGAAGCGGACGCCGGGCCAGGGCGCGTTCGTCGCCCACAAGATGCCACTGGAGACGAGGAGCCCAGCGGCAACTCCGGTCATAGCGAGCCACGATGCCTGCGTGAGCACGAGGCTCGCCACCAGGCTCCGGCTCGCCCCCAACGCCCGGCGCCTGCCAAAGTCCTTGCGGCGTAGCAGCACCATGCTGGTCAGTACGAGCGCGCTCAGCAGGGTCGTGGTTGCGAGAATTGCAGCGATCAGGCCTACTGATGCGCGGCTCAGGCGTCGGCCGACCTGGGCATGAATCTGGGCCAAGTCCTCGGAGGTCCGGACCTCGACGTGTTGAACTCCCGGCTGTTCCACCATGGCCTTCACCAGGTTGGCGGTCACCCGCACCTGGCTGGCATCGGTAACGAGGACGACGAGGGCATGACTCTCGACGAGTTCCGCGTCCGGGACGGGAATGATCACCAGCGGATCCCATTCCCGCAGGAACGGGGGGAGGTTGACGGTCCCGACGACCGGGTAGGTGCGTCCATCCGTCGTCCGGATACCACCCACTCCTTGCGCAAGCCCGAGCTGGCTCGCTGCCATGACCGAGCCGACGGCCACTCCGGGTGACGCCCGAGGGAATGCCGAACCCAGACAACCAGGCGACGGAAGGAACGCCCGGCGCATCGGGACGCGTGACCCACCCTCAATCCGGGCGTTCGTCACATCGACCGCAGGCGAGAGGGCCAGCACACACTCGACGCTGTGCAAGGCACTGACGCGCTCCGGGAGCGTCGGATCCAGCGACTGGTCCGCGGACACCACGATGGTTCGGGTGGTTTCGTCATCGAGCAGGGCGAGCACATCCCGCTGATTCGAAGCCGACCGCCCGGCAGTGAGTACGACGGAGACGACGGTGCCGGCGACCATGACGATCGTGATCAAAGAGACGACTGGCTGAGCGATCGAGGATCGTAATGCCTCGGCGATGACCCTCAGCGCCTGTGTCACAACCGGACCTCGTGGTCGCAAGCATCGATGACGGCAGCGGTGTGAGTCACGACCACGACGGTGGCTCCACCATCCGCATGGGCACGCATGCCACGCAGGACCACGTCCGCACTTGCGGGATCCAGATTCCCCGTCGGTTCGTCCGCGAGCAAGACCTTGGGGTTGCCGATCAGTGCCCGGCACAGGCCCACTCGTTGCGCTTGGCCACCAGAGATCTGGCCGGGGCGCCGCTCGGCGTCCACTTCCACCTCGAAGTCCCGCAGCAGCTCAAGCGCCGTCAGTCGCAGGCTGCGGCGGCCGACCCCGCGGTAGAGAGCGGCCTCCGTGACGTTGTCCAAGACGCTTCGGGTGGGATCGAGCGCCGCGTCCTGGAACACGAACCCGAAGGCACCAGCTCGCCAGGCCGCGCGTTCCCGATCGCTGAGCCCGGATGCCGCGATCCCGTCGAGACGGATCTCCCCCGCCTGCGGCCTCAGCATGAGACCAAGCAAGAAGAGAAGCGTCGACTTCCCGCGTCCTGACGGCCCTGAGATCGCGGTCATCGTTCCTGGCCGAAACCGGGCCGACCAATCGTTCAGCAGCGGCGCATGCCCTGGGTAGCCGAAGGTGACGCCGGCGGCCTCAAGAACGAGACCCGCCTGAAGCGGCCTTCCGATCGAATCGGGGTCGCCCGTAACTGGTAGGTGGCTCACGAGCGCGCCTGCAAGTCGGCCGGCACGCGCACGCGCAACCCTTCGGCGACGCCGCTGACGACCGAGGTTCCTGCCGACGAGGCCACGACTGTGACGGCCCGGAACTTGCCCGCCGAATCGATGACACCAGCGCCACCTCCGGCGTCCGTGGTAATCGCTGCCGTTGGCACGGTGAGACCCGAGGTCGTGGGAACAATGACGATTCTGGCGGGGATCAGGGTCTTGCCGCCGACGCCGATCTCACCACAGGAAGAACCACAAATCGCCGAGCCGGAAAAGCTCGTGAGCGTGACCGTCGTGGTTCCCTGGCGACGGTCAAGCACTTGGCGGCCAGTACGGGCCTTCCACACCCGGCCGCTGGGGGAGGTCAACCGAACGACCGCGTGCCCCGGCATCATCTCGGCTTGAGCGTTCGTCATCGGGATCGCAAGCCGGGGCGCCCCAAGCACCCGCACGGCGGCCTCACCCCCGGCAACCGATGCACCGACAGAGATGCTGGCCGGATCGAGAGCGAGCCGCGCCGGGAGGTGGGGAACGAAGATCACGTCGCCCCGCCCGACCACGCCGTCATCCGCAACACCAAGCGAACGCTGCCATGCGCGTACTGCTGCGATCGTCGATGCGTCCGCCTTGCCCGAGAACGTGCCCCAGTAGAACCCAGCATCGTGAAGCAGGCTTTGGAGCTGTGTCACGTCATCGCCCTCGACCCCCGCGGAGATCGCCCGGAACGCCGGAACGCTGCCCTGGGCGACCACGACCGGCCGGAGATCGACCGTGTAGAGAACCTCGCCGGATCTGGCAACACGACCCGACCGGAGATCCACCGAAGTCACCACACCAGCGGCGAGGTTCCTACGCACCGCGGCCACCCGCCAGGCCGCCGTCGCATTCAGGTTGAGCGTCGAGCCGACCTTGCCCCGCGCGACATCGACATACGTATAGGTTGCCGAGTCGGCGACCGGGTTGACCGGTTGGCTGATCGCCCGAACCGCCCAGCCCGCAGCAACACCAACCGCGAGGACAACCGCGCCGAAGCCGAGCCAACGCGCGACCCCCGATACGCCAGCGCGGCGCGCACCTTCGTCTGCCTGCAAGGGTTGATCCTTCTTGACTCACTACGACTGAGGGGGGGAGAGTACAAGTAATCTATCCCTGGTTGAAATGAACTGTGATGAAACGAACTCGTGTCGCATCCGGCGTAATCGCCGGCGCGACCACCCTCACGCTCACGTTCGGTATCGCAGGCATCGCAGTTGCGGTGACCCAATCTGGACAGCAGGCCTGTAGTGGTACCCAATGGACGAGGCTCTCCATCAACGCCAAGTCGAGCGGCACCGGCCGCTGGACCAAGTACTCCGACGTAAGCAAGACCACGAAGTTCATTTTCCCCGGCGGCGCGTCCCAGCCCTGGGGGGAATACCAGAGCAACGTCTGGCACGTGGTCGCTAGCGGCGGCTTTTACAGCAAGACAACGAGCACGTGTATCTGACCAGACGCCTCACCCTGAAAGGACTTGCGACAGCCCTTCCCGTCGTTGCTGTCGCTTCGGTCCTATTGGCCGGATGCTCCGGATCATCCAAGGACGATGCCGGAGCATCCGGCGAACACTCGAGCCAATCCCTGCCCACCTCCTCGGTCAACGAGGCGATGATCTCGTGCATGCAAGGTGAGGGCTGGACCGCGACGATGAAGCTCGACGGAACGATCTCCAACGGATCCGTTCCCGAAGAGCAACAGGACGCGCTGGACCGCTCAGCAGCCAAGTGCAGCAAGCGGACCGGCTGGGGCGACTTGGCCGCATTGACGACCACGCAAAGACGCGAGCTGTACAAACAAGAGGTCGCCGAGCACGACTGCTTGGTCAAGCTGGGCCTGACGCCTCCCGAGCCGCCGACCGAGCAGACCTATCTCGACACGTTTCAGACAGCTGATCAATATTACGCTGGCGCACTCATGTCGCTAACGGATGACCAGGTCCGAGAATGTCCACCGCCCACCTGGTTCATGAACTGGTGATAGCCGCTCGCCGTCCTGCGCTGTCAGGAGAATTCCTGCAGGTCACGGTCGGTAGACTGCGTACCCGCAGGCCAGAGTGGTGGAATTGGCAGACACGCGGGTTTTAGGTACCCGTGCCTTCGGGCGTGGGGGTTCAAGTCCCCCCTCTGGCACAGACTCTCAACTCAGCACGCGGGCGACGACCGGCGCGATCTCGCGCAGCGCCTTGCCTCGGTGCGAGATCGCGTCCTTCTCCTCGACGCTCAGCTCGGCGGTGGTGACGTCGTACCCGTCGGCACAGAACAGCACGTCGTACCCGAAGCCGCCGCTCCCCCGCAGCTCGCGGATGACCCGACCGGTCATCACGCCGTCGGCGACCTCGTGCGCGACGCCGCCAGAGGTCGGGTACGCCAAAACCACCGAGCAGCGGAAGTGCGCACCGCGGCGCTCGTCGGGGACGTCGGCGAGCTGCGCGAGCAGCAGCTGGTTGTTGGCCAGATCGCCCTTGGCCCGGTCCTCGGTGGCGCTGCCGGACCAGCGCGCCGAGAGCACCCCCGGCATCCCGTTGAGGGCGTCCACGCAGATGCCGCTGTCGTCGGCGAGCGACGGCAGCCCGGTCGCGGCGACTCCCGCGTCGGCCTTGAGCCGGGCGTTGCCTTCGAAGGTCGGCTCGGTCTCGGCCGGCTCGGCGTAGCGCGGCACGTCATCGAGGCCGAGGACGCGCACCCCCGGCATGTGCTCGGCCAGGATGCGCTGCATCTCGGCGAGCTTCTTGGCGTTGCGGGACGCCAGAAACACCTCTCGGAGACCGCTCATCCGGCCAGTGCCTCGCGCTGCAAGGCGGTGAGGTCCGCACAGCCCTTGACCCCGAGGTCGAGCAGCGCGTCGAGCACACCGCGGTCGAACGGCTCGCCCTCGGCGGTGCCCTGCACCTCGACGAAGCGACCGTCGCCGGTCATCACGATGTTCATGTCGGTCTCGGCGCGTACGTCCTCCTCGTACGGCAGGTCCAGGCGCGGCTCCCCGTCGATCACGCCCACGGAGACCGCCGCGACCGAGCCGAGCAGCGGCTCCCCCGCCAGCGCGCCCTCCGCCGCCAGGTGCGTACACGCATCGGCGAGCGCGACGTACGCACCGGTGATCGCCGCCGTACGCGTGCCGCCGTCGGCCTGGAGCACGTCGCAGTCGAGCACGATCGTGTTCTCGCCCAGCGCCTGGTAGTCGATCACCGCACGCAGGGAACGGCCGATCAGCCGGGAGATCTCGTGCGTACGCCCACCGATACGGCCCTTGACCGACTCCCGGTCGGAACGGGTGTGCGTCGAGGACGGCAGCATCGCGTACTCCGCCGTTACCCACCCCAGCCCCGACCCCTTGCGCCACCGCGGCACCCCGATCGAGGCCGACGCCGCGCAGAGCACGCGGGTCTTCCCGAACTCCACCAGCACCGAGCCGGCTGCATGGTCCAGCCAGTTGCGGGTGATCGTGATCGGGCGCAGTTCGTCGGCGGCACGGCCGTCAGCTCGGGTCATACCGACGACCCTATGCGGCGCTCACTCGACCTCGCAGCAGAGGATCCCCCCAGCAGCGTCAGCCGGATTGTGGCCGATGGCGACTGTCAGCGCTGGTTTGTGGCCTATCGCGACAGCCGCGCCCGGCGTGTCGTGGTCGGCATCGGCCACAAACCCACGATCGGTGCCGTGATCGGCCACAATCCGGCGTCACTTCACCTCGGAGCGCATGATCCTCCAGATCCCGATGGCTCCGGGGATCACGATCCAGATCAGCGTCCCGGTGCCGATCTGCGCCCACTCCTTACCGGTCGGCGAAACCGTCTCGTACAGCTGGGACGAGGACGTGTTCAGGTCGAACCACAGCAGCTTGTCCCGCGCCGCGGTCCAGACACCGCCGACGATGCTGACCACGATCGGGATCGCGAAGTAGAGCACGATGGCGAACGCCGAGTTGAGCAGGAGCATGCCGAAGGACAACCCGATGGCCAGCCCGATGATCTGCCCGAGTGCGATTCGAAGCATGATCGGCACCGAGAAGTCGCTGAACGGGTCAGGCGCGCCACCGATCGGCGCCAGAATCGCCCCCAGCGCGAAGGCGATCAGTAGGCCGGCCAAACCGAAGACGAGCGCCGCGACGACCTTCGCCACGATGATCCGTTCGCGATGCGGCACCTGGGTGAAGGTCACCAGCGCGGTGCGCTGTCCCCACTCCTGGGTCACCAGCAAGATGCCCAGGACCGGCAGCAGGAAACCGAGCGGGATCCCGCCGAAAGCAGCGAGTGTGCCCCAGGTGCGGTCTTCCTTGTGACCCCAGATGAAGAAGGCGATGGTGACGATCGCGGTGATCGCGCCGATCACGATCAACAGCCACATGCCGGCACGAGTATCGCTCATCTTGCGAACCTCGGCCTTGATCAGCCGGCTCATCGGCACGCTCTGGGTGCCGGTGACGTCCAAGGTCGCACTCATGCCGCTGCTCCGTCCCGCTGGGTGCTTGCCGTGAGTTGCAAGAACATCTCCTCCAAGCCGGCGCCCTCGGCGGGGCGTAGCTCGACGAGTACGACCCCGGCCGAGGCGGCTGCTCTTCCGACATCCACGGGCTCGGCCTCGGTACGCAACCCACCGTCTCCCGAGGGCGAGGACGCGATCCCCTTCGCGTCGAGCGCGGCCACCAGCGCCGCCTGGTCCTCGCCCTTCGCGAACGTGCCGGCCGTCTGCAGCAGCTCGGCCTTGGTGCCGGAGGCGACGATCCGGCCGTTGCCGATCACGATCATCTCGTCGGCGATCATCTCCACCTCGTGCAGCAGGTGGCTGGAGAGCAACACCGTGCCGCCGCGCTGGGCGTAGTCACGCAGCAGCCCGCGCATCCAATGGATACCGGCGGGGTCGAGGCCGTTCGCCGGCTCGTCGAGGATCAGTACGCTCGGCTCACCGATCAGCGCGTTGGCGATGCCCAGCCGCTGCCGCATGCCGAGCGAGTAGTTCTTGATGCGGCGCTTGGCCTCCTTGTCGGTCAGGCTGACCAACGCGAGCATCTCGTCGACCCGCGCTTTGGGCAGGCCGAGCACGGTCGCGGTCAGCGCCAGCACCTCCCGCCCGGTACGGCCGCCGTGTTGCGCGGACGCGTCGAGGAGAACCCCGACGTGACGGCCGGGGTTGGGGATGTCGTGGTAGTCCAGCCCCCCGATCGTGCTGCGTCCCTTCGTCGGCGGCGTCAGGCCGGTCATCATCCGCATCGTGGTCGACTTGCCGGCGCCGTTGGGGCCGAGGAAGCCGGTGACCTTGCCCTGCTTCGCCTCGAACGTCACGTCACTGACAGCAGTGAACGAACCGTAGGTCTTGGTGAGTCCTGTTACCGAGATCATGTCGGCCACTATGCCATCGTTCAGGCCGTTTCGTTCGAGCCATTTCGTTCGAGCCGAGCCCGTCTCCGCGGCGCCGGCGGAGCGCCTGCTCGCAAGCGCCTCGCAACGCCTCAGAAGCGCTCCCGACGGACTGCCACCACCCTTGGTCCGAGCAGATCTCCGCTCCGGCGGGAGAACACGAGCAGAGCTCAGCCGCCTCAGCACCATGGGGTCGAGCGCGTCTTCAGGCAGGCGGAGGGCATCCGAGCAGAGCTCAACCACCCCAGCTGATCGAGTAGGTCGCGACGGAGGAACGACCCTATCGAGCCGCTTCCGGTCGTCGAGTGCGCCGAGCTTGCCAGGCGTGTATCGAGACGCCGGCCGGACGCGAGGCGCCGAAGTCGAGGACTTCTCTTTACAGATCACCAGCGCTCGTGCGGGAGCGGCCACGGGTTGGCCTTGCAGCCCTGCAGTCCCTTGGACTGCTGCTGCATCACGGGTGCGAGTTGACCGCGCCCGCCGCAGTACTCGTGCCGGTGCCCCAGCCAGTGCCCGGTCTCGTGGTTGACGACCAGGTGACGGTAGTTGCGGCGCCCGAGGCCCGACTTCTTCCACACCGGGGTGGTGCGCAGCCAGCGGTCCTGGTTGATGATCACGTAGCGGCCGACGCGGCAGGAGTACGTGCTGGAGCACGGATAGCCGAAGGTCGGCACCTGGGATGCCTGGCTGAGCACCAGCGTGAAGTCGCCGCCGCGCTCGACCCGCTTGAAGGCGTACCCGGCGCTGCGCCAACCGCGCGGGTCGTCGTAGGTCTGCTGCGCCTGCTTGGCGAACTGCGCCAGGCCTGCGGTGAGGTGGCCGCGGGTAGTGACGACATAGGTGAACGTACGCTTCAACGCGCGCAGGTGCCGACCCGTCTTGGCTTTGCTGGTGCTGGCCTTGGCTCGGTAGCCGGGCTTCGTGGCGGTCGCGCGCACGGTGAGCTTCGCGCCGACGTCGGGGACCGCGATCGTGTACCGCTTCGTGGTGGCGCCCTTGATCGCCGTGCCGTTGCGAAGCCACTGGTAGCGCACATTGGCGGGCTTGACCGACCAGGTTGCCGGCTTCGCTCTGGCGACGTGCCGGAATCGCAGCGAGCCGCCGATCGCGACCCGCTTGGTGACTGTGATCGTGGCCGGGGTGACTTTCGCGGTGAGATCGGAGACGGACGTACCGTCGGTGAACCCTTCCAGGATGCCGGTGGCGATCACCCCGAGCCGGTGCCCGATGTCGGCGCGCGCGATCCGGTAGCCGGAGGTCGTGGCGCCCGCGATGTCCTTGCCGTCGCGCTGCCACTGGAAGGTCGTGACCACGCCCGCCTGGTCCCACGTACCCGCGGTCACCTTGAGTTTCCGGCCGAACACGGCCTGGCCCGCGATCGTCGGCGGGGTGAGCGAGGTCAGCGCGGGATCCCCCGCGTGGGCGGGCGCCGCCAGGAAGCCGGAGGCAAGGAAGGTGACGAGTACGACGGCGAACCTCATGAAACGTGAGGCTACCCGCCGGTCACACCGAGTTGGCGGACCCCGGCGCAGGACCTCGCGCCGCAAGAACAGCACGGCCAGTCTGTGCCACTCCGTCATGCGGGTGCTTCGCTGCCACGCGCAACCGGCGGCCTCGGCTCATGCAGCGGTCGAGTCAGCAAGGCAACGAGGAGCGGTGAGTACGGCGGGGCCGGTTCTGCTTCCGCAGTGCGGCCTGCGCGCACCCAGTGATTCGAGTTGGCTGCGAAATCGGCCTCAGGGCAACCATCTGGAATCACTGGAGCCGAAATCCCCTTACGCGGTTGCTGGCTGGCGCATGCGCCAGCCAGCAACCGCGCAAGCCGAGTAGCCACGCGCCGAGAGCCGCGGCCTCCCGATCAGCGATTAGCACGATGGGGATTCGTGCCAACTCGGCGAGGATTCGTGCCAACTCGGCTAGATGTCGTAGGTCGCGCCGACTGTCGCCAGGGAGATCTCACCGTCGAACACCCCGTCGGCCTCGGCGAGCGCAGCCTGCGGGTCGTGCCACGGGGCGACGTGGGTCAGCACCAGCCGCGAGGCGCCCGCCTCCGCAGCGGTACGCGCGGCCTCGGAGCCGGTCATGTGGAGATGCGGCGGGTTCTGGTCCCCGTCACGGAACGCCGCCTCGGCGAGAAATAGATCCGCGCCCCGGGTGAACCCGGTGAGCTCGGGGCACGCGGCCGTGTCCCCGCTGTAGACCAACGTGCGACCGGCGTACTCGACCTTGATCGCGTACGCCTCGACAGGGTGGTCGACCAGGCGGCCCGACACGCGAAACGGCCCGAGGTCGGC
>JASGGG010000040.1:0-26058 GCA_047605165.1 Nocardioidaceae bacterium
CTCCATCTCCGCCCAGCAGGCATCGACGACCGGGCCCTCCGGGCTGAGCGACTCCTTGGCCCCGATGCCGCGATAGCCGAGCGGAGCGAGGACTCCGCCCTCGGTCCGGATGAACACCGCGGAGTGGGTATCGCTCAGGTGCTGGTGCACGGTGACCAGCAGGTGCGAGCACATCGACACGGTGTCGAGACCTGAGGACAGCCGGCGGGCGACCGTACGCAACTGGCTGAGCAGCCGACGAGCCGACTCGTAGTTCGCGTCGGACTCCAGCCCGCCCGGGTAGCGGACCTGACGGGACCAGGCGCCGAGCGCACCGACGCCGGCGGCGGTGATCAACCACGGTGCGACGTTGCCGACCTGGTCGGAGAAGCCCGCGAAACCGCCGGAGATCATCAGCTGGCCCCCGGTGGCGACCGCCTCCGCGGTCACCACCGCGATGACCGACCAGATGCCGGCCGTGACACCCGCAATGAACGCGGGGAGCACCAGATAGGGCAGCAGGATCAGCCCGTCGGGCAACGCGAAGGCGATGACCAGACCGGCCAGCGCGCCCTCGACCAGCGCGATCCAGCTTTGCGGGAGGCGCGAGGTGAGATCGGCCGCCGCTGCGCTGGCACTGATCGCGGCCAGCAGGATGGTCGCCTGGAGCGACACCGGGTTGTGCAAGGCCAGGCTCAGCCCCAGGATCGCGGCAATGCTGAACGCACGCGCAGCGACCGGTAGCCGACCGACGCCCATAGCTCTACCCCTCAGGCTTGCCCTTACATCTTGCCTAGCGACCCCATGATGCTAATCGCAGCGGGGCCCAAAACCGCGATGAACAGGCAGGGCAGGATGCAGAAGATCAGCGGGATCAGGATCTTGACCGCGACCTTCTGCGCCTGTTCCTCCGCTCGCTGACGTCGCTTGGTGCGGATCTCGCGCGACTGCACCCTCAGCACCTGGGCGATCGGGATGCCCAGCGCGTCGGCCTGCACCATCGAGGAGACGAAGCCCTTGAGCTCGGGGACGTGCGTACGATCACCGAGGGCACGCAAGGCCGGGCCACGGCCCAGGCCGATCTGCATCTCCTGCAGCACCCGGGCGAACTCTTCGGACAGCGGTCCGTCGGTGTTGCGGGCGACCTGGGAGAGGGCGGCGTCGAAGCCCAAGCCCGACTCGACCGAGATCGTCAGCAGGTCGAGCGCGTCGGGGAGCGCCCGGCGCATCTTGTCGGTGCGGTCGTACCCCTTCTGGTAGAGGTAGAGGTTCGGGCTCATGTACCCGCCGATCGAGGCACCGACGCAGACCACCAGCATCGGGGCGAGGCCCAGGCCGAACAAGGTCGCGACCAGGAGACTCAGCACCAAGCCGGCGGCGAAACCCACCAGCTTGAGCGAGGTCACCCGGTCCACCGTCCAACCGGCCGGGTTGCCGGCGACTTCGAGCCGGTTGCGCAGCCGATCGGTGTGGTCGGACGGCGTGAACTTCTTCGCCAGCCCGACCATCCGGTCCAGGAACGGGCCGAGCACCCGCTCGTTGAACGACGGCTCGAGCTCCTTCTGAAGCTCGGCCGGGGCGGCGGAGAACGCCTCGATCACGGCCAGGGACTTGCTGACGCCGCGCGACTCGTTGGTGAAGACGCCGACCGCGGTGAGCGTCAGGAAGATCGCGCCGAAGATGCTGGCGACTCCGCCGATGAGCAGGATGGTCCACATCACACGTCCACCTTCACGAGTTTCTTCATCCAGAGCACGCCGGCCGTCTCGAGGAGAGCCATCGTGATGAGCATGGCCCAGCCGATCGGGTTGTGGAACATCGGCGTGATGTAGGTCGGGTTGGCCATCATCAGGTAGGCCATGAAGCCGGGTGGCAGGCCACCGAGCACCCACACCGAGAGCCGGCCCTCGGCGGAGAGCGTCAGCACCTGGCGGTGCAGGTATTCCCGCTCGCGGATGGTCTCGGCGACCTTGTTGAGCAGCTCGGCCAGGTTGCCGCCGACCTCGCGCTGGATCCGGATCGCCATCACGATCCATTCGAAGTCCTTGGAGCCCATCCGGTCGGCGATGCCGCTGAGCGCGTCCTCGATCTCGACGCCGAGCCGGGTCTCGATGATGGCGCGGCGGAACTCGCCGGCGATCGGCTCGGTGCCCTCCCGGACCACGGTGTCCACCGACTGCGCCAGCGAGAGACCGGCCGACAGCGAACCGGCCATCAGCTGCAGGGTGTCGGGTAGCTGGGCGTTGAAGGCCTTGATCCGGCGCTTCTGTTTGAAGCCCAGGTAGAACCACGGGCCGATCGCGCCGACGACGAGGCCGAGCAGCATGGCGATCAGCGAGCCGGACTTGACCAGCAGCAGGACGATGCCGAGACCGAGTGCGACGCCGGCGTGCAGCAACAGCCATTCCGCGGGCTTGAGCGACATACCCGCTGCCTCGAGGCGGGTGCCGAGCTTGGACTCCAGGTCCTTGTTGCTCTTCAGCAGGTTCTGCGCGACGTCGACGGCCTGCTGCTTCATCGACTGATTCGCGGCAGCTTCGGCGTTCTTGGCGGCCTGGAGCTTCTTCGCGCCCTGCCGGGTGTAGGCCTCGATGCTGGACTGGACCGCGTCCGTCTTCGGTTTCGCGAGCCCGCCGCAGGCCGTGATGATCAGCACCCCGAAGGCAACCGCGGCGGCAGTGAGCCCGAGCAGCATCATCGGTTGGGTGATGGTGGTGCCGCCGAGGTCCGAGGGCTCCAACGCGGCCGGGCTGGCCGGCTTGACGACGGGCTCGGAGACGCTGACGAAGGCGCTGCCCGAGTAGGGCTGGTCACCGGCATTGACCGAGACCGACAGCTGGCCCTCGGTGCCGCGGACCGCGTCGGTCAGCGGCGCGGTGACGAGGATCTGTTGGGCCAGCGCCGCGGCCTCGCCGGCAAAGAGCGCCTCGATCTTCGCCGGGTCGTCGGCGTCGAGGACGGTCCCGCGACCGGCGTTGGCGATCTGGGTGAGCTTGGCGCGAGGCTGTTCGGCCTGGGCGATCGCGACGACGTCGACCTTCACGGTGTTCTGCCCGCTCTTGGCGACACGGATCGCGTCCAGGGCCGCGGTGATCGGCGTGTCGGTGCTGTCGGCGCCGTCGGAGAGGACCAGGACGCTTCGGGAGCCGTCCTTGCCTGTCGCCGCGACGGCCTGCTTGACCCCGTTGTACAACTGGGTGCCCTGACTCAGCGTCAGCCCGTCGATCGTCTGGGCGAGCGCTTCGTGGTCCTGGCTGGGCGTCGCGACCTCCTTCACCTCGCCGGCAAACGTCACCAGCCCGACCAACAGGTCGTCGGGCGCGGTGGACAGGAACGTCTGGGCTGCCTGTTTCGCGGCCTCGAAACGAGCCCCTTTCATGCTGTTGGACACGTCGATCGCGAGCACGGTGGTGCGCTGCACCTGCTCGGTTGCCTGCGAGGCGGGCTCGGCTGTCGCGTCGAGCGCGGTGTCCCCGAGCTGGACGGCGACCGAGTCGAGATCAGGCGCGGCCCCACCGGGCACCGAGTAGAGGATCTGGAGTGCGCCGTCCTTCTCCTGGACGTGGTCGATGCTGCCGTCGGCGGCGTACGCCGGGCTGGCGACAGCGACGAAGCCGAGTGCTACCGCCGCGGCCACCAGGCGCAGCCGCCTGCGCACGAGACCGGTCACGTCAGCCACCGTCCCGGGCGAACAGCATCGGGTCCACCTGGACGTTCGCATGCGCGAGCTTCTCCAGGAACTTCGGCCGCAGTCCGGTCGCCTTGAGCCGGCCGAGGTTGCGTCCGTTCTCGTCGAAGCCCATCGTGTGGTCGAAGAGGAAGATGTCCTGCAGGGTGATCACGTCACCCTCCATCCGCTCGACCTCGGTCACGTGGGTGATCCGCCGGGAGCCGTCCTTGAGCCGGGCCTGGTGCACGATCACGTCGACGGCCGAGGCGACCTGCTCGCGGATCGCACGGATCGGCAGGTCCATGCCGGCCATCAGCACCATCGTCTCGATGCGGGCGAGGGTGTCGCGCGGGCCGTTGGAGTGGACCGTACAGATCGAGCCGTCGTGACCGGTGTTCATCGCCTGCAGCATGTCCAGGGCCGACGAGTCACGGACCTCGCCGACCACGATGCGATCAGGACGCATACGCAGTGAGTTCTTCACCAGGTCGCGGATCTCGACCGCGCCCTTGCCCTCGATGTTCGAGGGGCGGGACTCCAGTCGCAGCACGTGGTCCTGGTGGAGCTGGAGCTCGGCGGCGTCCTCGATCGTGACGATGCGCTCGTCGCCCGGGATGAACGAGGAGAGCACGTTGAGGGTGGTCGTCTTCCCGGCGCCGGTGCTCCCGGACACGATGATGTTGAGCCGGCCGCGTACGCAGGCGGACAGGAAGTCGGCGGTGCGCTGCGTATAGCTGCCGAACGCCACCAGGTCGTCGGAGGTGTACGGGTCGGCCGAGAACTTCCGGATCGTCAGCAGCGAGCCGTCGATCGCCAGCGGCGGGATCACCGCGTTGACCCGGGAGCCGTCGGGGAGGCGGGCGTCGACCATCGGGCTGGACTCGTCCACCCGGCGACCGATGCGCGAGACGATCTTGTCGATGGTGCGGCGCAGGTGGGCCTCGTCGTTGAAGCGGCCGTCGACCTTCTGCAACCGGCCGGAGCGCTCGATCCAGATGCTGTCGGGGCCGTTGACCATGACCTCGGTGAGGTCCGGGTCGCGCAGGAACGGCTCGATCGGGCCGTAGCCGAGGATGTCGTCGGCGATCTCCTGGGTGATGCGGGTTCGGTCGGCCGGGGTGATCAGCGTGTCGTCCTCGGCCATTGCCTCCTGCAACGTGCCGCGCACCATCCGCTCGAGCTCGGACTGGCTCAGGTCGGAGTCGTAGAGCTTGGGGCCGAGCTGCTGGAGCAGCCGGTTGTGCACCTGCGACTTCAAGTCGTGGAAGGCGTCGTTGGCCGGCCCGCGCTTGCGCTCGGGGCCGTTGGGGAGAGCATCGGTTGTCGCGACGCTGGTCGCGCGGTCTCGCGAGGCCGCGGCGAGACGTTCGGCGAGGCTGGTCATGGCTCCCTCTCTGTTGCGGTTCTCTACTTGGCGCCGCGGCGCAGCAGGCCGCGCTTGGCCGGCGCCGACGCGCGCTGACGTGACGACGGGGTGGTTCCGTTGGCGGCCGGCGCTGAGCCGTCCGCGCCGGCACCCGCGACCCTGCGAGCCAGTGACTCCACCGCCTGGCTGACCGGATGGCGTGGGTTGGACGCCATGATCGGCTCGCCGGTGTTGGTCGCGTTGGCGACCTCGTGCGATGTGGGGATCGATGCCTCGATCTTCATGTCGAGGGTGCTCTCTACCTTGTCCGCCGACAGCCCGACCTTGTCGTCGGCCCGGTTGAGCACCAGCCGCCGGCGGGACTTGGGGAAGTTCAGCAGGTCGAGGGTCTCGGAGGCGATCTTGACGTTCTTCAGGGTCGGCACGTCGAGGGTGGCAACCAGCAGCAGATCGTCGGTCTCGTCGAAGGCCTGCAGCACGTGCTCGTCGAAGGCCGGGGAGGTGTCGACGATGACGAAGTCGAAGTTCTCCTTCAGCGTGGCCAGGATCCTGGAGATCAGCGACGCGGGGATCGAGTCCTTGGCGTCCGGCTGCACCGGCGCGACGAGCGCGGACATGCCGCTGCGATGCGGTGTCAGCAGGGGCGCCAGCGAGGGGAAGTCCAGGTCGCCGCCCAGCGGCACCGCGTCGGCGATCGTACGCGCCGGGAACATCTGCAAGGTGATCGCGATGTCGCCGAAGCCGAGGTCGAGATCGACCAGGCAGACCTTGCGGCCGTGAGCGGCCAGCGCGATGCCGATGTTGACCGCGAGCGTCGTCTTGCCGACCCCGCCCTTGGGCGAGAACACCGTGATCAGCCGGCCGGACGAGACGTCGGAGCCCGATGCCGCGACGGGGCTGCTGAGTGCGCGGTGCACCTGGCGGGCGCGCTTGACCGCCTCACCGAGGGCGGCCAGGTCGCGCTCCTCGACGACTTCGCGCATGCCGGAGCGGAGGGCTTCGGCCAGCACGCTCGTGTCGACCCGTCGGCGCAAGAGGATCACGCTGGTCGCGGGCCGGGTGACGCGCAGTGTGTCCGCCAGCGCGGCGGCGGCGTCGATGTCGACGCCCGGTCCGAGCACGACCGCGAACTCGTCCGGCCTCTCGGCCAGGGTCCGCTTGAGCTCGTCGAGTTGGGTGACGACCTCGGAGCCGGCGCCGGTGACGGAAGCGAAGACCTCGGCGTTGGCCGGGTTACCTTCGACGATGATAGGCATCAGATCACCTGAACAGGGTCGAGTTGGAGGCGGGCGGGACCGATGCCTTGACCTCGGAGGTCTTGCTCAGCAGGCCGTAGGCGAGTTCGCAGGAGGACGCGCCCTGGATCAGCTTCTGAGCATCCGCCTGGCTCAGGCCGAGGGTGAACAGCGTCTTGGGAAGCTGTTCGGTCGTCGAGGCACCAGTGGTGTCGGTCGTGGTCGTGTTGGTCACGGTGGTCGCGCCGACCGCGATGACCGGAACCTTCGGGAAGAGCGTGTACGTCTTGTCCTCACACGTGGCGAACACCGCGACCTGGCTGCCCGGGGACACGAAGCCCGCGACCCGGCCGGTGTCGGTCAGGCTCATCGAGACTGCCATGTCCTTCGGGTCGGGCATGGTCAGCGCCGACGAGTCTCCCGGGTCGCCGAACTTGCCGCTGATGATCTGCTCGCCGGGGTAGATCGTGGAGAGTGCGACGCTGGTGCCGATGTTGGCGACGCTGTTCACCGCGCCGACCAGCACCTGCGACTGCGGCACGTCCGCGATCGCGAGCTTGCCCTTCTCCATCGCGTCCTGGGCGGTCTCACCCGGGTCGATCTGCGAGGTCGCCTTGAGCACCTTGACGGGCTCCTGGCTCTCGATCGCGCGGTTGTCCGCGCTGCGCACATACAAGAAGACCATCGCGCTGCCGAGCACGGCGATGAGTGCCGCGACGATCAGCAGAACTGTTCTGCGTCCCATGTGATCCTGCATCTCCCTCAGTCGAACCACGGCAGAAGCGGTGGCTGATGTATCCCTGCCGCGCCGGAGGCGTCGAGCAAGTTAAAGAGTTCCGCACCAGGAGGCCCCGCGTCCGGAAAATGCCGGAATTGGTGGGATTGGGACTGGTCTCGATACGCGCCTCGTGCCTCGGCGCTACTCGACCGGCGTAGGTGGGTATCCAGGTCAGGTCTCGAAGAGCGCGGCGACCTCGGTGCGATGCGCGCGCAGCACGGCGTTGCGGCGGAGCTTGAGACTGGGTGTGACCAGGCCCGCCTCCTCGGTCCACTCGGTGGGGAGGATCGCGAAGCGGCGGATCGCCTCGGCGTGCGAGACGGTGCGGTTCGCGGCGTCGACGGCGAGCTGGATCTCCGCGACCAGCTCGGGGTCGTGGGTATGGGCGGAGACGTCCGGCGAGAGGCCCCGGGCGGCCGCCCAGGCGGCGAACTGCTGAGGGTCGAGCGTGACCAGCGCGGCGAGGTACGGCCGGCCGTCGCCGACCACGATGCACTGGCTGACCAGCGGGTGCTCCCGGAGCCGGTCCTCCAGACTTGCCGGAGAGATGCTCTTGCCGCCGGTGGTGACCAGGATCTCCTTCTTGCGCCCGGTGATCCGCACGAAGCCCTCGTCGTCGATCTCGCCGAGGTCACCGGTATGGAGCCAGCCGTCGCGGATGATCGCGGCTGTGCCGCTGGGGTCTGCCCAGTAGCCCGGCATGACCTGCGGGCCGGTGACCAGGAGCTCGCCGTCGTCGGCGATGCGTACGGTGACACCGGGCAGCGGCCTCCCGACCGTACCGATCCGGCTGGCTGTCGGCGTGCCGAGCGTGATGGCGGCACAGGTCTCGGTGAGGCCGTACCCCTCGAGGATCGGCACTCCGACACCCCGGTAGAAGTGCGCCAGTCGCTCCCCGAGCGGTGCGCCACCGGAGACCGCGTAACGGCAGGCGCCGCCCAGCAAGTCGCGGAAGGGGCGCCAGACGGTGCGCTCGGCGACGAGCCGGCGCGCTCGCAATCGAGCCGCCGAGATCCGGCCGGGCAGGCTTTCCTCGGCCTGGCTGGTCTCGATGGCGGTCGTGATCCCGCGGTCGAAGCGGGCGCCGTGCCCGGTCACCGCAGCTTGTTGCGACGCTTCGTTGACCAGCCGCTCGAACAGGCGAGGCACCCCCAGGAGGAACGTGGGGCGGAACGATCGCAGGTCGTCGACCATGGTCGCGACCGTGGGGGAGTGGCCGAGGCGGACTCGCTCGGTGATCGCACCGACCTGGATGACCCGCGCGAACACGTGCGCGAGTGGCAGCACGAGCAGGGTGGACGAACCCGGCTCGAAGAGCTCACCCAGTTCGGCGCAGGCAGTGGCGACCTCCGCGGAGACGTTGCCGTGGGTGAGCAGGCAGCCTTTGGGGCTACCCGTGGTGCCGGAGGTGTAGATGACCGTGGCCGGGCTGGCCGAGTGCACCGACGACCGCGCGGTCTCCAAGGTGTCGTCGTCGACGTCGCCGCCGAGAGCGCCCAGCACCGACATCGCGTTGCCGTCGAGCTCCCAGGTGTGGCGCAGCTCGGGGAGCTCGTTGCGTAGTCCGTTGACCAGGGCGGTATGGGCCGGAGTCTCGACGATGATCGCGCGTGCGCCCGAGTGCGCCAGGATCGTCCGCACCTGGTCGGCCGCCGCGGTGGCGAAGATCGGCACGGTTACCGCGCCGGCATACCAGATCGCGTAGTCGAGGATGGTCCATTCGAACCGGGTGCGGGACAGCAGCGCGACCCGGTCGCCGGGCTCGACTCCGGCGGCGATCAGCCCGCGGGCCGCGGCTCGGACCTCCGCGAGCAGTTGCGCGGTGGAAACGTCCTGCCAGGTGTTGCCCGCTCTGTGTGCGAGCGCGGGCGCGTCTGGATGATCGGCCGCATTGCGCAGCAGCGCGTCGGTGAGGCTGCCGGCCGGCACGTCCACGGTGAGAGGGCTGGCGAACTCACGCATCGACGCACCCTCCCCGATCCGCCCGCTCGGACGCGGGCTCTCGCAGAGCACGCTATCGTGCGTCCCTGGTGCTTCGGGTGGTGCGCTACTCGATCAGGCGGACCGGATCGCCTTCGATGCTCGCCGTCCAGGAGGTGGTGTCCGAGGGCGAGGTTGCGGTGTTGAAGTCGAACTTCAGCATTACCCAGCACTTCGTCGTGTCGAGGTCGTCGCAGGTGAAGCCACTCGGGATCGTGACCGCGATGTTCTCCCACTTCCCGTTGTAGGTGCTGTAGTTGACGTTCGTGAGCTGGCAGTCGCTCAGCGTTGCCGCGTAGGCGCCGGTTGCCTTGCAGTCGGAGAACGTGACCCCGGAGTCGGTGGGGGCGACCACCTGGATCTTCCCGGTGACGCCGATGTCGCCGACGTCGAACAGGCTGACGTTCAGGACCTGGCCGGCAGCGCCGCTGGGCACCCGGGCGAGGTGGAACGTCGAGGTCCCCCCCGGCAGGTTCCCGTACATCGCCATCTTCTGGTAGCCGGAGACCGAGATCGAGTCCTTCGCGGTGCTGTCGGTCGGGGAGTAGGCGCGGATCGCGAACCGGTTGTGACCGCTGGCCGCGTCGAAACCCAGGCCGTTGGTGTTCACCTGGATCATGTAGGTGCCGGCTGACGCGCTCGAGATCGTGCAGATCCGCACCCACTGCCGGAACACCGAGGCGACATAGCCCTTGCTCAGATTGGCCGCGGGCGCGAGATTCGCCGTGGTCTGTGCTGGTTGCGTCGCGTACGCGGTGGTGCTCGAGTCCAGGGCCTTCGACAGATCCCCCGAGTAGCCGGGATAGACACCGGTGCCTTCGCACGTGGCCTCGGAGTCGCCGACGCCGCGGATCGGGTAGGAGGTGGGATCCCAGGGGTTCGGCCCCGGGTCGCGCACCGTGTAGTTGGTCGCCACCTGCCCGGTGTATCCGCTGCTCTGCTTGGAGTACCCGATGTCGCCGTTGCAATAGACGCTGGTGGCACCTTCGGCATAGCGAGTCTTGGCGTCGGTCACGTAGGGATTCTGGGTGTCGCTCCCAGCCGCTGCGGTCGCGAGCTTCGCGTCGAAGCTGTTCTGCGTCTCGCAGGCGTCACCGACGTTGATCAGCGCCGGGTCGTACACTTCGATCGCCAGGTTGTCGACGGCTTCGGAGAGCGTGATCGTGTAGAAGTAGCCGTTCGAGTCGTAGTTGGCGTTCGTGGTGCCGTCGGTGCATCCGTCGATGCTCGACGTGCACACGTTGTCCTGGTAGGCGTCGCCGTAGCTCTTCGTGGCCCCCGGCGAACCCACGTTTGCCCAGAATGCCGCCGAGCCGGAGCAGTTGCTGCTCCGGTTGCCGTTGCCGGCCCCCGAGGACTCGGGGTCGTTGCCGTACTCGTTGCAGGGGCTGCCCAGCGGAACAGGCCCGGCATAGTCGGCGGTGGCCGAACGGGTGATCGTGGCAGAGTCGATGCCGAGAAGCGAGCCGAAGACGCTTTGGACCGGCTGGGCGACGGTGACCTGCAACTTCGTCGGTGAGTCGCCGATGGCAGGGGTGACCACGACGCCGTCGCTGCCGTTGGTCATGTCGTTGCGTGTCGCGTAATCCTGTGCGGCGGCGAATGCGCCCGTCTGGTTGCCGGGCAGATAGGAGACGCCCGCCAACGCGGCCGCGTCCGCGGCTCGCTGGGTCTCCCGCGCCGTGAGATACCAGCGACCGACATCGACCGAGAACGCGGCCATGCCGAACATGAACAGCGTGAACATGGCGGCCACGATCGCGACGTAGCCGTTCTGTCCTCGTCCTCGCCGCCCGGCCAGTCGAGGGAGCAGGCCGCCTCTCATGACTTGCACACCTGCGCCACCGGGATCGGCTCCAGCGACATCACCGTGTGCTCGGTGATATCGAAGGAGTCGAAGATGAACTTGGTGACGGAGTCGTGCTCGATCTCCATGTAGACGCCGATCGCGTCCTGGGTCCCTTGGCAGGCGTTCTGTGAGGTGCTCTCCCAGTTGCTGTAGGACGGCTCGAAGGCATTCGACGAGGTGTTCCAGGTGAACTTGACGCAAACGGTGCAGTCGCTGAACGACCCGACGCCTGTCGGGTAGCCGTCGGTATCGGCTTTGTAGACCCAGAGCTGCTTGACGTTGGTCATCTGGAGCGCGTTGCCCTCCATGGCGACGTTGTCGGCCGCGTCCTGGGCGAAGGTGGTGACCCGCGGCTCGGCCGATGCCAAGCGCGCGCCGGCACGCACCGACGAGCTGACCGCGAGCCAGTCCTTGAAGAGCATCCCGAACTCGATGATCCCGAACAGCACCAGGATGAAGACCGGTGTGATCAGCGCAGCCTCGATCGCTACCGCGCCCTTCTGGGTGCGGTGTCGGCGCCGAGATCGTAGGGCGGCCAGCATGCGTACCCCTTTGTCCGTCCAGTCAGAAATCGGGCAAAACGCTCAAGTCCCCGCATCACACTGTGGCAGCCGCTAGTCGAGAATGGGAAGAAATCGGAAAATTCTTTACCTGCGTGGTCACCGGCAGGCCACCGGTAGGCTCCGTGCATGGCTAACCAGACCTCGTCGAGCATCGTCATCGCCGCTGACCGGTCCACGATCATGGACGTGATCGCCGACTTCGGGGCCTATCCGGAGTGGGCGCAGGGTGTGAAGGTTGCCGACGTCACCGAGCCTGGGCCTGAGGGAGGGCGTCCGAAGGCCGTCTACTTCGAGGTGGACGTCAAGCCGATCAGTGACTCCTACACGCTGGTGTACGACTGGAACGGCGACGACGGCGTCACCTGGCGGCTCGGCGAAGGCAAGATGATGAAGGCCATCGACGGCGAGTACGCGCTCCGTGCGCTGAGCGATGACAGCACCGAGGTGACCTACTCGTTGACCGTGGACATGGCGATTCCGATGATCGGCATGCTGCGCCGCAAGGCGGAGAAGGTCATCATCGACTCGGCGCTCGGTGGGCTGAAGAAGCGCGTCGAGTCGCGCTGACTGGCGCCTCTCCGTGCGGATCCTCCTGTTCACCGGCAAGGGTGGCGTCGGCAAGACGACGGCAGCGGCGGGGACCGCGGTGGCGGCGGCCGCAACCGGACTTCGCACGCTGGTGATGTCGACGGACCCAGCGCACAGCCTCGCGGATGCGTTCGGGAGCCCGATCGGCGCCGAGCCGGCCTCGGTAGCGCCGTGTCTGACCGCCCAGCACGTCGACGCCCAGCGCCGCTTCGAGCAGTCCTGGCCGGAGATCCGGGGATACCTGCTCTCGATTCTCGGAGCCGCTGGTGTCGATCGGATCGCGGCGGAGGAGCTGGTGGTCCTGCCGGTAGCCGAGGAGGTGCTTGCGCTCCTCGAGGTGCGTACGCACGCCCGCTCCGGTCAGTGGGACCTGCTCGTGCTCGACTGCGCCCCGACCGCCGAGACGCTTCGGCTGCTCGCGCTGCCCGAGGCCCTGGGGTGGTATCTGGACCGAATCTTCCCGATGCGCAACCGCCTGGTCAAAGCACTCACACCCGTGCTGACCAAGACCGCCGGGATACCGCTACCGGAGGAGCCCGTCGTCAACGCCGTCGAGAGACTCCAGGGCGAGTTGCTGGAGGTTCATCGCCTGTTGACCGGACCGGACGCATCGGTCCGGTTGGTTCTCACGCCGGAGTCGGTGGTGGTCGCCGAGGCGCGACGAGCGCTCACCGCCCTGTCCCTGTTCGGTTACCGGGTCGACGGTGTCGTCGCCAATCGCGTCTTTCCGTCAGCCGGCGGGGACGACTGGCGAGGCGGCTGGGTGACGGCGCAACGGCGGGTTCTCGAACAGGTCGAGCAGTCGTTCGCCGGTCTGCCCGTCTGGCGATCGCCGTATCTCGACCGAGAGCCGGTCGGGACACAGCAGTTGCTCGATCTCGCGCGGGCAACCTACGGCGCGGACGAACCGTGGCGGGACTACGGCGGCCCGCCGTCCCTGTCGGTCCTCACCACCGAAGTGGGAGCGACGCTGTGCCTCGCATTGCCGTTCACCAGCCGGGCAGAGGTCGACCTGGCTCGTCACGGGGACGACATCGTCGTCACGGTCGGGTCGTACCGTCGCTTGGTCGCTCTCCCGGCCGCGCTGCGCTCGTACCGAGTCGTAGGCGCCGCCGTAGATGGGGGCGTACTCACGATACGGTTCGTGCCGGAGGCGCTTGAATGACCGACGAGCACGACCAGCAGCCCGACCCGGGTGAGGTGGGATCGATAGCGGAGGAGGCTGCCAAGCTGATGGCAGCCCTGTCCGGGCTGAGCACTGGGCAGCAGCCGCTGGCCGATGCCGTACGCAATGTCGGTGAGCACGTCGGGCACGGCCCGGACTGCCGCTACTGCCCGGTGTGCCAGCTGATCAACGTCGTGCGCGATGCCCGCCCGGAGGTCAAACAGGGCCTCACGACCGCGGCGACCGCGCTGTTGCAGGTCGCGCAGGCGCTGTTGGAGACCACGCCGCAGCCTGAGGCTCGGGCCGAGCGGCGTGACGAGCCGGTGGAGAAGATCGACCTCGACGAAGAGTGAGGTCTGACAGATCGCCTCAGATGACCGCGCCGTCGTCGCCGGACCAAGGGTCGTCGTCGCGGCGCATGGTGGAGATGAGGTAGACCAGGCCGGCCAGGAACGCCATGGCCATCAGGAACATCACCCAGCCTTCCGGCCTGATGCGGAAGACCGCCAGGGCGATCATCGCGACGGGCGCGCCCAGGGTCGCCACCCACGCCAGCAGGCGGGCGGGCTCGGGGCGGGGGACCGGTGGCGGCTCCGGCGGCACGAAGTGCTCGACTTCGAGATTGACCTCGTCCTGGCTGGCGGGTACCGGCGCGTCGGCCCAGCCCCGGGTGTGGAAACGCTCGGCCAAACCCTCCGCGGTCGACGGCGTCGCCCAGTCGTCACCGAGGCCCTCGACGATCTTGGAGAACTCCGCGTCGACGTCCAGCGGCTCGCCGGCATCGCCGTCGACCGGCTCCTCTGCCGGTTGATCGCGCGGCGGATCTTCGGGGCGCTCGTCGGGAGGTACGGGGGTCACGCTCCGATAGTGACACGACAAGCTGGCAAACCGGCCATCGGCGGTAGGCTCGCGGGAACGGCGAGTGCGGCCCAGGATTATCGCAGGGGTGCTGGCAAGGAGATCGAGTTGTTCTACTGGTTCTTGAAGTGGATCGCCCTCGGGCCGATCCTGCGGGTGGTGTTCCGTCCGCGCTGCGACGGCTTGGAGAACGTCCCCGAGGAAGGTCCGGCGATCCTGGCCAGCAACCACCTCTCCTATGCCGATTGGCTGTTCATGCCGCTGACGCTCTCCCGCCGGGTCAGCTTCGTCGCGAAGTCGGAGTACTTCACCGGCACCGGCATCAAGGGCTGGCTGCAGCGCACGTTCTTCTCCGGCGCCGGGCAGATCCCGATCGACCGCACCAGTGGCGATGCGGCCGCGGGGGCGCTCGCCTCGGCCAAGAAGGTGCTCGACCGCGGCGAGCTGTTCGGCATCTATCCCGAGGGCACCCGCTCGCACGACGGCAAGCTCTACCGCGGCCGGACCGGCGTCGCCCGGCTGGCACTCGAGACCGGCGTACCCGTCATCCCTGTCGCCGTCGTCGGCACCGACGTGGTGGCGCCGCCCGGCAAGAAGTTCGGCTCGTTCACCCGCCCGGTCGTGCGATTCGGCAAGCCGCTGGACTTCTCCCGCTACGAGGGCCTGGAGGACGACCGCTTCATCCTGCGCTCGATCACCGACGAGATCATGTACGAGATCATGCGGCTCTCCGGCCAGGAGTACGTCGACCTGTACGCCACCCGCGCGAAGGCTCTCGACAAGGAGAAGGCCGACAAGGAGAAGGCCGACCAGGCCAGAGCCGAGCGCGAGCGGGAGCGCGTCGCGACCGACACCGACCGCAAGGCCTCGTGAAGCCCTCGCTGTCGTTGCGCCAGGCCGGGCGCTGGCAGCATCCCGGGGTGGCGGCCGACCTGGTCACCACCGAGCTCTTCCGCGCACTCGCGGTGCTGCGCGTCGTGCTGATGCTGTTCGCGGTGATCAAGAACTACGGGCGTATCGAGGACTTCCGGCATGCGTGGGCGGGCTGGGTCGTGATCGGCGTGATCCTCGGCTGGACGGCGCTGATGACCTGGGCCTACGACGAGCCTCGCCGTCGTCGGCTCCCGCTCTACCTCGCCGATCTCGCCGTTGCCACCACGCTGGTACTGGTCACGCCGCTGGTCGAGACCCAGGCCATGCTCGATCGTCACGCCGCGCATCTGGCGACCTTCTGGGTGATCCCGGCCGTGCTTGCCTGGGCTGTCGGTCGCGGCTGGGTGGAGGGTCTGGCCGCGGCGCTGGTGGTGTCGCTGGCCGACGTCTCGGTCAAGGTCTCGTTGGATGCCAACACGTTCGGCAACATCTTCTTACTGCTGATGGGTGCCGGCATGGTCGGGTACGCCGCCACCACGTTGCGCCGAGCGGCCGAGTTGCGCGCGGTGGCCGAGCGCGAGTCCGCCGCGGCTGCCGAGCGAGCCCGGTTGGCGCGGGTGGTGCACGACGGGGTGCTTCAGCTGCTCGCGCTCGTGCAGCGGCGTGCCGGTGAGCCCGGCGCCGACCTGAGCGATCTCGCCGTCGAGGCACGGGAGCAGGAGCAGGCGCTGCGCGCACTGATGCAGGGCGCGGCGCGGCCGCCGGTGACCGGGGACGAGGATCTGGTCACCGCGATCGCGGCCCTGGCGGGGCCACGCGTCACCGTGTCCGGCCCCGGCCATGCCGTGTCGCTGGACGGCGCCGTGGCGCACGAGCTGGCCGCCGCCGTACACGAATGCCTGGTCAACGTGCGCAGACACGTGGGCGAGGACGCCGAGGCGTTCGTGCTCGTCGAGGACCTTCCCGGCGACCTGGTCGTCACCGTGCGCGACAACGGCCCGGGGATCCCGCCTGACCGCCTCGAAGCAGCCGCTCTCGCCGGTCGTCTGGGTGTGGTCGAGTCGATCCGCGGACGGCTGGCCGCGCTCGGCGGGCGAGCCGAGCTGCTGACCGGCCCCGGGCTCGGCACCGAGTGGGAGCTGCACTACCCGCGATGACCATTCACTCAGGCAATCCCTTCGCCGACCCCGAGCCGGACCCGGTACGCCAGCTCCGCGGCCGGCTCGGCGGCCAGGTGACGCTGTGGACGGCCGGAAGCGGTGCGGATCGCGCCGGACTCACGGTGTCGTCCCTGCTGGTCGCTGTGGGTGAGCCGGGTCGTGTGGTGGGCCTGCTCGACCCTGACAGCGACTTCGCCGCACGGTTCGAGCAGACCCGCCGCGCGGTGATCTGCTTGCTGGAGTGGCCGCACCGGATGCTCGCCGAGATCTTCGCCGGCCTGGCGCCGTCACCCGGTGGTCCGTTCGCCGCCGCATCCTTTGAACAGACCCCCTTCGGGCCCCGACTCGTCTCGACGGCGACATGGTGCGGGGTGCGGCTGCTCGACGGACCCGCGCGAGCCGAGACGGTGGGCTGGTCGTGGCTGGTCGACTGCGCGATCGAAGAGCTGCACGTCGGCCCCGAGACCGACCCGCTGCTGCACCGGCGTGGCCGTTACACCCGGTAGTCTCCGCGGCTGGCCTTGCCGGATTGTGGCCGATCCCGACGCTGATCGCTGGTTTGTGGCCGATGCCGACAGCGATGCTCGGCGTGTCGGTGTCGCCATCGGCCACAATCCGGCGCATGGGTCGGCGGCGTGGACGCCGCGAGGGGAGATCGCGTCCGGTAGCGTCGGGTGCCGTGAGTGTGCGGGTGATGGTGGTCGACGACCACCCGATGTGGCGCGATGCTGTCGAGCGCGACCTCACCGATGCCGGGTACGAGGTGGTCGCCACCGCGGGCACCGGCCAGGAGGCGGTCGTACGGGCCCGCGCGAGCCGGCCCGACGTCGTACTCCTCGACCTCAACATCCCCGCGCCCGACGGCGTGGAGGTCACCCGGACGTTGATGGGCGATGCCGAGCCGCCGCGTGTGCTGGTGCTTTCGGCCTCGGGAGAGCAGGCCGACGTGTTGGAGGCGGTCAAGGCAGGCGCGGCCGGCTACCTGGTGAAGTCGGCGTCGCGCGAGGAACTCACCGCCGCAGTGAGTGATGTCGCCGCCGGCGGATCCGTGTTCACTCCGGGACTGGCCGGGCTCGTGCTCGGCGAGTATCGCCGGATCGCGGAGCAGCCCGCCGCGGACACACCGAGCCTGACCGAGAGGGAGACCGAGATCCTCCGGCTGGTCGCCAAGGGACTCTCGTACAAGCAGATCGCCGATCGCCTGGTGATCTCACACCGCACCGTGCAGAACCACGTACAGAACACCCTGGGCAAGCTGCAGCTGCACAACAGGGTTCAGCTGGTGCGGTACGCGATCGAGCAGGGCTTGGACGACGAGCTGTAGGTCGAGTGGTCTCGATACGCGCCTTCGGTGACTCGCGTCCGGTCGGCGTCTCGATACGGCCCTCGGCTAGCGCCTCGGACCACTCGACGAGCGGGCGGTGTATCGAGATCCCGTCGGCTATTCCGCCCAGCCCTTGGCCCGTTCGACCGCGTTGCGCCACCGGGCGTGGGCCGCGTCGGCGGTGGCCCGGTCGGCGCCGGGGTCGAACCGACGGTCCAGCTGCCAGGTGTCGCGCAGCATGTCGGTGGACTCCCACACGCCCACACCGAGCCCGGCGAGGAACGCGGCACCCAGGCCCGTGGTCTCGACCAGACGGGGACGCTCGACGGGTACGCCGAGCAGGTCGGCCTGCAGCTGGCACAGCAGGTCGTTGGCGGCTGCCCCTCCGTCGACAGCGAGGCTGGTCAGCGCTGGCATCGTGTCGATCACGTCGCGCACCTCGTGGGTGATCGCCTCCAGCGTCGCGCGTACGAGGTGGCCGCGGGTGGTGCCGCGGGTCAGTCCGATGATCATGCCGCGGGCGTGCGGATCCCAGTCGGGCGCGCCGAGGCCCGTCAGGGCAGGCACGAACACCACGCCGTCGGTCGAGGTGACGGTCTCGGCGATCGCCTGTGACTCGGCAGCGCTGCCGACGATCTGCAGGCCGTCGCGCAGCCACTGGACCGCCGCGCCGGTAACGAAGATCGCCCCTTCCAGCGCGTACGTCGTGGTCCCGTCGGGTGCGCGCCAAGCGGCCGTGGACAGCAGGCCGGCATCGGAGCGTACGACCTCGGAGCCGGTGTTGGTGAGGATGAACGAACCAGTGCCGTAGGTGCACTTCGACTCCCCCGGAGCGAAGCAGGTCTGGCCGAACAGCGCCGACTGCTGGTCGCCGGCGATGCCCGCGATCGGAAGGTCGAGGCCCAGGAACGTCGTCGGATCGGTGCGCGCGAGCTCACCCCACGACGGCACCACCTGCGGCAGCGCGTCGCGAGGAACACCGAACAGACCGCACAACTCGTCGCTCCAGTCGCCCCGCTGCAGGTCGAAGAGCAGCGTGCGCGACGCATTGGAGACGTCGGTCAGGTGCCAGGTGCCGCGCGACATCCGGGCGATCAGGTAGGAGTCGATCGTGCCGATCGCATACCGGCCCGACTCGACCAGCGCCCAGGTGTGCGGCTCGTTCTCGGCGAGCCAGACCAGCTTCGTACCCGAGAAGTAGGGGTCCAGCCGCAGCCCGGTCAGCTCGGTGACCCGCGGCTCGTGCCCGGCGTCGCGCATCCGCAGGCAGATGTCGGCCGTACGCCGGTCCTGCCACACGATCGCGCGCCTCGGCGAAGCCAGCGTCTCGCGATCCCAGAGTGTGACGGTCTCGCGCTGGTTGGTGATGCCGACCGCGCGCAGGGCCCCCGGCTCGCCCGGCCAGGCGGCCAGCGCTTCCCGGGTCGCGTGCAGGCTCGCCTGCCAGATCTCCTCCGGGGTGTGCTCCACCCAGCCCGGCCGCGGGAAGTGCTGGGCGAACTCCTGGTACCCCTTGGCGACGATCGCGCCCGCTTCGTCCACGATCAGTGCGGTCACGCCGGTCGTGCCGGCGTCGATGGCGAGTACGGTCACGAGACTCCCTCCCGAGGACACGAGCGCAGCGAGGCCCATTGCAGCGAGGCCCCTCGGGAGACCCTTAGGGAGGCGCTTTGGGAGGCCCGCGGGGACGGGGCAGAGCCCGGCCACAACAGTACGTTCATGGGCCGACCCTAGTAGGGTCGGCGACTATGAGAGTTGGTGTGCTGACCGGCGGTGGCGACTGTCCAGGCCTGAACGCGGTGATCCGGGCCCTCGTACGCAAGGGTGTCAAGGAGTACGGGTTCGAGTTCGTCGGCTTCCGGGACGGCTGGCGCGGGCCCCTGGAGAATCTCACCACGCCGCTCGGCGTCGAGCAGGTGCGCGGCATTCTCCCGCGCGGCGGCACCATCTTGAAGTCCTCGCGCACCAACCCGTTCAAGGTCGACGGGGGAGTGGAACAGATCGAGCAGAACCTCGCCGCCAACGGAGTCGACGCACTGGTCGCGATCGGCGGCGAGGACACCCTGGGCGTCGCGACCAAGCTCGCCGAACTCGGCGTCGCCGTCGTCGGCGTACCCAAGACCATCGACAACGACCTGTCCGGCACCGACTTCACCTTCGGCTTCGACACGGCGGTGAACATCGCGATGGAGGCCATCGACCGGCTGCACACGACCGCCGAATCGCATCACCGCGTCCTGGTGGTCGAGGTGATGGGGCGCCATGCCGGCTGGATTGCCCTGCACTCCGGGCTCGCCGGCGGCGCCAACGTCATCCTGATCCCCGAGCGCCCCTTCGACATCGCGGCCGTGTGTGCGTACGTCGAGCATCGTTTCCAGACCAAGTACGCACCCATCGTGGTGGTCTCGGAGGGCGCGATCCCTGCTGGCGACGACATGACCCTGCAGTCTCAGGACCTCGACGCGTTCGGGCATGTCCGGCTCGGCGGCATCGGCGACCGGCTCGCGCGCGAGATCGAGGAGCGTACGGGCAAGGAGGCCCGGGCGGTCGTGCTCGGCCATGTGCAGCGCGGCGGCACCCCGACGGCCTTCGACCGCTGGCTCGCGACCCGCTTCGGTCTGCACGCGATCACTGCCGTAGCCGAGGGTGACTTCGGCACCATGGTCGCGTTGCGCGGCGCCGAGATCGTGCGTGTGCCACTGGCCGAAGGCACCGCCGAGCTCAAGCTGGTCAGCCCTGAGGAATATGCCGAAGCCGAAGTCTTCTTCGGTTGAGGCACGCCATCGACACACGCTCGCTGCGTTCTCGTCGCTCGCTGGGCGCTTCGCTTCCAGCCCCGCTTCGCTCCTCGGCCTTGCGATCGCGCGCCGCTGACGCGCCTCAGGCGTGAAGTGATCGACACACGCTGGATCTCGATACACCGTCGCTCGTTGCTCGCGGCGGCACTCGATCAGCGGGAAGGTGGTCGAGTGTGCCGACGGAGGAGGCGCGTATCGAGACCACGGATCGGGATTGCGTCGGGGGTGACCCGTACCCTGCGAGCATGACCTGGACTCCTGACCGTGCGGCGATCGCAGACCGAGTGATCGCCGCGATCGCCGGTGACGGTGCGCGGCTGCGCGACGACCAGGCCACGGCAGTCGCGGCCTTGTGCGAGGCTGGCTCACGCGTGCTGGTGGTGCAGGCCACGGGGTGGGGCAAGTCGGCGGTCTACTGGGCGGCGACCGCGATCCGCCGAGCGGAAGGCGCCGGCCCGACGCTGGTTGTCTCGCCGTTGTTGTCGCTGATGCGTGACCAGGTCACCGCCGCAGCCCGCGCGGGACTGCGGGCGGCCACGGTCAACTCCGGCAACGTCGACGACTGGCAACAGATCGAGTCCGACCTGTTGGCCGGCACGATCGACGTGCTGCTGGTCTCACCCGAGCGTCTGGCCAACCCGGGGTTCGGCCGCCGAGTGCTCGACGGACTCGCCGGGCGACTCGGGCTGGTCGTGATCGACGAGGCGCACGCGGTTTCCGACTGGGGCCACGACTTCCGGCCCGACTACCGCCGCGTGTCCGACGTGCTGCAACGGCTCAACCCGGCCACGCCGGTGCTCGCCACGACCGCGACTGCCAACGCCCGGGTCACCGACGACGTCGCCCATCAGCTCGGCGCTGCCACGCTCGTGCTGCGCGGTCCGCTGGCGCGCACCAGCCTCGAGCTGGTCGTACTCCCCGAGCTGAGTCCGATCGGGCGGTATGCCTGGGTGGTTGACAACCTGCCCAATCTGCCGGGTTCGGGGATCGTGTACGCCCTGACCGTCGCCGCCGCGGAGCGCCTGGCCGCGTGCATCGCCGAGGTGCACGGCGACGCGCTGCCGGTCGCGGCGTACACCGGTCAGCTCCCCGCCGACCAGCGCCACACCCTCGAAGACGCGCTGCTCGGCAACCGCGTCAAGGCGCTGGTCGCGACGTCGGCGTTGGGCATGGGGTACGACAAGCCCGACCTCGGCTTCGTGGTGCACGTCGGCGCGCCACCATCGCCGGTGTCGTACTACCAGCAGGTCGGTCGTGCCGGGCGCGCCATCGACCATGCCAGCGTCGTGCTGTTGCCGTCGGCAGCGGACGCGCCCGTATGGGATCACTTCGCGACCGCGACGTTGCCGGTGCCCGAGCAGGTGCACGCGGTGCTGAAGGTGCTCTCGAGTGAGCCGGTCTCCGTCGTCGCGGTCGAGGCGGAGTCGGGCGTACGCCGCGGTCGGGTCGAGCTGATCCTCAAGCAGTTGGCAGTCGAGGGAGTCACCGAGCGTACCGAGCAGGGCTGGGTCAAGACCGGGCTGCCGTGGCACTACGACGCACCGCACTACGAGGGGGTGCTGGCGACCCGGCGGCGTGAGGCCGACATCATGCGCGCGTACGTGCGGGGTGAGCGCTGCCTGATGGAGCTGCTCCAGGAGTCGCTCGACGATCCGAGCGCGGAGCCGTGCGGGCGTTGCTCGGTGTGCCGCAGGTCGTTGCCTCCTGCTCTTTCCGCGACGGCCTCGCCCGAGACGATCCAGCGGGTCACTCAGCTGTTGCGCGGTGAGACACACGTGCTCGAGCCTCGCAAAATGTGGCCGGGCGGCGAGTTCGGCCGCGGCCGGATCCCGGCAGAGCTCATGGCTTCCGAGGGTCGCACGCTGGTCTTCGCGGATGCGCCGGAGTGGCGCGAGTCGGTCGAGGTGATGTTCTCAGCCGACGCGCCTGCGCCGCCCGACGTGCTGGATGCCGTGGTGCAGTTGCTCGCGAAGTGGCGGGGAGAGTGGCCCGCGCGCCCGGAGATCGTGGTCAGCCTGCCCGCAGCGGGCTACCCGCTGCTCGTCGAGTCGGTGGCCGGTCACATCGCCCAGGTCGGTCGGCTCGATCGAGCGACGATCCAGTTCCCGCCCCCACCCCTCGACCTACGCGACCGTCCTTCGGCCGCCGAGGCCGCGTACTGGCGTGACCACATCCACCCGCCCGACGCCGTCAGCGGCCGCGCCGTTCTCCTCGTCGTCGACGCCTCCTCCAGCCTCTGGCCGATCACGATCGCCGCTGCTGCTCTGCGCGAGACCGGCGCGGGTCTCGTCCTCCCGCTCCTGCTCCACCGCCGCCCCTGACTCGCCCAACCCCTCGCCGGATTGTGGCCGATGGTGACCGTTCGGCTGGATTGTGGCCGATGGCGACAGCGAATCCGGCTCGGGGATTGTCGGCATCGGCCACAAAGACGCGAGACCTGCCTGGTCGCGGGCGTAGTCCACACCCTCGGTTATCCACAAGTCGCAGAACTGGGGCTGTGCTCCTCGTACTGATCGGCTCGACCCTCATCGGTATGACCATCGAGAAAGACATCCTGATCGGGCGCGTGCGCCGCAACGACTGGGCTCGGGTGGCGTACGGCATCTATCGCCGTGCCTCCGCCGACGAGCACCGCGCAACCTTGCTCGCCTACCAGGAGGTGCTTCCGCCGAGCGCGGTCGTCACCCACCTCACGGCCGCTGCCTGGTACGGGCTGTGGCTGCCACCACTCCCTGACCAGATGCCGGTCGTCGTGAGCCAAGCCAAGCAGGACACCCGGGTGAAACGACCCGAGATCCTCACGCTGAGGCATACCAAGGGGATCCGCTGGACGTACGATGACGGGCTCCGCGTCGCGACAGCCGACGAACTGCTCCTCGCGTGTGCCCGGCACCTGTGCATGCTCGATCTGGTCGTCCTCGGGGACAGCGCGCTGCAAGCCGGGCTGGTGACGACCGACGAATTGTGGCGAGCGGCCACGCGCCGACGCTGGGGAGCCAGCCGATTGCAGCGCGCGATCCGATGGATGGATGGGCATGCGGAGTCGCCGTGGGAGTCGTTGTTGCGGGTCCTGCACCGCGCCTGTGGATTCGAGGTCGAGACGCAACACGAGGTGCGCGACAGCGCGGGCGCGTTCGTTGCTCGCGGGGACCTTTGGCTGCGGGGTGCTCGCGTGTTGCACGAGTACGACGGGGCGGGCCATCGCGAACGGGAGACCCAGGTCCGGGACCTGGATCGCGACCGTCGTCTCCTCAACACGGGCTGGACCCGCAGGGCGTACACGGCCCGTGAGGTTGCGCTCTGCCCACAGGAGATCGTTGCCGACGCATGCCTGTCGCTGGGTCGGGGCTATCGCGCGGACCTGCTCGACACCTGGCTGGAGATGTGGGGTGAGTCGCTGTATGCCCCGGGCGGCACGGATCGGCTGCTCGCTCGGCTCACGGGACGCCGACCGGATTGTGGCCGATGAGGACGGTGTGTTGGCCGACTGGGCAGTCACCATCGGCCACAAACCGGCTGGAAGAGTCACCATCGGCCACAACGCAGCTGTAGTCGGCCCGGAGGTGGCTGCGTTCAGGAGAGAAGGCGGGCGAGGGTGTCGGCGGCGGTGCGGGCCTGGTCGGCGGTGACGTCGAGGTGGGTGACGATGCGCAGTGCTCGGGGGCCGACTGCGCTGACGAGTACGCCCTGGGCGGCGGCTGCGGCAACGATCGTCGGCGCGTCGGGTACGTCCACGACGACGATATTGGTGTCCGGCGCCGGAGCACCGAGAGCCTCCGCGATCAGGGCGGCGTTGGCGTGGTCATCCGCGAGCCGCTCGATGTGGTGGTCGAGCACGAACAGGCCCGCCGCGGCGAGCACCCCGACCTGCCGCATGCCTCCGCCGAGGCGCTTGCGCCAGACCCGGGCCTCCTCGATTGCCGTCGCGGTGCCGACGACCAGCGACCCGATCGGCGCCCCGAGGCCCTTGCTCAGGCAGACCGCCACGACGTCCGCGATCGCGCCGTAGTCGGCCAGCGGAACCCCCGTCGCCACGTGGGCGTTCCACAAGCGCGCTCCGTCGAGGTGTACGCCGACCCCGCGCTCGTCGGCGAAGGAGCGTAGGGCGGCCAGATCGTCGTAGGCGATGACCGATCCGCCGTCGAAGTTGTGCGTGTTCTCCACCGAGATCGCCTTGGTCGGCACGAAGAACGGCCCCATGTCGGGGGCGAACATTGACGCGATCGTCGTGAGGTCCAACGGGGCGCCGACCCAGGTACGCATGGTCAGCCCGGTGAACGCGCCGTGGGCACCCAGCTCGGCACGGGCGATGTGCGCCCGCGACTCGCAGAGCACCTCCTGGCCGACTCCGACCAGCGACCGCACCGCGAGCACGTTGGCCATCGAGCCGGTCGGCGTGAACAGCGCCGCCTCTTTGCCGAGCAGGCCGGCGACGCGCTCCTCCAGTGCGCGGACGGTCGGGTCTTCGCCGTACACGTCGTCGCCGACGTCGGCCGCGGCCATCGCCGCGCGCATCGGATCGGTGGGCTTGGTGACGGTGTCGGAGCGAAGATCGATCACCGGGCGAGCCTACGACTGTCGGGCGGGCGGGATCTCGATACGCCCCGCTCGTTCCTCGCGGGGCACTCGATCGGCCAAGCGCCCGTCGAGTGCGCCGACGCGCTAGCCGAGGGCCGTATCGAGCCGCTCCCCGGTCGTCGAGTGCGCCGACGAAGGAGGCGCGTATCGAGACGCCGCCCGGACCGCGAGGCGCCGAAGTCGAGGACTCTCTCCAGACCCGCGGACTCAGGCCTGTCCCACCTGCGACAGCATCTCCGCGACGAGGAAGGCCAATTCCAGCGACTGCACGCGGTTGAGCCGCGGGTCGCAGACCGACTCGTACCGCTGGGACAGGTCGTGGTCGCGCAGATCCTCGCCGCCGCCGACGCACTCGGTGACGTTGTCGCCGGTGAGCTCGACGTGCAGGCCGCCGGGCCAGGTGCCGAGCGAGCGGTGCACGTCGAAGAAGCCCTGCACCTCGTCCATGACGTCCTCGAAACGGCGGGTCTTGTAGCCGCTGGACGCTTCGAAGGTGTTGCCGTGCATGGGGTCACACACCCAGGCGACCGCCAGCCCCGCGGCGGTGACCTTCTCGATGATCGTCGGCAGGCCGTCGCGGATCCGACTCGCGCCGAAGCGGGTGATGAACGTCAGCCGACCGGGCTCGTTGCCGGGGTTGAGCTTGGCGGCGAGCGCGAGCGCGTCGTCGGGCGAGGTGGTCGGGCCGAGCTTGACGCCGATCGGGTTCTGGATCCGGCTGAGCAGCTCCACGTGAGCGCCGTCGACCTGGCGGGTACGCTCGCCGATCCAGACGAAGTGAGCGGAGACGTCGTACGGCTGTTCGGTGCGACTGTCGATGCGGGTCATCGCGTGCTCGTACTCCAGCAGCAGGGCCTCGTGGCTGGAGTGGAAGTCGACGCGGTGGAACTCGTCGGGGTCGGCTCCGATCGCCTGCATGAAGGTCAGGGCCCGGTCGATCTCACCGGCGAGCTTCTCGTACCGCTTCCCGATCGGGGACGAGCGTACGAAGTCGGTGTTCCAGGTGTGCACCTGACGTAGGTCGGCGTACCCGCCGGTCACGAACGCGCGCACCAGGTTGAGCGTGGCCGCCGAGTTGTTGTAGACCTCGACGAGTCGCTGCGGGTCGGGCTCCCGCGCCTGAGCGGTGAAGTCGTACCCGTTGACCGCGTCGCCCCGGTACGCCGGCAGCGTCACGCCGTCGCGGGTCTCGGTGTCGCTCGACCGGGGCTTGGCGTACTGGCCGGCGAGCCTGCCGACCTTGACCACCGGCACGGAGGCGGCGTAGGTGAGCACGACCGCCATCTGCAGCAGC
>JASGGG010000041.1:0-25831 GCA_047605165.1 Nocardioidaceae bacterium
GCAGGCCCACGGCGCACCGGTCCGCGTCGGGATCGTTGGCCACCACCAGGTCAGCCTCCACCTCGGCGGCGAGCTCGAGCGCCAGGTCCATCGCGCCCGGCTCCTCGGGGTTGGGGAAGGCGACGGTGGGGAAGTCCGCGTCCGGCTGCGCCTGACGGGCGACCAGGTGCGGATGCCCGAATCCTGCCTGTCGCAGCACGCTGGCCGCTGTATGGCCGCCAACGCCGTGCATCGGCGTGTAGACCAGACTCAGGTCGCGCGGTCCCGGTGAGACCAGGCTCGCGACCCGATTCTGATAGTCCTCGACGACCTGGTCGTCCAACGTCACCGCACCGGTGCCGCGCGGGATGCCGGCGAACGGTCCGACCTCCGCGATGCGTGCGGCGATCTCGGCGTCAGCCGGCGGGACGATCTGGCTCCCGTCGCCGAGGTAGACCTTGTACCCGTTGTCCTGCGGCGGGTTGTGGCTCGCGGTGACCATCACCCCCGCGACACAGTCCAGGGCACGGATCGCGTAGGCGAGCACCGGCGTCGGCAGCGGCCGGGGGAGCAGCAGGGCGCGGAGTCCGGCTCCGGTGACGATCTCGGCGGTGTCGCGGGCGAACACGTCGGAGTTGTGCCGGGCGTCGTACCCGATCACGACCGACCCACCACCGCGCTCGTTGAGGTACGCCGCGAGCCCGGCCGCGGCGCGGGTCACGACCACGCGATTCATCCGGTTCGGGCCGGCGCCCAACGCACCGCGCAGACCTGCGGTCCCGAACTCGAGTGTGCCGTCGAAGCGATCCTCCAGATCGGCGAGCACCACCGGGTCATCTGCGCGAGCGATCAGCGTGTCCAGCTCGGCGCGCGTCGCGGGGTCGGGGTCGTCGGCGGCCCAGGCGCGAGCCCGGTCCAGGAGTTCGCACATGCCGACACCCTAGGGTGTCTCGCAACTCGGCCCAAGGCTGCTGCGAGCTACGGGCCTGGTTCAGATGCTGTCGGCGGGACTTGAAGTGGCAGCTACTGGTTGCCCTCACATCATGGTCTCCGGTCGGGGGAGGCGCCTGCCCTCGTGGCCGCGATGCGTGAGTGGTGCTACGCGCCGGACGCTCCGATGACGCTCATGTTCGGTCCGCTGGACTCTTCCGCATGATTCTCGTAGGCAGCGACGAGCTGCAACTTTGCGCGCTCGAGGTAGTCGGCCAGGACTTCGGCGGCGGCCTCGGGCTCTGCCGCTTCGAGGTGGCGGGCGATCAAGATGTTGTCCGGCAAGTACGGGGCATGGAAGTCGCGCAGCGGATTCATCACGTGAAACGCCAACCGGAGCTCGGCGAGGGTCCGCTGGATCATTGCGTCGATCCGCACATTGGCAGCAAGCGCGGCGATGCTTCGGTGGAAGTTCATGTTCGCGGTACCGACGAGGGCCCAGTCCCCCGCCTCTTCTGCTGCCAGCGCTTGGCTTACCGCAAGACGCACGCGCGATAGCCGCATCGGCGTGTGCGTCTGTGCATTGCGAACGGCGGCCAGCTCGATGATCTCGCGCACTTGGTAGATCGAGTGGATGTCCTCGGCGGTAAGCTGCCGGACGAAGACACCGCGGTTGAGTTCGTGAACGACGAGGCCTTCGTTCGCCAGCAGCCGGAGTGCTTCTCGCAGAGTGTTGCGGGAGACGTTCATTCCGCTCGCGAACACCTCCTCGCGCAGTTGTGTTCCCGGCGCGAACCGCCCTTCTATGAGCAGATCCCGTAAGGCGTCCGCGACCCGTCCCCCGGTGCTTGCGTGGAGCGGCTTGCGTGATCCCTCGAACAAGGCGCGCACCTCGTCGGCGCTCTCCCAGGCGGACATCTGCCCACCCCCTTCGTTGATGATGTGAACAAGACCGCGTTTTCCGTCATCGGTAGACGAGAACGCCAATCTACAGGGGCGCGACTTGGTCGGCGTTGCAACAAGGGCGCAACCTGAAGTTAACGGAGGACGTATTGCGCAATGTGTGAACAATCTCTAGAGTCCTTCTGTGTGGCCCGAACCACATCTCCCGCTGGCCTTCACCGGCTCTAGACAAAGGAACCCGAATGGCGAAGAACCTCACCCGACGCTGGAGCGCTGTGGCACTCTGTGCACTCACGGCGCTGGCCCTGTCCGCGTGCAGCGAAGACACCGGTTCATCGCCAGCGCCCACCGGCGGAGAAACCGCGAAATATCAGAAGATCGCTGAGGAAGCGATGAAGCCGGTCACCGAGTTCACCGGCCCGACCGAGGGGCCAGCAGCCCAGAAGGGCAAGAAGATCGTCTTCCTCGCTTGTGGGTTCGAGGCCGAGGGCTGCAACCTGCCGGGTAAGGCAGCAGCTGCTGCCGGGAAGGCACTGGGTTGGGACGTGAAGGTTGTCGACGGCAAATTCGATCCGCGGATCTACAGCCGAACCATTCAGCAGGCCATTGACGACGGTGCTGACGGCGTGATCCTCGACGCTGTCTCCGCTTCTTCGGTGGCCGGTCAGGTCAAGGCCGCGCGTGAGGCCGGCCTGGTGGTGGGCAGTTACGACTCGTTCAACCCCGTCAGTGAGACCGGCACCTCATACGATGTCAACGCCGACCTCGACGGTCAGGGCGAGGCGATGGCTGCCTACATGATCTGGAAGTCCGATGGTGCGGCAAACGCCTACATCCTCAACGCTCCGGAGTTCCAGGCTCCCGCTCAGTGGATCAAGAAGTCGAAGGAAGTAATCGAGGCCTGCGACAGCTGTGAGTTGCTCGGATTCCAAGACTTCACTGCTGGTGACGCCGCGACGCGCCTGCCCCAACTCACGGTCACTGCGGCCCGCCAGCACCCGGACATGAACGTCATGATCGCTGCCTATGACGCGGCAATGCTGGCCTCGATCCCGTCGATGGACCAGGCGGGTCTCTTGGACCAAGTCAAGGTAGGAACATTCAACGGTGTCTCTCCTGCGCTCGACCTCATCCGCAAGGGTCAGTTGACCGCCTCTGTGGGCGGCGCGATGGAGTGGGGCGTCTGGGCCGCCATGGACAACATGAACCGGATGCTCGCCGGAGAAGAGGCGGTTGAGCAGAACGTTCCCATCCGTCTCATCACCGCCGAGAACATCGACACGATCGAGCCCGGCGGCCCCTGGACCGGAGACATCGACTACACCGCCGCGTACAAGAAGATCTGGAACGCAAAGTGAACCAGGCGCCCTCGTCCGCGACGCCGGCGATTCGGTTTGACCGGGTCAGCAAGACGTTCGGTCCAACCCACGCATTGCGATCGGTCACCTTCGACGTCGCACCAGGATCCATCCACGCTCTCATCGGGCTCAACGGATCAGGCAAGTCGACGCTAGTCAAGGTGCTCGCGGGATACCACTCCGCGGACGAGGGCGTCATCTCCACAGGCCAGGTGGCTTTTGTCCATCAGGACCTAGGCCTGCTGCCGACCATGACCGTTCTGGAGAACTTTGCCATTGGGCGCGACATGGCTATGCGTCTTGGCCAGATCGACTGGAGAGCCGAAGCTACTCGTGCGGCAGAGGCCCTTGATGAGTTCGGGCTTGCGCATACCGTGCACGAACAACTCGCATCGCTTCCCCTGGCGCAGCAGGCGATCATCGCCTGCGCCCGGGCGCTCGACCGGTCGCGCGACAGCGCTATCGACGCCCTCGTCCTGGACGAGCCGACGTCAGCGTTGCCCTCGAACGAGATCGATCTCTTGGCTGACGCGATGAAGGTCTACGCGCGGCGGGGTCTCGGAATCGTCTTCATCACGCACCGCCTACAGGAGGTCCGGGACCTCGCCGACACGGTCACCGTCCTGCGCAACGGCGCTCAGGTTCACACGGGCCCCACTGCCGATCTCAGCATCCCCGACATGGTCCGGCTGATGGTCGGCGATGCTCCGACGAGCATCGAGCCCGACTGGGAGCCGCCTGAGCGGACCGGCGACCCGATCCTGCGGGGGACGGGAATCACAAGTAGCACGCTCGACGGAATCGACCTCGGTGTCCACCGCGGTGAGATCGTCGGTGCCTTCGGCATGGTGGGCAGTGGATTGGAGCAACTCGGCAGCATCATGGCTGGCCGACAGGCGCCTGACGAAGGCTCCGTGGAGGTGGATGGTCACAGGCTCGCGCCCGGAAGCCGCGATGCCCGGCACGTCGGCTATGTGCCCAGCGACCGACCGCGTCGCGGTGTTCTCCCCGGCCTCTCGGTTCGGGAAAACATCTCGATCCGCTCCCTGCGGTCGATTCTCGGCTGGCGCGGTATCAGCCGCCGGGCAGAGGCGGATCTTGCGCGCCGCTGGACTGAAGAGCTGAGTGTGAAGCCCCGTGACCCGGATGTACCGATCCTGACGCTCAGCGGCGGCAACCAGCAGAAGGCCATTCTCGCTCGCTGGTTGTCGATCGCACCGAAGGCCATCATCGCCGAGGAGCCGACTCAAGGCATCGACGTGTGGGCTAAGCAGGACATCCTGCGTAGATTGCGCGCTGCGGCAAGCGAGGGGACAGCTGTCCTGCTCACGGCCGTTGAGCCCGAGGAGATCCTCGACTTCTGCGACCGTGTGGTCGTACTTCGTGCTGGGAAGGTCGTGCTCGACTCACCGCGTACGGACATCTCCATCACCGACATCCTCAGCGCCATGCACTGACGCGCCCAGCTTCCCGCCTTCTTTCAAGGAGTATTGATGAACACGAATACCGATCAAGCCGGTGCGGCGTCCCCGACCGTTGACAAGGGCCAGTCGAGCACCGCCCCCAGTCGCAACAGGTTCCTCGCGGCCGCACCGCGGTTCGGGATGGTTGGCCTGCTGGTCCTGTTGCTCGTTGTCTTCAGCATCCTCAAGCCAGTCTCGTTCGCCAACAGCGCGAACCTGCGCACCATTCTCGTCGAGAGTGCGGTGCTGACAATCCTCGCGCTCGCCGTGATGATCCCGCTCATCGCGAATGACTTCGACCTCTCGGTCGCGAGCGTCCTGGGTCTCGCATCGATCCTCGCTGCTGGCCTACCCGGAAAGTCCGGATTCTCCGTCCCGGTGACCATCGTCGCCGTCCTGCTGATCGGGGCGGTCATCGGAGTCGTGCACGCGGTCCTCATCGTGGTGTTCGACTTACCCTCAGTGGTCGTCACTCTGGGCACCAGCACTTTCCTGGGTGGCATCGTGCTCTGGTACACCGGCGGAGCCGTGCTCTACGAGGGTGTCCCGACCGCGCTGACCGATCTCGGCTCGAAGGCTATCCTCGGACTTCCGCTGCCCGTCTACTACATGGTCGTGACAGCCGCGGTCCTCTGGTTCATCCTCGAGCGCCGCCCGTGGGGCCGCAACCTGTATGCCGTTGGCTCTTCCGAAGTCGCCGCGCGGCTCGCGGGCGTGAACACGGCGCGCACCCGGATTGTCGCCCTCGTCAGCTGCTCGACCCTTGCGGCGTTCGCCGGTCTGGTGCTCACCGCACGCGTTGGCTCGGGTAACCCTTCGATCGCCAACGCCTACTTCCTGCCCGCATTCGCCGCTGCCTTCCTCAGCCTCGCTGCCTTCCGCCTGGGGTTCTTCAACCCGCTGGGCGTCGTCCTGTCCGTCTACCTGCTGGCTGTCGGCGTCAACGGGCTGTCCATCCTCGGCGTCCCCTCCTGGGTCGAGCCGGTCTTCAACGGGACCGCTCTCGTCGTCGCCATCGGACTCGCCCGGCTGTCCATCGGAAAGTCCCGCCGCTTGTCGGCCGGCGTCTGACTGCTCGGGAAAGGAAACGCAATGTCACGGGACGCCGTCGATGTCGTTATCGTGGGTGCCGGCCCTACCGGAGCGATAGCCGCGTCGGAGCTGATCGCCGCGGGGTTCTCCGTTACCTGCCTGGAGCAGGGCGACTGGATTCCTCGCACCGAGTTCACTGGAGCGACGCCGTCGTGGGAACTCGCCGCGCAGCGCCGCTGGCATCCCAACCCGAATGTCCGGGGCAACCCGGCTGACTATCCGATCGACGTCAGCGAGTCGGACGTCAACCCGCTGATGTACGCCGCCGTGGGCGGGGCCACGATCCTGTACGGTGCGCACTGGGTACGGGCACTCCCCTCCGACTTTCGCGTGCGAACCCTCGATGGGGTCGCCGACGATTGGCCCCTCACCTACCCGGATCTCCAGCCGTACTACGAGGAACTCGACCGCCAGATGGGAGTCGCGGGACTCGGCGACGACCCTTCGTACCCCCCGACAGCACCGCCGCCCCTTCCTCCACTGCCCATCGGGAAGATCGGCTTGACTGCGGCACGCGGCATGGACCGGCTTGGCTGGCACTGGTGGCCCGCACCCAACGCGATCGCGTCGCGCCCGTACCGCGGGCGTCCGGTATGCGTGCGACGAGGCACCTGCCAGACGGGGTGTCCCGAGGGCGCCAAAGCAAGTGCTGATATCACTCACTGGCCCAGCGCGGTCGAGGCCGGCGTCCGTCTCGTCACCGGTGCGCGGGTCCAGGAGATCACCGTTGACGAGCGCGGCCTCGCGAACGGCGCGGTGTACGTCGACCGCCAAGGGGTCACACATCGTCAGCCGGCGCGGCTGGTCATCCTCGCGGCCAACGGTATCGGCACTCCTCGGCTGCTGCTGATGTCGCAGTCGAGGCGCTTCCAGGAGGGTCTCGCCAACTCGTCTGGTCTGGTCGGACGACGCCTCATGATGCATCCCTATGCTGCCGTGAACGGCGTCTACGACGAAGATCTGGAAAGCTGGCTGGGACCTGCGGGGCAGTCCATCATCTCTACCGAGTTCTACGAGACCGACCTCGCGCGCGGCTTCGTCCGCGGCGCCAAGTGGCAAGTCATGCCGTCGGGTGGTCCGCTCGGGAACCGCTCGGGCTATCACGGGAAGGCCGATATCAGCGGCGACGGAACCGTCCCCGATCCCTTGGCCGGTTGGGGCGCGGACTTCCACCGCGATGCGCGACGCTCATTTGGCCGGTCTTTCGAATGGGGAATCATCGCCGAGGACCTGCCCGACCCCGACAATCGGGTTGTCCTCTCCGACACCATGTCGGACTCCGACGGATTGCCGTCGCCGAAGATCCTGTACCGCACCAGTGACAACACGCGCCGACTGCTTGAGTTCCATCTGGATCGGGCGCGCGAGGCCCATCGGGCGGCTGGGGCGATCGAGACGCACGACACGCCTCTGATGCGCGATTGCGGGTGGCACCTGCTCGGCACTGCGCGAATGGGAGACGACCCGTCCGACAGCGTCGTCGATCAGTACGGGCGCTCCCACGATGTCCCGAACCTCTATATCTACGACGGTAGCAATTTCGTCACTTCCACGGGGATGAACCCGACGGCGACGATCACCGCCCTGACGCTCAGATCGGTCCGGCACCTGATTGCGACCAGTCGCCAGCAGGAGGTCGCGCTATGACCTCGTCGACCTCTACAACGCTCTCCACCGCGCGGATCGCGGTGGTGGACGCGGTTCTCGACGTCCTCATCCCCGGCGGCGCCGGCATGCCCTCAGCTCGTGCGGTCGCGACCACTACCCGTTGGTTGCCCACGGCGCTGGACCTGCGCAGCGACCTGCGGGACCAGTTCGTCGCTTTCGTCGACCTGATGGGGACCTATCCTCCCGACCACGACGCGATGGTTGCTGCGCTGCGTGAGGTGGCGACCAGTCAGCCTTCCTTGTTCGCGGCAGCGACCGGCCTCCTCGCGGGGGCCTACTACCTGGACCCCGTCGTACGCGGGGCCCTCGGCTATCCAGGCCAGGAGGAGCGGGCGCTCCTCGATGAGACGGGCAGCTATATCGACCTGCTGGAGCGCGTCGTGGAGCGCGGTCCTGCCTATCGCGATGCGCCGCTTGACGGCGAACCATCCTCGGGCGAAGGAGACTTCTGATGCGCCTTACCCTGGCTCAAGCGCAGGCGGTCATCGCCGTGGCACTCGAGCACGCCGAGGCCCGGGGGATCCCGTCAGCAGTGGCGGTCGTTGACGAGGGCGGGAACACGCTCGCCTTCGCCGCACACGAGGATGCCATCCTGGCGGCACGCGATCTCGCCATCGCCAAGGCCTACACCTCGCTCTGCTTGCGTGCGGACTCCGGCGACCTCGACCAGAACGTGCAGCCCGGCGGCTTGTTCTTCGGTTTGAACACCGCCCTGAACAACCGCCCCTTGGTGACCTTCGACGGTGGGCGGCCGCTCAGGGACCCCAACGGGCGGGTGGTCGGGGCGGTAGGTGTCTCCGGGGGGACTCTGGAGGACGACGCGACGATCAGCGCCGCGGCGATAGCCGCGTTCAGTTCACGCTCAGCGGAAGACCAGTCGTGAGCATGCCCGCTGCCGGCACTGGAAATCGGCCAACGGAGGTCGACCTCAATGCCGATCTTGCCGAGGGCTACGGTCGGTGGACATTCGGGACCGATGCCGATCTCCTGACCGTGGTCAGCTCAGCCAACGTTGCCTGCGGATTCCACGCGGGCGATCCGTCCACGATCCGCTCGGCGCTCGCCGTCGCGGCCGCCAACGAGGTCACGGTCGGCGCACACGTGGGATATCCGGACCTCCAAGGATTCGGCCGCCGTCCGATGGATCTGGGCGACGAGCTCGTCGACATCGTCGTCTACCAGATCGCCGCGCTCGTCGAGTTGGCACGGATCGAAGGAACCGCCGTGCGATACGTCAAGCCGCATGGCGCCCTATACAACCGGGCGGCAGTCGACGAGCACCAGGCGACGTCAATTGTGACGGCAACGACCGCGGTCGACCCCTCGCTCGCGATCATGTGCCAGACGGGATCAGTGCTTCATCGCGTGGCGACGGACGCCGGCCTGACCACAGTGGGTGAGGTTTTCGCCGATCGTGCGTACCTCGCCGACGGTCGGCTGGTGCCCCGCTCGACGGCCGGTTCCGTCGTGACGGATCCGGACCTGGTCGTCGAGCGAGTGCTGCGTATGGTCATCGATCGTGAGGTCGTGGCGATCGACGGCACCGTGGTCGAGATCGATGTCGCCAGTATCTGCGTTCACGGCGACTCGCCTGACGCCGTCGTCCTCGCACGACGGGTCGCGAGCGCCCTTCGCCGCGCAAAGGTGGTTCTTCGGTCCCCCTTGGCTCTGCGATGAGAATCATGCCGGTCGGGTGGTCCGCACGGCTCGTCGAAGTCGATGACCACGAAGAGATGCTGGCCTTCTACCGGGGCATCGACCTTTTGCGTCGCACCACGCTCAACTCTGGAATCGTCGAACTCGTACCCGGCGCGCGAACCGTGCTTGTCGAGTTCGACTCCGCAGTGGTCTCCGCGGCCCAAGTCGATGCACTCATAGCGGAGACCTCAATCGAACCAGCCCCGGATGACGACACCGAGGTAGTCGAGATAGAGATCGTCTACGACGGCGCCGACATCGATGTCGTGTGCGGTGAGCTGGGATTGCAGCACGACGAGTTCGTGACATGGCACAGCGGACAGGAATGGTCGGTTGCCTTCACTGGATTCGCCCCTGGATTCGGCTATCTGACCCGGCCCGATCACCACGCAGCTATTCCCCGTCTCGAGGCACCCCGGACGCGGGTGCCCGCTGGCGCGATCGGGATGGCCGACGTGTTCACCGGCATCTATCCCGTCGAGTCTCCTGGCGGCTGGCAGATCGTCGGCTCGACCGACCACGTGCTGTTCGATCTCGACCGTGAGCCCGCGGCGACTCTCCTGCCCGGCCGTCGCGTCCGGTTCCGCGAGGGTGTGCGGTGAACCGAGCGCTACAGGTCCTGGCCGTGTCTGGGCTCGTCACCGTGCAGGATCATGGCCGCCGAGGCTATGCCTCCATGGGCATCGGGGTATCGGGAGCCGTTGATCTGGGAAGCCATGATCGCGCGAACCGTCTCGTGGGCAACGCCGCGCACGCAGCCACGTTGGAGCTGACGTTCGGTACGATCCGCGTACTCGCGACCACGCCAGCCTGGATCGCCGTCACCGGTGCACCCGCCCCGGTCACGGCCGCCGGGCGGCGGCATCCGATCAACAGCAGGTTCGGGCTGCGTGCGGGCGAGATTCTGGATGTCGGCGTGGCAAAGTCAGGGCTGCGGACCTATGTCGCCGTCCGCGGCGGAATTGGCACACCTCCAGTCCTCGGATCACGCTCGACCGATACGCTGGCGGGCCTCGGGCCCGAGCCGGTCGCTTCGCGCACTCAGTTGCCGATCGGATCGGACTACGACGACTTCCCAGAGATCGACTTCATCGCAACACGGTCGATCCCCAGTGACGACGTCCTGCGGCTGCGGGCCACGCTAGGTCCTCGCGACGACTGGTTCGCACCCTCCGCCGTTACCCTGCTCGACGCAGCGACATGGACGGTCACCCCGTCGAGCAACCGGATCGGGGTCCGGCTCGACGGACCGGCACTGGAACGGCGCGTTACCCAGGAGCTGCCCAGCGAGGGTGTCACAGTCGGCGCCGTGCAAGTCACTCCGGCGGGTCCGATTGTCTTCCTGGACGACCACCCCGTCACCGGCGGCTACCCGGTAATCGGCGTCGTTGACCGCGCCTCGGTGGATGGTCTGGCGCAGGCTCGCGCCGGCCAGCGCGTGCACTTCGACCTCGTCCCGCTTACGGCCCCTCACAGACCCTCGAACAGGAAGGACTGAAATGCAGCTCAAAGACAAGAAGGTGCTCATCACAGGCGCGGCCACCGGTATCGGGCGTGCTACCGCTCTGGCCGCGGCAGAGCAAGGCGCGCACGTTGCACTCGGCGATCTCAACGAAGCGGGGTTGGCCGACACTGCCGGTGCTATCGCGCAGCAAGGAGGCACGGTCTGGACGTGTGCCGCAGACGTGTCGTCCTCTACTGATGTCGCGGATCTCGTCGCGTTCGGAGTCGACTCGATGGGGGGCCTGGACGCCGTTGTCTGCAGCGCTGGCATCCAACGGGCTGGGGAAGTCACCACATTCCCCGAGGACGAGTGGGACGCCCTGATGAGGGTCAACGCGAAGTCGTGCTACCTGGTCGCCAAGTACGCGGTGGCCCCGCTGACGGCCAACGGCGGCGGCAGCATCGTCAATATCGCCTCCCTGGCAGGCGTCGCCGGTGGACCTGGCATGACGGCGTACTCGGCCTCCAAAGGTGCGATTGTCGCGTTCTCCAAGGCGCTCTCCAACGAGGTCGCCAAGGCAGGCATAAGAGTGAACAGCGTCTGTCCCGGCTGGATCGACACCCCGTTCAACCAGCCGGCGATCGACAACATGGGTGGGGTTGAGGCGCAGGCCGCGATGATCCGGTCGATCGTCCCGCTCCAGCGTCAGGGAACCCCCGAAGAGGTCGCCGCGCTGGTCACCTTCCTCGCTTCTGATGCCTCGTCCTACATCACCGGCCAGACGCTGCTCATCGATGGAGGCACCCACTGATGCCAGGCGCCCCGCCGACACCAGGCCAGGCTGGTCCCCGTGAAGCCCGCCTGGCGTTCAGGAACGGTCTCTCGACGGCAACCAGTGGCTGGGCACCAGGCTTTACCCAGGCCAACTTGATCTCGGTGCCGCTGGAGTACGCCTACGACGTCTTGCTGTTCGCGCAGCGCAACCCCAAGCCCTGCCCGCTGCTCGACGTCACCGATCCAGGGGCCGCGGCCACCGCCCTCGGCGAGGACATCGACTTGCGGACCGACTTCCCCGGATACCGGGTGTATCGCTACGGGGAACTCGCCGAGGAGCCGACAGACGTCCTCGATCACTGGCGTGACGATCTCGTGTCTTTCCTCATCGGTTGCAGTTTCACCTTCGAGGATGCCCTCGAAAAGGGTGGTGTTCCGGTACGACATCGCCAAGCTCGAACCAACGTGCCGATGTACTGCTCGAATATCCCTACCCGTTCGGCTGGTCGCGTAGGCGGGCCAACCGTGGTGTCCATGCGCCCCGTCCCCGCGTCACGCATCGTCCAAGCAGTTGAGATCACGGCACGCTTTCCCACCATGCATGGCACGCCTCTGCACGTCGGTGACCCCGCCCAGATCGGCATCGCCGACCTCTACGCTCCCGACTACGGCGATCCGCCGATCCTGGAGCCAGGAGACGTGCCGATCTTTTGGGCATGCGGCGTCACTCCCCAAGCAGCGGTCGCCGCGGCCCGCTTGCCATTCGCGATCGCCCACGCCCCGGGCCAAATGCTGATCACCGACACAACCGATGAGCAGTGGGCCCTCTGACCCGCAACTACCGACCACACTCCTGGGAGCCAGCATGACAAGTCACCCCGGCTACGACTCACTTCCCGACATCGCTGACGTCCTCGTCGTCGGCGCGGGCCCATCGGGCGCGGCCATCGCCAAGTCCTTCGCCGAGGCAGGCATGAGCGTCGTCTGCATTGAGCAAGGCGACTGGCCCGACTACTCGACGGCGCGATCGGACCAACCCGAATTCGAGGTCGCGGCAGGAAAGGCATGGTCTCCGCTGCCCAACGTGCGCCAAGGCATCGGTGACTACCCGATCGACGAGTCCGAGGCCGACATCAGCGCGCTGATGTGGAACGGAGTAGGCGGCAGCGTGATGCTGTACGCCGGTCAGTGGATGCGAAACATGCCCTCCGACTTCCGAGTCCGCACCCTCGACGGGGTCGCCACGGACTGGCCGTTCACCTACGAGGATCTCCTGCCCTACTACGCCCGTGCTGAGCGTGAGTTCGCGGTTGCGGGCTTGCGTGGCGATCCGGCCGTGCCGTCGTCGGACACCTATCCCATGCTCGCGGCCCCGATCGGTGAGGCGGGCCGGCGGGTAGCGACCGGTCACAACAAGCTCGGATGGCACTGGTGGCCCGGATCCAACGCGATCGCCACTCGCGCCTACGGTCATCTCAAACCCTGCGTTCAACGGGGCACCTGCATCTGGGGATGCATCGATGGCGCGAAGAGCACTCCTGACATCACGCACTGGCCCGATCTCGTAGCGCGCGGGGTGCATCTGATCGCGCGGTCGGCGGTCGCGCGGATCGAGACCGATTCCCGAGGCCTGGCGACAGGAGCGGTCTACGTGGACGCTGTCGGGACCGAACGACGTCAGCGTGCTCGCTTGCTGGTTCTCGCTGCCAACGGTGTCGGCACACCGCGCATTCTGCTGATGTCCGCGAACGCGAAGAACCCGGAGGGCTTGGCGAATTCCTCCGGCTTGGTGGGCAAGCGCCTGATGATGCATCCCTACGCGGCAGTTGTGGGGACGTTCGACGATCCGATCGGCACCACTCAAGGTGCCTACGGCCAACTCATCTACTGTCTTGAGTTCTACGAGACGGATCCGTCGCGAGGGTTCGTCAGGGGCGCGAAGTGGAACCTGATGCCCACCGGGGGACCCATCGCGATGATGCGCCCGTTCCCCTGGGGCGACAGCAGCGGAATCTGGGGCGAGCAGTTCCACCGCACGGTCAAGGCTCGCCTCAACCACTCGGTCACGTGGGGCATCACCTGCGAGGATCTCCCCGAGGAGCGCAACCAGGTTCAGCTGAGCGGAACCGCCCGTGACGCCTACGGTCTCCCGGCGGCGAAGATCGTCTACGAGACCTCGGAGAACAGCCGACGCATGCTCGAGTTCCAGACGGCGCGAGCCCAAGAGTCGCTGTTTGCGGCGGGTGCGTCGAGCGTGAATGTTGCGCCACAGGTGCGCGAGACGGGCTGGCACCTACTCGGGACCACCGTCATGGGCACCGACCCTCGTTCGTCCGTCGTTGATGGCTTCGGTGTCTGCCACGACGTACCCAATCTGGTGATTGCCGACGGCAGCACCTGGCCAACCTCGGCTGGCATGAATCCCACGGCGACTGTCGCCGCGATGGCGCTCCGGACTGCCGAGCACCTGATTCGCAATCGTGGACTGCAGGAGGTCCCCGCATGAGCAACAACTGGACCGACCATGAACGCAAGGTACTCACCGCCGTCGCCGACATGCTGATTCCAGCCGGAGACGGCATGCCATCCGCGTCCTCTGTCGGCGTGCTGACGGAGGGAATCGACGAGATCGCGAGCCTTCGCCCGGACCTACGGACAACGAGCCAGGAGGCCGTGGGGCTCTTAGGCGCCGGCGTACCCGGGTCGGTAGCGGACCTGCGCGCGGCGCTTCCCGACCATTTCGCGGCCGTCAGCGAGCTGTTGGCCAGTGCCTACTTTCTCCGTCCCGAGGTTGCCGCGCTCTTGGGCTATCGCGCCCGCAAGGCTATCCCGCTCGATGACGAGATGCTGCGGCTGAGGGAGCTGGAGCACTTGACGAAGCCCGTTGTCTCCCGCGGGAATACGTGGCGGCGCACGGAGGGCCCTTGATCGGACGTCGCTAACGCGCACTCGGCCGGCTTCCGGCGCGGCCGAAGGCCGATCAGACGCGGGGCAGGATCGCGCCGAGCAGCTCTCCCATCCGGGTGGCGGCGGCGCGGCCTGCCTCGAGGACCTCTTCGTGGTTGAGCGGCTGACCGCTCAATCCGGCGGCGAGGTTGGTGACCAGGCTGATGCCGAGCACTTCCAGGCCGGCCTCCCGCGCGGCGATCGCCTCCAGCACGGTCGACATCCCGACGAGGTGGCCGCCGATCGCTCGCACCATGGCGATCTCGGCGGGTGTCTCGTAGTGCGGGCCGGTGAACTGCACGTAGACGCCTTCGTCCAGCGACGGGTCCACCTGCTTGCACAGCGCGCGCAGCCGCGGTGAGTAGAGGTCGGTAAGGTCGACGAAGTTCGCGCCCTCGATCGGGGACGTCGCGGTCAGGTTGATGTGGTCGCTGATCAGCACCGGGGTACCGGGCGTCCAGGTCTGTTCGAGCCCGCCGCAGCCGTTGGTGAGCACGGCGATACTCGCCCCAGCCGCGGCAGCGGTGCGTACGCCGTGGACGACCGCGCGCACGCCCTTGCCCTCGTAGAAGTGGGTGCGGCCCATCAGCACCATCAAGGTCTTGTCGCCGCACTTGACCGAGCGGATCGTGCTGCCGTGCCCGACCACCGACGACGCCGGGAAGCCGGGGAGGTCGGTGGTCGTGACCTCGGCCAGCGTCTCCCCGAGGGCGTCGACTGCCGGGAGCCAGCCGGAGCCGACGACGAGCAGCACGTCGTGCCTGTCGATGCCGGTGAGTTCGGCGAGCTTCGCCGCAGCGTCCGCGGCAGCCTGCTTGGGGTCGGTGATGTCGTTCACCCGACGAGGGTAAGCCACGCGAGGTCTCGATACGCGCCTCGTTCCTCGGCGTACTCGACCAGCCTCTCGTCGCGGGGCGCCACGGTCCGGCCGACACGCACGGACCGCAGTTGCGTGGGCTCGCGCGGATGGGGAGCGGATTAGGAGCGGATTAGGAGAGCGCGCGGGTGTAGAGCGCTCGGAGCGTGTCGAAGTGCCGCTCGGCCGAGGTCTCGTCGTAGGAGGAGGTGTCGGCCATCGTGTAGCCGTGGAGGCCAGGGAAGACCTCGTTGCTGCCGACCAGGCCATGCTCCGCGAGAGCCGCGCCGAGAGCCTCGACCGCTTCGGGAGGCATCGACGCGTCGTCGCATGCGTGCCCGTAGGCGTACTCGGCTCGCGTTGTCGCCAGGCTCAAGTGCGGTCTGATCGAGCCGATCACGGACTCGCGCGCCCCGGGTTCCCGCAGGTCGACCTTCGGCGCCAGCTCGTCGACGCTACCCGAGCGGTAGAAGATGTTCGGGGCCATCACGACGTACCCCCACGACGTGATCCGCTCCACCATCCTGGCGATCTGCGGGCGCAGCCCGAACGCGTCGGCGAAGAACAGCACGCCGGGGCCGGACCCGGAGGGTGGGAGGGAGAGGTACGCCTCGCAACGCCCGTCGGGCGCGGCGAACTCGATGGTCTGCATGGGGTCACGCTAGTGGCCTGCAAGAGAGGTCCGCGACCTCGGTGTCTCGCGTCCTGGTGGCGAGATCTCAGTCCGGCGGGTTGGCCAGGGCGTCGTGTACTTCGGCGTTAGGGAGGGCGGTCAGCAGCTCGCCGGGGGCGACGATCTTGCTGCGGCGCAATCCGCTGCCGATCACAGCCAGCGGGATCCCGACGACACGCGAGTCGAGGAGCAGCCGCCAGGGTGCGGGCAGGCCGACCGGCGTGATCCCGCCGTACTCCATGCCGGATTCCGCGACGGCCCGATCCATCGGGAGGAACGACGCGCTGCGCACGTCCAGCAGCTTGCGGACGAACCTGTTCACGTCGGCCCGTGTGTCGGCGCGTACCAGGCAGGCGCCGATGCGTTCGTGGCCGGCCCGGGCGCCGCCCACGACGACGCAGTTCGCGGAGGCGTCGAGTCCGATCTCGTACGCCGCGCAGAACGCCGCGGTGTCGGCCAGACCGGGGTCGATCTCGGCGACGCCCACCTCGGCTGCGCGTGGGAACGACTCCAGCGCTACGCGGACCGGGTCGGCCAGCAGGTCGGGGCGTTCGAGCGCCGGGACGGTGGTCAGCCTGCCGAGATTCACAGGCCGCTCGATCTGCAGGGGCGATGCCGCAGCGCGGTCACGTAGTCGTCGGGGGCGCCTGCGGCCTCGGCGGCGTCGGCGAGCAGACCCAGGTACGACGCGCCGGGCAGTCCGCCCTCGTACGCGTCCAGAACGTAGGCCCAGCACACCAGATCCCCGGTCATCGTCTGCACCCGCAGCCGGGTCTTGCGGAACACACCCTCGGGGCCCTCCCACTGGTCGAGCGTCGCGGCGTCGTCGTCGGTGACGTCGTAGACGGCCACGAAGACCTGCTCGAACGGATCCTCCACGATCGTGGCGAGGCTGCCGTCCCAGCCGATGTCCTCGCCGCCGAAGGTGAGCCGCCACCCCTGCAGCCAGCCGGTGGAGTGCAGCGGGGAGTGCGGGCAGCGCTCCTGCATCCGCGCGGGGTCCAGGTTGGTTCCGTAGGCGGCATAGAGGGGCACGTCCCGAAGCGTAGACGACGCGGTCCGCCAGGGGATCGCAGAATCGCGGCGGTGACACAAGCCGCACCGTGGAGCAGGCGAGCGCGTGCCCGCGCGCGGCGGTCGTCCGGCTGAGATGATGGCCCCGTGAACCATGTCGTGATCTTGGGTGGCGGGCCAGGCGGGTACGAGGCGGCGCTGGTCGCTGCGCAACTGGGGGCGAAGGTCACCGTCGTCGACAGCGACGGCATCGGCGGCTCGGCCGTGCTGACCGACTGCGTGCCGAGCAAGACCCTGATCGCGACGGCCGAGGTGATGGTCGGCCTCGACGACGCCCGTGAGCTGGGCATCGAGGTGCAGCGTGCGACGGTCGATCTTCCGCGCGTCAACGAGCGGGTCAAGGCACTGGCTGGCGCACAATCCCAGGACATCGCCGACCGGCTCGCCCGCGACGGCGTCGAGGTGGTCGAAGGCCGAGGCGTGCTCGAGTCACCCGGCCAGGTGTCAGTAGCGCTCAACCAGGGAGGGACGACCTCGCTGGCCGCCGATGCCGTGTTGGTCGCGACCGGGGCCTCACCTCGTACGCTCGACTCCGCCCAGCCTGACGGCGAGCGGATCCTGACCTGGGAGCAGGTGTACGACCTCGACGAGACACCGGAGCACCTCGTCGTCGTCGGCAGTGGCGTGACGGGTGCGGAGTTCGCCGGCGCCTACAACGCGCTCGGCATCGACGTCACCCTGGTGTCCAGCCGCGACCGCGTGTTGCCCGGCGAGGACGCCGACGCCGCCAACGTGCTGGAGGGTGTGTTCACTCGGCGCGGCATGACCGTGCTGAACCGCTCCCGCATGCAGTCGGTGACTCGCGACGGTGCTGGGAGTGGCGACGGCGTCACGGTCACGCTCACCGACGGGCGCAGTGTCACCGGCAGCCACTGCCTGCTCGCGCTCGGCTCGGTCCCCAACACCACCGGCATCGGGCTCGAGGAGGCCGGCGTCGCGCTCGACGGCGGCGGCTTCGTGGACGTGGACCGGGTCAGTCGTACGTCCGCTCGCGGTGTGTACGCGGCCGGCGACTGCACCGGCGTACTCATGCTCGCCTCTGTCGCCGCCATGCAGGGCCGCATCGCGATGTGGCACTTCCTCGGCGATGCCGTCGCTCCGCTCGACCTGCGCACGGTCTGCTCCAACGTGTTCACCGCCCCCGAGATCGCCACCGTCGGTGTGTCGCAGGCGAAGGTCGACAGTGGCGAGTTCGCCGCCGAGACCGTGCTGCTGCCGCTCGGTACCAACGCCCGAGCCAAGATGCAGGGCGTGTCGGACGGATTCGTGAAGCTGTTCATCCGCCCCGGCATCGGCTCGATCGTCGGCGGCGTCGTCGTCGCGCCCAAGGCCAGCGAGCTGATCCACCCGATCTCGCTGGCGGTCGCGGAGGGGATCACCGCCGACCAGCTCGCGCACGCGTTCACGGTCTACCCGTCGATGAGTGGCTCGGTCGCCGAGGCGGCCCGGCGGCTGCACGCCGTCTGAGGGGATCTCGATACGCCGCTGCTCGTTCCTCGCGGCGGCACTCGATCAGCCTGTCGCCGGCCGAGTAGCGCCGACGAACGGCTCGCTGGAGGTTGGTCGAGTAGCGCCGACGGAGGAGGCGCGTATCGAGACCCGTGCCCGACTACACGCTTGTAGTTCCCGGCTTCGAGTCGCATGGGCTTGCGCGATGTGCTCATAATCGAAGTTCCCGCCTGTCTCGGAAGGAACATCATGCGCACCCGCTTCCCGCTCATCGGTCTGGTCGCGGCCCTGGTCGCAGCGTTGCTGTTACCCGGTGAGCTGGCCTCGGCCAAGTCGGTCAACCAGACCTACGCCGTGCCGAAGTCGCGGGTGCTCACGATCAAGGGGCACGGGTACGGTCACGGTCACGGCATGAGCCAGTACGGCGCGCGCGGTGCGGCACGCGATGGGCTGAGCTGGAAGAAGATCCTGGCCTTCTACTACCCGGGCACCAAACGCGGCACGACCGCCAACGAGATCCGGGTGCTGATCAGCGCCGATACGAGCCCGGCCGTCGTGATCAAGCCGATCGCCGGGCTGCGCGTCCGTGACCTGACCACGAAGAAGACCTACGCCGCTCCGAAGGTGGACGCGCGGCGGTGGCGGCTCAAGCCGTCGGGCAAGCGCAACCTCGCCCAGTACAAGCTGGTGAAGAAGAACAAGGTCACCTGGCGCACCTGGCGTGCCTTCGCCGGCAACGCGGAGTTCTACCGCACCGGCAAGCCACTCACGCTGATCCTGCCCGGCGGCAGCACCCGGCGGTACCGCGGCGCGCTGCGGGCCGCGGCCCCGACGAAGGGCTCCGCCAAGCGCGACACCGTGAACGTGCTGGGCATCGACGAGTACGTCAAGGGCGTGGTCGCCGCGGAGATGCCGGCCTCGTGGGAGCGGGCTGCCGTCCGCGCCCAGGCCGTCGCCGCGCGTACCTATGCCGCCTGGTCCCGGACCAGCCGCGCCGACAAGTCCTGGCAGATCTGCGACACCATCTCCTGCCAGGTGTACGGCGGGGTCGGCTCCGAGAATGCCCTGTCCAACGCAGCGGTCGACGCCACGGCCGGTGTCGTCCTGACCTACCAGGGCAAGCCCGCGTTCACCCAGTTCTCCTCCTCCAGCGGCGGCTGGACGTCGGCCGGGAGCGTGCCGTATCTGGTGTCGAAGAAGGACCCGTACGAGGCCGACAGCGGCAACCCGTACACGAACTGGTCGACGACCGTGAAAGCCGCAACGCTGGAGCGCAGCTACCCGGCGCTGGGCAAGCTCAAGCGGATCAAGGTGACCAGTCGTGAGGGCGGCGGCCAGTGGCAGGGCCGCGTCTGGAGCCTCACGCTGGTGGGGTCGAAGAAGAACGTCGTCGTCAGCGGCGACGGATTCCGCTCCCTCCTCGGGCTGCGGTCCACCTGGTTCACCTTCGGCTGAGGATCTCGAAGGGGTCTCGACACGTCCGCTCGTCCCTCGCGGACTACTCGATCGGCCTTGGCTGGTCGAGTGCTTGGCTGGTCGAGTGCGCCGACGGAGGAGGCGTGTATCGAGACCCCTCGGGCTCGCCTAGTCGCTCCATGCTGCGAGCAGATCCGCGGCAGAGAAGGTGAGGTCCGCGTTCTCAGGCGCCTTGCCGCTCGGACTGATCGCGGCGAGCGCGGCGCTGCCGGAGCGGGGGACTCGGGTGCGAAGCACCGCGAGTTCGCCGACCTCGCGTGCGTTCACGCCTCCCGATTCGCGCCACTTGATCGTGCCGAGCACTCGGGTGCGTTCGGAGTCAGCCCCGACGACGTCGACCTCGACCTGCCCATCTCGGGTCCACCACGGGAGCACCGATTCGATCCCGCCGAGCCGGGCGTCGGTCGCGGCAAGCCGGTCGAGCGCGGCGCGTACGACGGGCTCGACCGAGCGACCTCGCCAGCTCGGCCAGTCGCGTTCGTACGCTGCGAAGGCCACGTCGCCGCGTCCGCGTGCGATCGTGTCCACCTGCCGTTCGATGTAACGGAACCAGAAGCGCAGGTAGGGATCGGTGATGCGGTAGCGGCGCAGTCGGTTCGACGTCGCCCAGGCGGGCAGCTCGCGCTCGACCAGGCGCTTCTGGTCGGTGAGCATCGTGAGGGCGCGGAGCGCCGCCGTCTCGACGGTCTTCGCCGCGGCTCCCCGGTCGGTGATCGCCCGGGTGATCTCGCCGAGCCCCAGCCGTGCCGGCTCTCCCGCCCCGATCGCGGAGAGGACGCGGTAGGCCGCCGCGCTGTCCGAGAACTCGGCATCGAGGGTGATGCGGCCGGTCGCGACGAGGGGGCTGAGATCGTCGCCGAACGAGCGGCGGACCCACGTGCGCGTGCTGACGCCGCTACGTCGCAGGTCTGCGACGAGGCGCGGGTAGCCACCTGTCGTCAGGTAGGCGTCGAACACCTCGAACGGGGTTGCGGTCGGCAGCGCGGAGGCCACGTCAGCCGGGTTCAACGCGGGTACGACGACCTCACGAACGCGGCCGAACAGGGGGCGGTCGTGCTGGGAGAGCCGTTCCATCATGGCGATGTCCGAGCCGATGAGTACGAGCAGGACGGGCAGCTTCTCGAGGGTGCGGTCCCACATCGCCTGAAGCAGACCTTCGAGTCCTGCGGTGTCGCCGGCGGTGATCCACGGGAACTCGTCGAGTACGGCGATAACCGGGCCGTTGGATGCGGCGAGCGCGAGCTGAGCCAGCCAGTCCCGCCAGGATCCCGGGGCACCGGGAACCGTGGCCGGCAAGGGATTCCGTGACGTACCGAACGCCTCGGCAGCTGCGTCCAACTGCGCGCTTTCGGGCATGCGGTAGAGCCCGGTCACGTAGACGTAGGGGATTCCGGAGGTCTCGACGAACCTTTCAACTGCCGTCGACTTACCGGCTTGGCGACGCCCGCGCACCGCTAGCAACTGGCCTCTGCCGGTGTCCTGCACCTCGGCCAGACGGGTCGTGAGCCAGCGCTGCACCTCGTGCCGAGGGAAGTGCTCGTCGCGTCCGGGCCGTGCCATATCTAACCTCCGTCCATGTAGCCTATATCAAAGTAGCCTACATAGATGAAGGTTATTGAGAGGCCGTGCCGGAGAAGAGATCTCGATATGTCTGCTCGACCCCTCGCGGGAGGCGCGCCGACAGCCCTCAGTTGCCAGAGAGAATGGGCGTGCGGCCTACTTGAGCTCGCAGAGGACCGCGCCGCTGCTGACTCCTGCGCCGACCTCGGCGGCTAGTCCGGTGACGACGCCGGCCTTGTGGGCCTTGAGGGGCTGCTCCATCTTCATCGCCTCGAGCACGACGATCACGTCGCCCTCCTCCACCGAGGCGCCCTCCTCGACGGCGACCTTGACGATCGTGCCCTGCATCGGTGAGGTGACCGCGTCGCCGGATGCTGCGGAGCTGGCTTTCTTCCCACCGGCGCGCTTCGGCTTCTTGGCGCCCGCAGAGCCGGCGGCAGCGCCGCCAAGGGACAGGCCGCCGGGCAGCGAGACCTCGAGGCGCTTGCCGCCGACCTCGACGGTCAGCGACTGGCGCTCGGCGGCTTCGGGGGCCTCGCCGAGTTCACCGGCGTAGGGCTCAATCTGGTTGTCGAAGTCGGTCTCGATCCAGGTCGTGTAGACGTCGAAGGAGCCGTTGGCTGCGGTGTAGGCCGGGTCGTTCACGACGGCTTGGTGGAACGGGATGACCGTCGGCATGCCGTCGACCTGGAACTCCGCGAGCGCGCGGCGCGACCGCTCCAATGCCTGGGTACGAGTGCGGCCGGTGACGATCAGCTTGGCGATCAGCGAGTCGAACGCGCCAGGCACGGTCTCGCCCTTCTCGTAACCGCCGTCGACGCGTACGCCTGGTCCCTGCGGGGGATTCCACTCGGTCAGGGTGCCGGGGGCCGGCATGAAGTTGCGACCGCCGTCCTCGGCGTTGATGCGGTACTCGATGGAGTGGCCCACGATCTCGGGGTCGTCGTACCCGAGCTCCTCCCCGGCGGCGATGCGGAACATCTCGCGCACCAGGTCGATGCCGGTGACCTCCTCCGACACGCAGTGCTCGACCTGGAGGCGGGTGTTGACCTCGAGGAAGGAGATCGTGCCGTCGCGGCCGACGAGGAACTCACACGTCCCGGCGCCGACGTACCCGGCCTCCTTCAGGATCGCCTTGGAGGATTCGTAGAGCCGGGCGATCTGGTCGTCGGTGAGGAACGGCGCGGGCGCCTCCTCGACCAGCTTCTGGTGGCGGCGCTGCAGCGAGCAGTCGCGGGTGGAGACGACCACGACATTGCCGTGGGAGTCGGCCAGACACTGGGTCTCGACGTGCCGTGGCCGGTCGAGGAACTTCTCGACCAGGCATTCGCCGCGCCCGAACGCGGTGACCGCCTCGCGGACCGCCGACTCGTACTGCTCGGGGATCTCCTCGATCGTGCGGGCCACCTTCAGGCCGCGGCCGCCGCCGCCGAAGACCGCCTTGATCGCGACCGGGAGTCCGTTGGCTTTCGCGAACTCGACGACCTCGTCGGCGCCGGTGACCGGGTCCTTGGTGCCGGGGGCCAGCGGCGCGTTCGCCCGCTCGGCGATGTGCTTGGCCTTCGCCTTGTCGCCCAGCGCCTCGATCGCGGACGGGGAGGGACCGATCCACACCAGTCCGGCGTCCAGCACGGCCTGGGCGAACAGCGCGTTCTCCGCGAGGAACCCGTAGCCGGGGTGCACCGAGTCCGCGCCGGACCGGTTGGCGACGTCGATGATCTTGTCGATATCGAGGTAGGACTCCGCGGGCGTCGCGCCGCCCAGCGCGTACGCCTCGTCGGCGAGCCGTACGAACAGCGCGTCGCGGTCGGGGTCGGCGTAGACGGCCACGCTGCCGATACCCGCGTCCTTGCAAGCGCGGATCACGCGTACGGCGATCTCGCCCCGGTTGGCGACGAGCACTTTCTGCAGGGGCTTGATCTCGGGCAACGCCGACTCCTCGTGCTGCTGGGCCGGTCGACCCGGCGCCGAAGAACTTAGGTCCGTCCGGAGTCTAGGGTGCTCCACTTGGACGACGTCATGGAGGTCACGTGACAGGAATGTTAATGATCGCTAACCTATGACGAGCGGAGCGAGCCAAATGGAATCGGGAACGCACCGTCCGACAACCGCACCGCGGCGCGGCCGAGTGGCACTGGCTGCCGCTGTCCGCAACTACTCGGCCACGGTCTGCTCGACCGCCCGACCGTAGCTTGAGATTGGAGAAACGGATGAACTTCGCGTTGTCACCCGAGCACGAGTCCTTCCGCGCGGTCGTCCGCGACTTCGCCCAGAGTGAGATCGCGCCGCACGTCGCCCAGTGGGACCGCGACCACCACTTCCCGGTCGACGTGGTGCACAAGATGGGCGAGCTCGGCCTGTTCGGACTGACCGCACCCGAGGAGTACGGCGGTGCCGGCGAGGACGGCGATTTCACCAGTCTGTGCGTGGCGATCGAGGAGCTCGGCCGGGTCGACCAGTCGATCGGGATCACGCTGGAGGCGGCGGTCGGGCTGGGCATCAACCCGCTGCAGACCTACGGGACCGAGGCGCAGAAGCAGGAGTGGCTGCCCGACCTGGTCGCGGGGCGTACGCTCGCGGGCTTCGGTCTCACCGAGCCGGGCTCCGGGTCGGACGCCGGCGCGATGGCCACGCGCGCGGAGCTGGACGGCGACACCTGGGTGCTCAACGGCGCCAAGCAGTTCATCACCAACTCGGGGTCCTCGATCACCTCGCTGGTCAACGTCGCCTGCCGCACGGGCACCAAGCCCGACGGCCGCCCCGAGCTGAGCACGCTGATCGTCCCGGCGGACACGCCCGGGTTCGTCGCGGAGCCGGCCTACGACAAGCTCGGCTGGCACATCTCCGACACCCACCCGCTGACCTTCACCGACGTACGCGTTCCGGCCGCCAACCTGCTCGGCGAGCGCGGCCGCGGGTACGCGCAGTTCCTCGCCACTCTCGACGACGGGCGGGTCGCGATCGCGGCGCTCGCCGTGGGCTGCATCCAGGCCTGCCTGGACCTGAGCCTGCAGTACGCGGGGGAGCGCACCACCACCGGCGGTACGGTCATCGGCGCCAAACAGGCCGTCGCCTTCCAGATCGCCGACCTCGAGGTGATGGCTCAAGCGGGACGCGCACTGACCTACCAGGCCGCCGCGATGAAGGACGCGGGCGCGCCGGTCAAGGACTTCAAGCGGGCGGCGTCGGTCGCCAAGCTCTACACCAGCGAGGCCGCCGTCTCCGCGACCCGGATCGCGACCCAGGTGTTCGGTGGGTACGGGTTCATGGAGGAGTACGCCGTCGCACGGTTCTACCGGGACGCCAAGATCCTGGAGATCGGCGAGGGCACCTCGGAAGTGCAGCGGATGCTGATCGCCCGGGGACTCGGGCTCCCGGTCGAGTAGCTGACGTTGCCTGCCGGTCGCCTGTTCCGACCGCAGTCGGCGGCGCGCCCGCGGCTCGGGCTGATGCTGTGGCGAGCGGATCGGCCCGCTGGTCGTAGGCGTCACCGTTGAGTCGCGGGGTGCGCCCGGCCAGGAGCGCCCCGAACACCAGCGGGAACAGACAGGTTGTGCGGGGCGGCGCGTCCAACGCCCGGCCACTGCGGTTTCGCGATCTTCGCGCGCAGGCACCCCGATCCCGTGCGGTCACGCTCGGTAGACTCGCGAATCGTGGGCCGACGAATCCAGCGTCTGATCGCCGAGCTGGCCAAGTTCCTGGCCGTCGGTGGCGCTGCCACGATCGTTGCCCTCGTCATCTTCAACGGCCTGGTGCACGGCTACTTCGGGCACCGGGGCGGCCCGATGTACGACCTGCCGCTGGTCGCTTACGTGATCGCCAACCTCGTCGGCATGGCGGTGAGCTACCGCGGCTCGCGCTCGTGGGCGTTCCGGGAGCGAGAGGTGGTCGGTAGCGCGGGCGGGCGTACCCGCTTCGTGGTCATCAACCTGCTCACGATGCTGATCCCGATGGCCTGCCTGGCCGTCAGCCGCTACGTGCTGCACCGCTCCGACCCGCTCGCCGACAACCTCGCGGCCAACGTGATCGGGCTGGGATTGGGCACCGGGACGCGGTTCCTGCTGTTCCGGGAATTCATCTTCGTGCACCCGATCAAAGCGGAGCGGCTCCGCGCCAACCGGGGCGCCAACCGCGACGTGCACTCGGCTGCCTGATGCCGGAAAGTGGCCGATGGTGGCGGTGTGAGCCTGGTTGTGGCCGATGGTGGCAACTGGCGAGGCGAAATCGCGGTCACCATCGGCCACAATGCCGCGCCGACAGCCACCATCGGCCACAATCCGGCGTTCAGTGCCAGAGAGACGGCCAGCTCACGCCGAGCTCGGCGAACATCTCGCGCAGCACCGGCAGGCTGATGCCGACCACGTTGTGATGGTCGCCCTCGATGCGGATCACGAACGGGCCGCCGATTCCGTCGATCGTGAAGGCACCTGCGACGTGTAGTGGCTCGCCGTGGGCTACGTACGCCTCGATCTCCTCGTCGTCCAGGTC
>JASGGG010000042.1:0-25549 GCA_047605165.1 Nocardioidaceae bacterium
GCCTTGCGATGCATCCACCGGATGCGCCGCTCGCGACGACAGCGCCTATTGGCGGAATCTCTTTAGGCGTGATGGCTGGTCCATCAAGGCGATCGCCCGCGGCTGGACGCCGAGAGACTACAAGGGATTGAACTTCACCGCCTGGCTCACCTCGGTGACCAGGACCGTGGTCGACCACGCGCCCAAGGTCGGCTAGCCGACTAGGAAGCTGAATCGAACCTCACGGTCGCTGTTGTCGGTGTTCAGGTCAACCAGACAGATGCTCTGCCACGTGCCCAGCGCGAGCTTGCCGTGCAAGACGGGCACCGTGGCGTACGGCGGGATCAGGGCCGGCATCACGTGCGAGCGGCCGTGTCCCCGGCTGCCGTGCCGGTGCCGCCAGCGATCGTCGGCGGGCAGCAGATCCTGTAACGCGGCAAGGAGGTCGTCGTCGCTGCCGGCTCCGGTCTCGATGATCGCGATGCCGGCGGTGGCATGGGGTACGAACAGGTGCAGCAGTCCGTCGCCTCGGGTGGCCACGAACGTCGCGCAGTCCCGGGTCAGGTCGAGAACGGTCTCCCGGTCACCGGTGCGATAGCTCTTGATCCGCGTGTCCACGCCTTCATCGTGCCATTCGTGGCTCTGGCGCCGATGGTCCCGTTACTCGGTGACCTGCTGCGACTTGGACACGCGAGCGTTAGCCTCGGATTGTGTCCACGAAGGCTGAGCGTAGGGCTGCGCGCGAAAAGGTCGCGGCCTATCACGAGAAACAACTCGATCAACTCATCGAGCACGTTGCGAAGTCCGTCGATGCTTATCGGGCGGGTAAGCAGGACGCCTTCGACGTGGACGAGATCATCTTTCAGTACTCGCGTGCCGCGAAAGAGCTGTGGAAGTTCTGCAACCTGACGAACCTCGAGATCGCTGCGCGCATCGTCGAGGACGAGGAATGGTCCGACGAGAACTGGTGGGAGCGCGGAGCCCCCAAGAGGCGTTGAGCGGCTGCTCACGTCCGCCTGTGGAAGGTGATCTTGCTGGCCGTGTTGGTCGAGCTTGTCGAGACCTGGGTTTGGAGTCGGGGGTCGTGGATCAGGGTGTGGTGGCGTTTGCAGAGCAGGAGGGCGTCGGCTTGGTTGGTGGTGCCGCCGTTGGCCCAGGGCGTACGTCCGTGGTGGGCTTCGCACCAGGCCGCGGGGATGCTGCACCCGTGGGCGGCGCAGACACCTGCTTGGGTGAGGGTCGCGGCCAAGCGCTGCTTGGGAGTGAAGAACCGGGCTCTCCGGCCGAGGTCGAGGACCTCGGATCGGGTGCCGAGGACCGCGGGGATGACACCGGTCTCACACGCCAGGCGCCGGGCCAGGCCCGGTGACAACAGGACGTCGGTGCCCTGGAGCTGGGCGGGTTTGAGGCCACCGAGGAGGGTCTCCAGGGTCATGGTCACCACGACCGTTGCGGGCAACCCGCCCTGACGGGGCAGGTCGTCGGGGTTGATCCGTTCCAATAGTTCGCAGAACGCCGCTCCCAGGGACGGCAACGCCTGCTCATCGGGTTGTTCATCGGTCTGCTCGTTGGTGGCTCGCTCGGTGCTGGCTCGCTCGTTGGTGGCTCGGTCGGTGCTGGGTCGGTCGGGGTTCCGTAGGGCCGCCAGGAACGTGTGGAGCATTGCGGCGTGCAGGGAGGGGATCTTGAAGGTCCCGCGTGCTGTGCCGTCGCCGGTGTCCCGCATCCGGAAGAACGCTTCGGCAGCAGCACGGCGTTCCTGCTCCTCCAACTGCTTCGCGAGGATCTCGTCGGCGTGGTCGGGATCGATCACCTCGACCAACCGGTTCCCCAGTACCTGAAGTTCGCGGGCGTCGTGGTCAGCAGCCAGCCCGATCAGATGCTCCTCGGCCTTGACCAGTGACTCGACCGGTGTCTCATCGGGCAACCGGTCCACCGCCTCGGTGATCACCGCCGCCTGCGCCGGGACCACCCGACCCTCCGCCAGCGCCGTGCGGGTCAGGTCATGGGCCTCGAGCCGCTGGGCGAGCTTCACCTCGGTCCTCGCCACAAAGGGGGTGGTCTGACAGGCCCGGCGTACCAGACCCGCAGTGTTGGGGTGCCCTTGGACCACGGCGGCTTCGGTCCGGTCGATCTCCGCCACCAACGCCAGACGCCGCTGCGCCACCTGCGCCTCCAACGCGGTCAACTGCCGCAACAGGCGGGTCTGCTCAGCCGGCTCCAGCGCCCACAACGGTGCCTCGATCGTGGCTTCCAGCGCGGCACGCGCCACCGCCACAGCACCGGTGTGAGTGTGCGGCAGAAGCATCATCGTGTCCATGAACCGACACTACGAACACCCTCCGACACAATGGCCGGATCGCGTTGAGACGCCGATTCACAATCGACGCGCGATGAACACGGACTCCACGACCGGTGACCAAACCTGCTCACGAGGACGGTCGAGAAAACCCTTGGCGCACCAGTCGTCTGCTGTGGCACGCTTCTCCGCGGCGGAGCAGCAGCTCGGTCGGTGTGCCGGTCCGGGTCCTGCGCGTCGCAGCCGCCAACTTTGCCCTGTCAAGGCAACGGTTCTGCGGAGACCGCAGAGGTTCGACTCCTCTCACCAGTCCTCGGCCGGTGGAGTTCGCGCGCAGACGCTTTGTGGTCGGCACGGTCAGCACGACGTGTCGCGCCCCGCTGCTGGGTGCGCCACTCGCCGAGGACGCCCGCGACAGACACCATCCGGTGACGGCTACGAGACACGAAGGAGGTTCGCCGTCATGACTATCGGGAAGTTCACCGTGCCCGCGTACGAGCGGGTGCTCGCCTACCGCGACGGGCGCCTCGTCCGTGTGCTCGGGCCGGGGCGTCACCGTCGGCGTACCCGCACCGAGCTGGTGCGTGTCGACATGCGGGAGCGCATCGTGACGCTGGCGCCGCAGGAGGTGCTGGCCTCCGACGGCGTATCGCTTCGGGTCACGGCTGCGGTCGTCTGGAGTGTTGCCGATCCGGTCGCGTTCCACGAGGTCTCCCGCGAGCCCGACGCGGTCGTCTACCTCGCTGCGCAGCTCGGTCTGCGTGAGGCGCTGGCCGGCCTCGACGTCGAGACCGTGCTGACGACCGGTCGCCGCGAGATCGTGGCTGCGGTGACGTCGGCAGCGGCGATGGCTGGTGAGTCGGTCGGTATCGCCGTGCGTGAGGCAGTGTTGAAGGACGTGATGCTGCCGCACGAGGTACGCACCGCGTACGCCGACCTCGTCGCGGCGCGTCAGCGCGGCAAGGCGCAGCTCGAGTCGGCACGAGCCGAGACGGCGGCGCTGCGGTCGCTGGCCAACGGCGCCAAGCTACTCGACGACCACCCGGCGCTGGCCCAGCTGCGGCTCGTGCAGGCGCTCCCGTACGGGTCGTCGCTGCGGATCACGCTCGGCGAGTAACGGATAGGAGGCGGGGCTGGCCCGCCTCCTATCCGCCGAAGCCGAGGAACACCAGCAGGCGCCTTTCGAACTCGACCATCTTGGTTGTCGAGAGGCGCCCGATCGGCGGGCCTAGGTTTGAGCGGAGTACGGTCGTCAGCTTGTCGACCATCAGGTAGCTGTCCTGGCTCAGCCCGCTCTCGTCGTCGGCTGCCACGATCAACCGGAGCAGCGGTGCTTCGACTTCGACAGTCGTGAAGGGGCAGATCGTGAGCGAGTCGGTTGCATCGAACCGATCGTCCTGAACGACAAGGGCAGGGCGTGGCTTGGTGGCGTAGACACCGCCCGCAACGGTGACGATGTCGCCCCGGGTGTATCGAGACGCCGACCGGACGCGAGGCGCCGAAGTCGCGGACTTCTTAACAGACCACTCAGACCTTGACGCGCTCGGAGGCCGGGTCGTAGAGCGGGCGCAGGCTCACGCGTAGCGGCCGGACCTCGCCGCCGACGTCGACGCTGAAACCACCCTCGCTGATCCAGTCCGGGGTGACCACTCCACCGTCCGGTCGCCAGAGGTACGCCAACCCGACGCACGCGCCGAGCGTGGCGCCGTACGCCGCGGAGGTGACCTGCCCGACGGCGCGGCCGTCGCGGAGCACCAGCTCGCCGCCCCACATCATCAGCTCGGGGTCGTCGACGATCCACGACACCAGCCGCCGCCGAACTCCGTCGGCGCGAGCCTGCTCGACTGCCTCACGACCGAGGAAGGGCACGGATCCCGTGAGTTTGCAGGCAAAAGTCAGCCCGGCCTCGACGGGGTTGTAGTCGGGGGTCAGCTCACGACCGAAGGCGCGGTAGCCCTTTTCCAACCGCAGCGACTCGATCGCGTAGTAGCCGGCGTCGACCAGCCCGACGTCCTCGCCGGCCGATCTGAGGGTGTCGTACACCTCGGTCGCGGACTCGACCGGGACGTACAGCTCGTACCCGAGTTCCCCGACGTACGTGATGCGGGTGGCCCGCAGATCGTGGCCGCCGACGCGGATCGAGTGGCTGTCCCCGAACCCGAAGGAGGCGGTGTCCAACGGCGCGGACGTGACGCTGGAAAGCAGCCCCCGCGACCGTGGCCCCATCAGGCCGAGCACCGCGTAGTCGGGCGTGAGGTCGCCGACCGTCACCGCGAGGCCGGGCGGGAACGAGCGCCGCAAGTGATCCTGGTCGCGCACGGTGGTGGCCGCGCTGCTGACCACGAGGTAGGCGGTGGGGGAGAGCCGGGTCAGGGTCAGGTCGGACTCGTACGTGCCGCGCGCGTTGAGCAGGCCCGTGTAGACGGTGCGGCCCGGCGGCACCGCGACATCGGCGGTGCACACCCATTGCAGCGCTGCCTCGGCGTCGTCGCCGGAGACGAGGTATTTGCTGAAGGAGGACTGGTCGAACAACGCGACGCCATTGCGGGTCGCGTGCTGTTCGGCGCTCGACCAGGGCAGCCAGGAAGGCTGGCCCCAGGCGTACTCCAGCGAGGCACCGGGCTGCGGCGCGAACACCAGCGGCCGCTCCCAGCCGTTGCGGCTGCCGAAGATCGCACCGTGAGTCGCGAGCCGGTCGTACACCGGTGACCTGCGCACGTCGCGCGCGGATTCGAGCTCGCGGTTGGGCCACGGCACCGCGTAGTGCAAGCCGAGCACTTCGCCGACCCGAGCCCGCAGCCACTCGTTGTCGGCGTTGAAGGGCGAGAAGCGGCGGAGGTCGACGCTGGTGAGGTCCATCGTCGGCTCACCTGCCACGATCCACTCGGCCAGGGCGCGTCCAGCACCGCCCGCCGATGCGATGCCGACGGAGTTGAACCCGGCACCGACGAAGAAGCCGCGTACCCCGGGGGCTTCGCCCATCACGAACTGGTTGTCCGGTGTGAAGCTCTCCGGGCCGTTGTAGAACTTGCGGATTCCGGTCTCGGCGAGCACCGGGACGCGATGCACCGCGCTGTCCATCAGCACGGAGAAGTGCTCCCAGTCCTCGTCGAGGAGTTGGAACTCGAAGGGGTACGGGATCTGGTCGGGTGCCACCCACGGCTTGGCCTCGGGCTCGAAGCCGCCGACGACCAGGCCGCCGACCTCCTCCTTGAAGTAGGTGTAGCCGTCCGGGTCGCGCAGCACTGGAAGATCCGGGCGTACGCCCTCGAACGGTTCGGTGACGACGTAGAAGTGCTCGGCCGAATGCAGGGGTACGTCGACGCCGACCATGGCGCCGACCTGCTTGGCCCACTGCCCGGCACAGTTGACGACGACCTCGGCTTCGATGTCGCCGCGATCGGTGCGCACCCCGGTCACCGATCCGTCTGCGACTGTCACCGACAACACCCGGGTCTTCTCGAAGATCCGGGTGCCGCCCAGCCGGGCGCCCTTCGCCAGTGCGAGGGTGAGGTCGGTCGGGTTGGCCTTGCCGTCACCGGGCAGCCAGATCGCACCGGCGAGGTCGTCGGTGCGGATCAGCGGATAGCGCTCTGCTGCCTGCTCCGGGGTCAGCAGCTCGCACTCCAGGCTGTAGGCCTCCGCCGTCGCCAGTGTGCGCTTGAGCTGGGTCATCCGGTCTTCGGTGCGCGCCACGGTCAGGCCGCCGCACTGCTTGTAGCCGGTGGCCAGCCCCACCTCTGCTTCCAGCTGCCGGTAGAGCTGCGCCGAGTACTGCACCAGCCGTGTCCCGCTCTCCGAGGCTCTCAGCTGCCCGACCAGGCCGGCCGCGTGCCACGTGGTGCCGCTGCTGAGGTGGCCCTGCTCGACGAGCACGACGTCGGTCCAGCCCAGCTTGGTCAAGTGATAGGCGGTGCTCGTCCCGATCACGCCGCCGCCAACAACTACGACGCGGGCACGCGTAGGCAGGTCGGTCATGCGGCGACGTCCTCCAACAGTCCTTGGAAGCCAGCGGAGCCGAAGGTTGCCTGCGCCTTCTCGTAGCGCTCCATCCCCCAGCTCCAGAAGTCGTAGTCGATCGGGCTCACCGCCGACTGGATGAAGCCCCACAGTGACCAGCCGTAGCAGCTGACGAGTGCCTGCAATCTGACCCGGGCGCGCTGCGCCTGGGAGGGGTTGCCGAAGTAGGCCTCGGCCCATGCGTCGATCTGGTCCTGGCTGAAGCCGCACTCGGTGGCGGTGTTGCCTAGCTCGAAGCAGGCGTCGTTGTTGCCGGAGTACTCGTAGTCGATCAGCCAGACCCGCTCACCGTCGTCGATGAAGTTGGCAGCCAGCAGGTCGTTGTTGCAGGGCACCGTCGCCGGAGCGCTGGAGGCGAGTGCCTGGCGTACGGACTCCCACTGGTCCGCGTAGCCGAGATATCCCTCGGGCAGTCGGTATCCGTTCTCGGCAATCGTTGCCAGATAGCGGGATCGGCGGGCGAACATGTCGAAGTCGTTGACGAATCGAGGGCCAGCGTGCAGCGTGCGCACCGCCAGCGCCGCCCGCCGCATCACCTCCGCATCGCCGAAGTCGGAGTCGTCGAGCGCCCTGCCGGCCAGGAACTCGATGGCCAGCATCCGAGGCTCCACGGTGCGTCCGACGACGGCGGCGCCCACCCCGGCCGCCGCCGCGGCGCGGGTGTTCTCGTATTCCGCGTCTCGGTCGATGTCCAACGCCTCGGAGCCGGGGTCGGAGCACCGCACCACGATGTCCAGGCCGTCGTCGGTGGTCACCCGCAGGTTCGTGTTGGTGAGCCCGCCCGACAGCGGGTTGACCGTCATCGTCTTGCCCCGCAGGAACTCGAGGCGTTCGAGTTGATCTGTCCACTCCACGTCCGACTCCCAGAAGAAGATGCCGAGAAAAGGTATGAGGTCATGCCATTGACTCAGATTATGGATGAGCAGCAGACTGGCGCCAAGGTCAGTACGACAGACACGCCCGAGGGGAGTAGCCGGGGGACCGGGCGAGGGCTGTCGACCGACGGCGATCTCACCTTCAGGAGTGCCATGAGCGAAACGCCATCCAGCCCGAGAGAAATGACCGCTGACGAGAAGCGACTGGCGGAGCTGGGTTACAAGCAGGATCTCAAGCGCAGCTGGTCGAGTTTCTCCAACTTCGCAATCTCGTTCTCTATCATCTCGATTCTGGCCGGCTGCTTCACCAACTACGGAGCCGGCTTCAACAACGGCGGACCGATCTCGATCTCGTGGTCGTGGCCGATCTTGTCCCTGTTCATCCTGCTCATCGGGTTCACGATGTCGGAGCTGGTCTCGTCCTACCCGACCTCCGGTGGCATCTACTGGTGGGCCAACAAGCTCGGCGGCCCACGGGCCGGCTTCTACACCGGCTGGCTCAACCTGGTCGGGCTGATCGCGGTGACCGCGGGCGTCGCGTATGGCTGCGCCACCTTCATCGACCTGTGCATCAGCACCTGGTCGAAGGGATATGCAGACAGCTACTCGCTCAAGCGGGTGTTCGTCACGTTCTTGTTGGTGCTCTTGTTCATCGCGGTGGTCAACATCTTCAGCAGCCACCTGATGGCGATCATGAACAACGTCTCGGTGTGGTGGCACGTCGTCGGTGCCGCGATCATCGTGCTGGTCATGATCTTCGTCCCCGACCACCACCAGAGCTTCAACTACGTCTTCACCGAACGGTTCAACAACTCCGGGTTCCAGGACGGCTCGACGAGCAGCTTCGCCTTCTTCTTCGCGATCATCCCGTTCGGCTTCCTGCTCACCCAGTACACGATCACCGGCTTCGACGCCTCGGTGCACCTCTCGGAGGAGACCCAGGCGGCCTCGCACGGTGCCGCGCAGGGGATCTGGAAGTCGATCGCCTACTCGGCCCTCGGCGGCTACATCCTGCTGCTCGCGGTGACTTTCGCGATCCCGAACGCCGCGGATGGCTCACCGGACAACGCGGGCGTCGGTGCCGGCGGTGTGGCGTACATCTTCACCCAGGCGCTCGGTAACAACACCGCGGGCTTCGTCTTGTTCATCTCGGCATCGGCGCAGGTCTTCTGCGCGACCTCGTGCATGACCTCGGCGTCGCGGATGACCTACGCGTTCAGTCGTGACGGTGCCATTCCCGGCTCCAGCCACTGGTCGCAGCTGACAGCGGACCGGGTGCCGGCAAAGGCCGTCGGGCTGGTCGCGGTGGTGGCCGCCATCGTCACGGCGCCTGCACTGATCGAGGTCAACATCGGTACGGCGGACGCGCCGCTGGTCATCCCGGTCGCCTTCTACGCGGTCACCTCGATCGCGGTGATCGGTCTCTACCTGTCGTTCGCGATCCCGATCTTCCTGCGCTGGAGGCACGGCGACAAGTTCGAGGTCGGGAGTTGGAACAACGGCGCGAAGTACAAGTGGATGAACCCGATCGCCGTGGCCGAGATCGTCATCGTCTCGCTCTACCTGATGATGCCGTTCGTGCCGGGAGCGGTGCCGTTCAGCGACGACTTCGAGTGGAAGTTCGTCAACTATGCGCCGATCGTCACCCTGGGCGTACTCCTGATCATCACGATCTGGTGGGAGACATCGGCCAAGAAGTGGTTCACCGGGCCGAAGCAGACGATCGATCCGGCCGAGATCGCCTAGCCGGATCGGGCAGGAAAGATCGGACAGGGGCCAGTGGCGTGGGCCAGCTCGAGGACGCGGCCCTGCGGCCCGTTCGTGGACAGCATGCGTTCGAGAGTTGTGTCGAGAGGCTGGCGACGTCGATCCGGTTGGGGATCTTCCCGACCGGGTCGAGGCTCCCGCCCGAGCGGGAGCTCGCCGAGCGGCTGGGGGTCTCCCGTGCCACGTTGCGGGAGGCAATTGCCGGGCTTCGCGTCGCCGGCATGGTCAGGACGGTCCGAGGCCGTGGTGGCGGAACGGTCGTGGCGTACGAGCCGGAGGCACCTTCGCAGGGGCGGGCCAAGCGGCTCATCGGTCGCGAGGCCGAGCTGCTCGACTCGCTGGTGTTCCGCCGAGTCGTGGAGCCGGGCGCCTGCTATCTTGCGGCCCAGCAAGGCGTCAGCGAGAAGGAGCGGCAGTTGTTGACCTCGGCACTTGCCGCGGTAGCGGGTGCGCCCAATGCCGCTACTCACCGTCAGGCCGACTCGCGGCTCCACCTGGCAATCGCGAGCGTTACCCGGTCTCCGGCGATCGTCACCGCGGTCACCGAGGTCCAGGGAGCGCTGGACGAGATGCTGCGGGCCATCCCGGTGCTGCCGGTCAACATCGAGCACTCCAGCAGGCAGCACGAGACGATCGTGAGAGGCATCCTGGCCGGCGACCCCACGCACGCTCGCCGGGCGATGGAACGTCACTGCGACGACACGGCCGCCCTCCTACGAGGTCTGCTCGGATAGGCAGCCGCGGATTTGGACGATGCCCGACCCCCGGGCAGCAACGCAACACGACGGAGGATGAAGATGCGAAACGACAGACACCTGTCGGCCGACGACCTGGTCGAGCGGATCAGGACGGGCGAGATCGACACCGTGGTGGTGGCCTTCACCGACATGCAGGGCCGGCTCCAGGGCAAGCGGATCCACGGTGCGTACTTCGTCGACTTCGTGCTCGACCACGGCACCGAGGGCTGCAACTACCTGCTGGGCGTGGATGTCGACATGAACACCGTGCCGGGCTACGCGATCACCTCCTGGGATCGCGGCTACGGCGACATGGAGTTCGTGCTCGACCTGGACACGGCTCGGTTGTTGCCGCACGAGCCGGCTGCCGCGATGGTGCAGTGTGACCTGGTCTGGCCCGATCATTCGCCGGTCGTGCAGTCTCCGCGGCAGATCCTCAAGGCACAGCTCGAGAAGGCCGCTTCGATGGGCTACTCGGTGTTCGCCGGCACCGAGCTCGAGTTCATCGTGTTCGAGGACACCTACGAGGAGGCGAAGGATCTCGGCTACCGCGGCCTGACTCCTGCCAACCAATACAACATCGACTACTCGATCGTCGGAGGTGCCCGCGTCGAGCCGCTGCTGCGCGACATCCGCAACACGATGTATGCCGCCGGCCTCAACGTCGAGAGCGCCAAGGGCGAATGCAACTTCGGGCAGCACGAGATCGGCTTCCTGTACGACGAGGCCTTGGTCACTGCCGACAACCACTCCGTCTACAAGACAGTCGCCAAGGAGATCGCCGCCCAGCACGGGCAGTCGTTGACCTTCATGGCCAAGTACAACGAGCGCGAGGGCAACTCCTGCCACATCCACCTGTCGCTGCGTGGCACCGACGGCTCGCTGGTCTTCTGGGACGACGCCACCGGCACCCGCTCGACCCTCTACGACCAGTTCGTCGCGGGAGTCCTCGCGACGACGACGGACGTGTCGCTCTGGTACGCGCCCAACGTCAATTCCTACAAGCGGTTTGCCGACGGGTCGTTCGCCCCGACGACGATCGCCTGGGGCGAGGACAACCGCACCTGCTCGGTGCGCTTGGTCGGCAAGGGCGCGGGCGCGCGGATGGAGAACCGGATCCCGGGCGGCGACGTCAACCAGTACCTGGCCCTGGCCGCGATGCTCGCGGGTGGTCTGCACGGCATCGAGCAGGGGCTGGAGCTGGAGCCGCCGCTGGTCGGCAACGCCTACTCGTCGGGGCGTGACCAGGTGCCGGGTACGCTTCGCGACGCACGGGATGCGTTCAGCCGATCGCAGTTCACGCGCGCCGCGTTCGGCGACGAGGTCGTCGATCACTACACCAACATGGCCGACGTCGAGCTCAAGGCGTTCAACGCGGCCGTAACCGACTGGGAGCTGCACCGCAGCTTCGAACGAATGTGAGTAGATGACTACCTACACGGTGATCAACCCCGCCACGGCCGAGGCCCTGACCGAGGTCACGCTGGCCGACCTCGCCCAGACCGACGCTGTGATCGAGCGCGCGGCCGACGCGTTCCCCGGCTGGCGTGACCTGGCCCCTGGCGAACGGGCGCGGCTGCTGCGGGCCTTCGCCGCCGTCGTCGATGCGCACATCGACGAGCTCGCCGACCTCGAGGTGCGCAACTCCGGTCACACCGTGGGCAATGCCCGCTGGGAGGCGGGCAACGTCCGCGACGTCCTGAACTACTACTCCGCGGCGCCGGAGCGGCTCTTCGGCCGGCAAATCCCGGTGGCCGGTGGCGTCGACGTCACCTTTCACGAGCCGCTCGGCGTCGTCGGCGTGATCGTGCCCTGGAACTTCCCGATGCCCATCGCCGGCTGGGGGTTCGCCCCGGCGCTGGCGGCAGGGAACACCGTGGTGCTCAAGCCTGCCGAGATCACCCCGCTGACCGCGATCCGGCTGGGCGAGCTGGCCCTGGAGGCCGGCATCCCCGAGGGGGTGCTCAACGTGATACCCGGCAAGGGGTCGGTCGTCGGGGAGCGGTTCGTGACGCATCCGTTGGTGCGCAAGGTGTGCTTCACCGGCTCGACCGAGGTCGGCAAGCAGATCATGCGCGGCTGCGCCGACCAGGTGAAGCGGGTGACGCTCGAGCTGGGCGGCAAGAGTGCCAACATCGTCTTTGCGGACGCCGACATCGCCGCGGCGGCCGCCACCGCGCCGTACGCGGTCTTCGACAACGCCGGCCAGGACTGCTGCGCGCGCTCCCGGATCCTGGTGGAGCGGCCCGCGTACGACGAGTTCCTCGGCCGGCTGGAAACCGCCGTCACGGCGATGAAAGTGATCGACCCGTCCTCACCCGACTCCGAGATGGGGCCGCTGGTGTCGGCCAAGCAGAAGGAGTCCGTCGCCGGCTACCTCGCCGACGTCGAGGTAGCGTTCGCCGGCAGCGTGCCGGACTCGGCCGGCTTCTGGCTGGCGCCCAGCGTCGTGCTCACCGAGGACGTGAACGCCCCGGTCTGGCGCGAGGAGGTGTTCGGGCCTCTCGTCGCGGTCATGCCGTTCGACGACGAGGAGCAGGCGGTGCGGCTCGCCAACGACACCGAGTACGGGCTCTCCGGTTCGATCTACACCAGCGATCTCGGCAGGGCGCTGCGGGTGTCGCGAGCGATCGAGTCGGGCAACCTCAGCGTGAACTCGCACAGCTCGGTGCGCTACTGGACACCGTTCGGCGGGTTCAAGCAGTCCGGGCTGGGCCGCGAGCTCGGACCGGACGCACCCAACGCGTTCACCGAAGAGAAGAACGTCTTCTTCGCCGACAGCTGACCCGGGGTTTCGATACCCCGACGACGAAAGAGAAAGTGGGAAACATGGCAGGCCGTATCGAGGGCAAGGTCGCAGTCGTCACCGGCGGATGCTCCGGGATCGGGCTGGCGACAGTACGCCGGTTCGTGGAGGAAGGCGCGAAGGTCGTGATCGGGGATCTCGCCGACGACCGTGGCGCCGAGCTGGCCGACGAGCTGGGCATGACCTACGTCCACGTCGACGTCACCGACAAGGACCAGGTCGACGCGCTGTTCAAGACCGCCAAGGACACCTACGGCTCGGTCGACATCGCCTTCAACAACGCCGGCATCTCGCCGCCGGAGGACGACTCGATCCTCGACACCGACCTGGACGCCTGGCGGAAGGTCCAAGAGGTCAACCTGACCAGCGTGTACCTGTGCTGCAAGGCAGTGCTGCCGTACATGCTCGAGCAGGGTAAGGGCTCGATCATCAACACCGCCTCCTTCGTCGCGGTCATGGGTGCTGCCACCTCGCAGATCTCCTACTCCGCGTCGAAGGGCGGCGTGCTGTCGATGACCCGCGAGCTCGGTGTGCAGTTCGCGCGTGAGGGTATCCGGGTCAACGCGCTGTGCCCCGGCCCGGTGAACACCCCGCTGCTGCAGGAGTTGTTCGCCACCGACCCGGAGCGGGCCGCGCGGCGGCTCGTCCATGTGCCGATGGGTCGCTTCGGCGAGCCCGAGGAGATGGCCAGCGCTGTGCTGTTCCTGGCATCCGACGACTCCTCGTTCATGACCGCATCGACGTTCCTGGTCGACGGCGGAATCTCCGGCGCCTACGTCACTCCGCTGTGACCACCCCGGTCATCGGCCTGTCCACCTATCGAGAGGTCGCCCGCTGGGGCGTGTGGGAGCAGAGCGCCGACCTGCTGCCTACGGTGTACGCACGGGCCGTCGAGGAAGCCGGCGGCGTGCCGGTCCTGGTGCCCCCGCCGAGCAGTCCCGGGCACGCCGCAACCGCCGCGACGGTGCTGCTCGAGCGACTCGACGCGTTGATCGTCAGTGGCGGCGCCGATGTCGCGCCGGCCCGCTACGGGCAGGAGCCGCATCCGCGGACCACGACCTGGCGTGACGACCGTGACGCCTGGGAGCTCGCGCTCCTCGACGCTGCTTCCGCCACGGACATTCCCATCCTCGGCGTGTGCCGGGGCATGCAGGTGATGGCCGTACACGCCGGGGGCGAGCTCGACCAGCACGTGCCCGACCTGGTCGGCCACGAGACCCACAACCCGGGGGGCGACAAGTTCGGCACCACGTCCGTGCGCGTGGCCGACGGCAGCAGGCTTGCCGGCATGGTCGGCCACGCGTTGGAGGTGCAGTGCCACCACCATCAGTCGGTGCATACCCACCCCGGCTTCGAGGCCGTCGCCTGGTCGAGCGAAGGCCTGCTCGAGGCGATGGAGGCGCCCGGAGACCGGTGGCGGGTCGGCGTGCAGTGGCACCCGGAGGTGGTCGCCGACGCCGGCCTGTTCCAGGCGCTCGTACGGGCCGCGGCGGCACGGGTCCGGTAACTGGTCCACGCTGCGGTATCAACTCTCCGCACATCCGCTCCTGCTTCGACAGGTAGCCCTACCGCATGACGAGGTGAGGGCCTGACGAAGGAGACGGATGATGGCGAATCGGGTTCGCACACCGGGAGGCCCGGCAGATCCAGCCAAGGTGCACCACGTGCAACCGGGAGAGGCGGTCTTCGGGGACGACGGGCTCCAAGTGCTCGACGAGCAGGTGCTGACTCCCGGTGGCTGGAAGCACCGCTCGCTGGTGCACGAGGTCGGGCCCGGCATGCGGGTCGAGCGGCACCGCGGTCGGCTGCGCATGGTCGACGAGTCCGGGAAGCGTGAGATCGACTGCGGCCCCGAACCCGTGCACCCGAAGGGCCGGCCGCTGCACCCACGTGCTGCCCAGGAGAGCCTGGCCACCCGCGCGGAGCTGATGGCACGGCGTACGCGCGGAGCCAAGGCGCGCCGCAAGGTCACACCGGCGCTGGCAGATGGCTGGATTACCTATGCCTCGTGGACCAACGACACCGGCAGGCCGGTATCGCGGTTCGCGACGACCTGGACCGTTCCGCCGGCGCCGAGGACCGACAACGGGCAGACCGTCTTCCTCTTCAACGGCATCCAGAACTCGTCGATGATCTACCAGCCGGTGCTGCAGTGGGGTCCCTCCGCGGCCGGTGGCGGCTCGAAGTGGTCGGTGGCCAGCTGGTACGCCGACGGCCAGACCGGGCAGAGCTTCCACTCCTCGCTCGTCGACGTGAACGTCGGCGACGTGCTGACCGGGGTGATGGTGAGAGGGCGCAAACGGCCCAACGGCTACAACTACGGCTGCTCGTTCGTGGGGATCGCCAACACCAACCTGCCCGTCTTCAACATCGAGGAGCTGACCTGGTGCAACGAGACTCTGGAGGTGTACGGCGCGCAGAGCGAGTCCGACTACCCCGACGTGCCGATGACCGCGATGCGCAACATCGAGTTGCTGTGCGGGGGCACGGCGCCCGACTTCCTGTGGACGGTCAACAACGCCGTCACCGATATCGGGCAGCACTGTGTCGTGGTGAACGAGAAGGTCACCGGCGCTGGTGAGGTGGACCTCTGGTATCGCCCGAGCCCGTGGTGGCTCTCCGGGTTCGGCAGCATCGCGCCGGGCACGTCGCAGGACTGGTGGTTCTCCTGGGCCGGAGCCGGAGACGTCGGCCCGCAGCTGATCCAGGCCGAGCCGGTCGAGCCCTCGGGTGAGTTGACGACAGTCGTCACCGCGGAGAGCCAGGACGCCGGCGGCCACCTCACTTATCACGCCACCGTGCGCAACGACGGCCCGAACGCCGTGCACTTCCAGTGGCGTGGCGGCGGTCGATGACCGTACCGGCCCTCCGGCCCAACCAACGGCAATGACAAGACGACGGCAACGACAAGGAGAAGGACATGGCATGGACAGTGAACGGCGGAACGATCGCCCCGGGCGCCTCGCAGGACTGGTGGTTCTCGTGGGGCGGCAACGGGGACGTCGGTCCTCAGCTCATCCAGGCGGAGCCGCTCGGGCTCTCGGGTGAGATCACGACGGTGCAGATCGCCGAGAGCCTCGACGCGGGCGGCCACCTCACCTACCACGCAACCGTGCGCAACGACGGCGGACAGGCGGTCGCCTTCCGGTGGCGCGGCGGCGGCTTCTGACCAGTCAACGACAACGACAAACAACGGACGAAAACGAAACGAAGGAGATTGAGATGCCCAGGATCCAGGTACTGCTCGACCAGAAGGGCAAGGTGCTCGGCACCGCCGAAGCGCAGGACGCGGTCGGCCAGGGAGCTCCGGTTGCCCGGCTCGTACCCCGCGACGACCAGACCGTGGTCGAGGTCAGCGTCAGCGATGCGGAGGCCCGCCTCGACGCGACGTCCCTGCTGAAGACCCTCAAGTCCAAGAGTCTTCGGACCGGATAGCGAGGAGAACCGGCGATGACTGACTACGTGAAGGTGTTCCCCAACCGATCCGACCCACGCCTGGGCCGGATCGTGCGGCACGACTCCCGGTCGTGGAACTACCCGTTCCACGCCGCCGATGTCAGCACGCTGACGTCGGTCCGGCACCACTCCAACATCCCGACCCTCGACCAGGGGTCGCTGGGGTCCTGCACCGGCAACGCGGCGACCAAGTGCCTGTCCTACGAGCCCTTCTGGAGCGAGTCGGTCGTCCAGGGGATCATCGGAGCCGACGCCGTCACCGACGAGAAGTACGCCGTCGGCGTCTACTCCGAGGCCACCAAGATCGACGGCTACCCCGGTGAGTACCCACCGACCGACACAGGGTCGGACGGCCTCTCGGTCGCGAAAGTGCTGAAGTCGCGTGGCTTGATCGGCGGCTACCGGCACGCGTTCTCGCTGGAGGCGCTCCTGACCGCGCTCGCACAGCAACCGGTCATCGTCGGCACCGAGTGGCGCCAGGACATGTTCCACCCGGCCGCAGACGGCAAGCAGGCGATCACCGGCTCGGTCGCGGGCGGTCACGAGTACGTCCTGGACGAGATCGACGTGTCGAAGCAGCGGGTCTGGATGCAGAACTCCTGGGGACAGTCCTGGGGCCTGCAAGGCAGGGCCTACTTCACCTGGGACGACATGCGGAAGCTGCTCGCGGCATCCGGCGACTGCACGGTCTTCGCGCCGCTCACCGCCCCGCCGCCACCTCCCCCGCCGCCGGACCCGGAGGCCGAGTTCGTGGCGGCTGCCAAGACCTGGCTGTCGTTCCGGCACTCCTCGAAGGTCAACGTCGCCTTCGAGAAGGACGTGAGGAAATACCTCGACTCACTCGGGTGATCGCGGCGGCGCTACGGTGCTCCTCCAGATGAGGGGCATGGGCGGCGATCACGTCGATGGCCTCGTGCAGGTAGCGGTAGGCGGTCGCGATGGAGATGCCGGTGTCGCGGGCCAGGATCCGCAGGTCGGTGCGTTCCTTCGATCAGGGCCGCGGTCAGGCGGCCATGTCCGACCGTGGTTAGAGCGCGTTGGTCAAGGTTCTTGACTCGCGGGCAGGTGGGTCTCAGGCTAAACGTGGAGGGCACCGGCACCTACACGCGATTGGAACTGTTGATGAGTAGGACGGTATTGCGGCCGATGTTCGTCGGCCTTGTTGTGGGTGTCCTCGTGATCGCGGGAACTGCAGCCAGCTTCGCAGTCTATTCGAACTGGAAGAGTTTCAGTTCTTACGGAAACGACTATCGGAATCGATCGTCGATTGACGGCTCTTCGTACTCAGTCACTGGCGTTGAGCGCGTCAACAGCGGAAACACATTGGCTGGAAGGTTGGGTGCCAGGGCGCGCGTCTATTGGGATGACGGAACCCCGTCATTGGGACCTGAGGAGTAGGTATGGCCTCGGAACTATCCCGAAGAGGACAACAGGCTGTTGCGGCGAGCGTAGCGTTCGTTGTCGCAGCGGCAGGCGTGGCGGCGCTATTGGTGATCAAGGGATGGACGGCGAACGCCAACGCAAGCGAGGCGACTAGCCAGTCATCAGGACCGCAGAAGCAACTTCCTCAAGGCCCCGCCCCAGCTACAAAGGATTTTCCTCGGTCAGCAAGTGGTTTGACCTATGGCTCAGATGCGTTAGCCGAGTCAACGGACGACGCTCCTGACCTAATCGCCACGGTTGGGGATGCTGGAGTCAGTGGGTACGTCCGGAAGGCGGATCTCTACGGCCCAGACTTCAAGACCCCAGAGGAAGCCCTCGCTTGGCAAACAAAGATCAGCAAGACCCGTGCTGACGTCATCCCGGTTTTCGACCTGAACGGCAAACAGGTGGACGTGTTCACGCTGATGGTGGGCTCGGGGACCACAGATCCAGATTCGGTCTCAAAGTAGGGAGCCAATCCAGGACTGGGGGCCTGCAGGGCAGGGCCTACTTCACCTGGGACTCGCCGGCGGCGCTACGGTCCTCCTATGGGTAATGGCGACGACAGGTCACGATCGGCCTTCGCGGTGCCGGTCGGAGAGTTGCCCGCGGAGGGTGAGAGCTACGGCGACCTCGGCGGCGTGCAGTACGGCGTGTGGGAGCATCTTCCGGGCACCTCGACCGATGTCGAGGCCGACGAGGTTTTCGTGGTGCTCACCGGCCGCGGAACGGTGAGGTTCGAATCGGGCGAGGTGCTCGACCTTGCGCCCGGCGTCGTAGCCCGCCTGCACGCCGGCGAGCGTACGACCTGGGAGATCACCGAGCCGCTGCGCAAGGTGTACGCCGTCACTCGCGACTGATTCCGGCAACCCGACCGCCGTGGAACACGCGGCTCGGCCGTCCTCAGCCGCCAGCGTGGCGAGCCCGAACCATTCGGTCAGCCGTTTCGGACCGACTCGCAGCCGTAGAAGCTGAAGTCGCGCTTGTCACGGATGGCGACGTCGCCGCCGCCGTCACCGCAGGAGAGCTTGTCGCGTCCCGGGCCGCCCTTGATGTAGTCGCCAGCCTCGCCCGCACGCAAGAAGTCGCGTCCCGGGCCGCCGAGGATCGTGTCGTGGTCGAACGCGCCATTGACGAAGTCGTTGCCGGCGCCGCCCAGGACGGTGTCTCGTCCTGCGTCCATCAGTGCCCACAGCCGGAACTTGGCGGGCAGCGTACGCGCATCGACGTAGTCGTTGCCGAGGCGGGGCCACACCTCGAGGAACATCTTGCCCTTCTTGAACTTCTTCGGGATGGCGCAGGTCGCGGCGATGCCGCGCTTGGCCTTCTCCTTCTTGCAGCTCTTGGGGACCTTGAGCCACTTCTTGGTCCCGGTGTCGCGGTAGCTCAGTCGCTGGGCCTCCGCGTCGAAGGCGATCGTCAGGTGGGTGTTCTGCTTGCCCGCGATGAACGTGTATCCCCACCTGGAGACCCGGATGATCGCCTTGCCGCCGATGCTGTGCACATTGGCGTCGCCAGGCCCCAGCATCATCGGGGGGTGGCCCTTGGCCCTGGCGTACTGCTTGCCCTTGGCGCCCGCGTCGACGGGGACCACGAGCAGAGCCAGGACGGCGACGACGGCGGACAACGAACGAATGAAGGTACGCGACACGACAACTCCCTTGAGAATCAGCCGCCGACACTACGCAAAGTCGGTAGCGGAGCGCCAACCTTGCAGGTCAGCGCGGCGTTTCGCGCACTCTGTAGGCCGTGTCGGGCTCGAACCGACGACCCGAAGATTAAAAGTCTCCTGCTCTACCAACTGAGCTAACGGCCCACGCACAGTCTGCCAGCCGGCCGTTTGACCGTGACGCGCGGCCGTGTCGACCCTGTGTGTCGACCGGCGGTCGCCAGGACTCGGTGATCCTCTGCTGGGAGCCGGAGGGCGGTGGCGCCGTGAAGTCGGGCTCGCCGGTGTCGGAGTACGGGACGTCCCCTCGGACCGCGGTCACTCTCGCACGGCCGAGCCCGCGTGAGGTAGCTCCTCGTGAGCAGTCAGACGACTGCCACCCGGTCCGGGCTCGCGGTGCAGGGAGCTCCGTCGTGCAGCTGGAGTCCACCGGTGGCGACGTCGAGGCCGACCACGACGTGGGTCTGCCAGGGTGACTCCTGGTCGGGATGGCAGCAGAGCGCGCTGCCGTCCTCGCGGTGCTGGACCAGGGCCTGGAGGCGCGTCATGAAGTCACCGCCGGACAGCGCGGCCGTCCGCTGCCCCAGCGCGCTCATCCTTGCGTAGGTGTCCGGGTCCTCCGTGCCGAGCCGCTCACCGCCGGCGAGCTCGGCGTCGAGGAAGTGATTGGTGTGCTGGAGGTAGCCGTGCTCGTCGGGAGCGAGGCGCACGACTCCAGCCGGCGATACCTCGAGCGTGCAGGCGTTGCCTCGGTTGCCGTCGTACTCCACGACGGTGAGCGCCACCGACGCCGAGACCCGCGCGGAGCGTACGAGTGCCTCGGCTTCGTCACAGGACGTCGCCCGGTCGAGGATCTGCCGGGCGAGCAGATGGACGGGGATGCCGACCTGCCCGCCGTCGGAGACGTGCTGGAGCAGGTTGAAGTGCACCCCCAGCCCGGCCGAGCTCACGCCGATCTTGGCGAGCAGGCCGAACTCGGTGAACGTCTTGACCGTCCGCCCGGGCAGCGGCTCGTACTGCCAGATCAACAGTGTGTCGCCGGTTGCGTGGTGCCAGTCCCAGGTCTGGATCGTCAGCGGGGCACCGGTGCTCGGCACGAACACCGAGGTCGAGCATTCGCCCGGCGTGAGAGCGTCGGCAGCCGCGAGTACCTCGGAGCGGGCGTTGAGCGCAGCTGCCTGCCACGGCTCGAGGCCGGAGCCGTGGGCGATCCCCCGCAACTCGGCCGCGAGCAGGGGCGCCCAGTTCTCCAGTGCTGCCAGGGTCTCGTCGCCTACCCGGCGCACCAAGCCGTCGGAGACCCCATGCTCGGCGAACACCCGGCCGTAGGCGTCCCACGAGGACACGAGTCGATCCGCGAAACTATGCCCGAAGGCACGGCCCCGCGCGCCGGGGTCGTGCTCGGCCGAGGCATGGACGGCCACCGTCATGGCGTCACCAGCTCCCCGGCCACGACCGTGCCGACGACGTCGACGCTGCCGAGTTCCTCCGCCGTGAGCTCCAGCGGGTCGTCGGCGAACACGGTGAAGTCGGCATCGAAGCCCGGCGCGATCCGCCCTCTGGTGTCATCCTCGCCCGAGGCAAGGGCGGCATGGGTGGTGAAGCCCTCCAGGGCCTGAAGCGCGGTCAACGCCTGCTGTGGCTGCATCGCCTCGGCGTCTGGTCGGTCGAACCGCCGGCGAAGGCGGGCGTCGGCCATGATCCACCGTGGGTCGAACGGCGCGATCGGCCAGTCCGACCCGAGCGCGACGACGCCACCCGCTGCCCGGATGTCCTGCCAGCGGAAGCCGTGGGCGACCCGGATGTCACCCAGCCGCTTGGACCACGAGTCGGTGCGGTCCGCGTTGTTGAAGCAGGTGATGTGCAGTGGCTGCATGCTCGCCGCGGCGGCGTCGCTGCCGAACGCCGGGACCAGTTCGTCGGGGATGGTCTCGATGTGCTCGATCCGGTGCCGGGCCAAGGGGCCGTACGCCTGGCGGAGCTCGGCGAATATCTCCAGCACCTGACGGACTCCGCGGTCGCCGATCGCATGCACCGCGCAGTTGACGCCGGCTCGGTGGAGCGTGCCGACGGCTTCCCGGAAGGCGTCGAGGTCGCGCCACAGCGCGGTGATCCCCTCGCCGTGGGTGTCGGGGTACTCCAACCAGGCGGTGCCACCGTCCACGGTGCCGTCGACCACCAGCTTCACGCCCTCGACACGCCAGCGCCGCCCACCGGACCGCTGTCGGCGCAGCACCGCATCGGCGCCGTCGTCGTCGGGCATGAGCATCGGGTTGGCCGCATAGCGCAGGGGCAGCTCGCCTTGCTCCTCCAGCCGCGTCAACAGCTGCTCTGCCGGATCGTCGAAGTCCATCGCGTGCAGACCGGTATAGCCGGTGGCCGCCATGCTGTGGAGCAGCCGGTCCAGCATCTCGGTCCACTCCCCGACGGACGGCTCGGGAATGACTCGCTCGACAAGCTCGGCGGCCTCGGCCTCCAGGAGCCAGCCCGTCGGCTGCCCGGACGCATCGACCGCGATCCGCGCGCTGGAGGCGAAGTCGCGGGCGCCGGTGATGCCCGCACGTGACAGCGCCTCCCGCGAGGCGATCGCCGAGTGGCCGTCGTAGAGCCAGAGAAACGCCGGCACGTCGTCGAGCGCCGGCGCGAGCGCCTCCGGCGACGGCTCGTGGTCGCCGAAGATCACCGGGTTGAGGGCCCACGCCCGCAGCCATTCGCCGGGGGCGAGCCGATCGCGGGCGGCCACGAGGGCGGACCGGACCTGGTCGAGGTCGAGCAGGTCGGTCAGATCGACGCCTTGGGTGAGGGTCAGCCCCAGCACCGGGTGACTGTGGCCGTCGACGAGGCCGGGGGTGATCGCGGCGTCACCGAAATCGACGACCCTGGTCGCGTCGGCGCGCAGAGTAGGGGCATCGCCTACGGCGACGACCGCGCCGTCGCCGACCAGGACACCGGTCGCGGAGGGGTCGTCATCGGCCAGGGTGTGGATGCGGCGGGCGACGTAGAGGGTGTTCATCGCGCCGGCTCCCGCGACAGGATGCCGTAGGTGTCGGGCCGGCGGGTCCTCAGGAACGGGAAGAGCTCGAGCCAGTCGCCGCGCTGAGCGAGGTCGAGGGTCGCCACCAGTGCCGCATCGGCGTCGCGGGGCGCGCTGACCAGCACCCGGCCGTACGGGTCGCTGACGAACGACGAGCCGTAGAACGTGATGAGTCCCTCGTTGCCCCATCGGTTGGGTACCACCATGAACAGTCCGCTGGAGATGCCGTTGCCGACGATCACCTGCTGCCACAGCGGCTGGGTGTCGAAGTCGGGATGATCCGGCTCCGAGCCGATCGCCGTCGGGTACGCGAGCACCTCGGCTCCGCCGAGGGAGTACGCACGCGCGACCTCCGGGAACCACTCGTCCCAGCAGGTGGGTAGCCCCAGGCGCGGCGCGGCCGGCAGCGCCACGTCCACGACGGGATACGGGTCGGCCGCTGGCCCAGGCCGGAAGTAGTGGTCTTCGTAGTAGCCGGCGGTCACCGGGATGTGCAGCTTGCGGGTGGCGGCCAGCAGCGAGCCGTCGGGGGAGACGAGGATCGCGGTGTTGAAGCCGAGCCCGTCGTCGGCGCTGTCTGCTGGGCTGTCGGCGCGCTCGTACAGCGAAGCGTGCACCACCACGCCATGACGTGCCGCCGCGGTGGCCGCGAGAGCGTAGGTCGGTCCGCTGTCGAGCGGCTCGGCCAGGTCCGCGGGCCTGCCGGTGGGCCGAGTGTCTGCCGGATACCGCGACAGCGTCAGCTCGGGCAGGAACACGATCTCCGCACCGGCCGCGGCCGCGGAGCCGATGCCGTCCTCCAACACCGCGCGGTGTTCGGCGGGATCCTCGTGCCATCGGGTCTGCACCAGGCCGACGGTCAGAGCCGGCCGCTTGCTCGGGTGAACTCGAGCGAACGACGGTTGGGTGTCGGCGACGATGGTCTTCACGAGGCGGCTCCTGTTCCCGGTTTCGCGGCAGGCTGTTGCTGCGTGATGCAGTGCACCCCGCCGCCACGGGCGAACAGCGGACGGGCATCGACGGGCACGAGGACCCTGCCGGGGTACGCGGCGGCCAGGATTTCCGCCGCCTCGTCGTCGACCGGGTCCGCGAACGTACAGGTGATCACAGCGCCGTTGAGCACGAAATGGTTGACGTAGCTGTAGTCGACATAGCCGTCGGCGTCCGACAGCGCCTTGGGCGCGGGCAGCCGGGTGATCTCCAGGCGCCTGCCGGCGGCGTCGGTGGCCCGCCCCAGGACATCGAGCACCTCGAGGGTGACTGCGTGATCGGGGTGTGACTCGTCGCGCTGGTCGTGCACGAGCAACTGCCCGGGCGCGGAGAAGGTGGCCACGATATCGACGTGACCGCGGGTGCCGTAGCGCAGTGAGTCGCGGGTCAGGCCCCGGGGGAGCCAGATGAATTGCTCTCCGCCGAGGGTGTGACTCAGCTCCTGCTCGACGTCGGCGCGGGACCATCCCGGATTGCGCCCGGGGTCGAGCTGGACGGTGTCGGTCAGCAGGAACGTCCCCTGGCCGTCGGTATGCAGGCCACCTCCCTCGGTGACCAGGCGCGAGTCGATCCGGGTGGCGCCGCTGGCCAGGGTGGCGACGTCACTGGCCACGGCGTCGTGCTCCCAGGTCGCCCACTCCTGCGCGCCCCAGCCGTTGAAAACCCAGTTGACCGCGCCGAGCTGGCCGTCGTCGCCGACCACGAAGGTGGGGCCGATGTCGCGGTACCAGGCGTCGTCGAGCGGGCACTCGTACAACTCGACGGAGGCGGAGAGCCGGCGCTTCGCCTCGACGACGCCGTCCGGTGGCACCAGCATCGAGAGCGGCTCGTGCTCGACCACCGCGTTTGCCACCGCCGCCCAGGCGGTCCACGCCGCGTCGGCCTCGGCGGCGGTCTCGCCCAGCGTGTACGGAGCCGACGGCCAGGCCATCCAGGTCCGCTCGTGCGGCGCGGTCTCGGCGGGCATCCGCCAGGTATCGGTCACTTCACTACATCCTTGTCTGTCGCTGGGCCGGCTGTTGGGCCGGTTGTCGGGCCTGTCGCTGGGCCGGCCGCGGTCGCGGGCTGCCAGGGCAGCAACGGGCCGAGGAATCTCCTGGCGATCGCTATCGCAGCGTCGTGATCGACGGGCCGGTAGCCCACGACGACGCGCAGGGTGAGCCCGTCCAGCAGCGCGGAGGCCCCCTCGGCGATCGGGTCGATGTCGAGGTCGGCGGGAAGCTCCCCACGGGCGACCGCGTACGCGAGGGTCTCCCGGAGCAGGCTCTGCCAGTTGTGCTCCAGTTCGGCGACGAGCCGGAGCACGTCCTCCTGGTGCACGGCTTCCGCCCACGCTTCCAGCCACATCAGCAGGCCGCTGTCGTCCAGGCCGCTCGGGGATCCGTTCTCCAGCAGCCACTCCCATCGCTCTCGTGCCGACTCCATGGTCGTGAAGGTGCTTTGCGCGTGGTCGTGCAGATCCTTCTCGACGATGCGGAGCGCCGCCATGAACAGCTCGTTCTTGGACTCGAAGTAGTAGAGCAGGTGGGCACCGGTCATGCCGAGGCTGGCGCCCAAATCGGACAGGCTCACGTTGTGGACGCCTTGGGCGCTCAGCGGCCCGATCGCCGAGCGCGCGATCTCGGCCGCCTTGGCCTGGCGGCGGGTGGTCATTGCGGCTGTCCTCCGGTGCCCGCGGGCAACAGTGGTGCGGCGGCGATCAACTCCGCGGTGTAGGGATCGGCCGGGGTCTGGAACACCTGGCCGACCTCGCCTCGCTCCACGACCTTCCCCGCGCGCATCACGACGGCGGTGTCGCACACGTAGCGCACCAGGTCCAGGTCGTGAGTGATGCACACGAGCGTGATGCCTGTCGACTCGCGCAGCTCGGCCAACAGGTCGAGCACATTCGCCTGCACCACCACGTCCAGCGCGCTCGTCGCTTCGTCGGCGATCAACAACTCCGGTTGGAGCGCCAGCGCCCGGGCGATGGCGACGCGCTGCTTCTGCCCACCTGACAGGCGGCGGGGCCGTGCGTCGCTGAGCGAGCCGGAGAGGTGCACGAGATCCAGCAGCTCCAGGACCCGGGCCTCCACCTGGTTGGCGGGCACGACGTCGTGGACGCGCAGCACTTCCGCCAAGGTGGAGCCGACACTCCGCGCCGGGTTCAGGGTCGTGCCGGGATCCTGGAAGACCATCTGGATCGCCCGGCGGGTGGCCAGGTCGCGGCGCCGGCCGAGCCGTTCACCTCGGAAGCGGACGGCGCCGCCGGCCGGTTCGTGCAGCCCCAACACGGTGCGCATCAAGGTCGACTTGCCCGATCCGGACTCGCCCACGATGCCGACTGCCGTGCCGGCCCGCACGGTCAGGCTGACGTCGTCCACGGCGACGACGGGGTCGTGTGCCGTGCCCAGAGCCCGCGACAGCCGCGAGGGCCGGCCGAAGCGTACGCTCAGATGCTCGATCTCCAGCAACTCGGTCATCGGGCTCCTTCCCCGGCCCGGCCAATCGTCGGG
>JASGGG010000043.1:0-25438 GCA_047605165.1 Nocardioidaceae bacterium
TGGTCGAGGCCGACAACGGCAGCTCTCGGATCGTGCCGACCAAGCTGCGCTGACGCGTGCTGGGCGAGCTCGTGATCCTGAGTAAATCTCACCGGGGCTTCACCATGCCTGTCTGGCCCTTGCCGGCCAAGCCTCTGGCGACATCCGTCCGCCGATGACCATTTTGCGTGAATCACTCCTAGAATGCGGCACGGCAGCTGCCAACAAGGCCAAGCGCCAGACGATCCCTGCCTTCCGCCTCCGGGACCGGTGGATGATCGCCGAGGAGTACCGGGAGCGTTAGAGATTGGCGGGAGCTCTTAGCCGAGTGCGGCGATCGCGGCGTCGTAGTCCGGCTCCTGGGTGATCTCAGGGACGAGCTCGGTGTAGCGGACGGTACCGTCCGCGTCGGCCACCACGACGGCGCGGGCGAGCAGGCCGGCCAGGGGTCCGTCGGTCATCGTCAGGCCGTAGTCCTGGCCGAACGACGAGCGGAAGCTCGAACCCGTGGTGACGTTCTCGATGCCCTCGGCACCGCAGAAGCGGCCCTGCGCGAACGGCAGGTCAGCCGACACACAGACCACGGTGGTGCCGTCCAGGCCCGCGGCCAGCTCGTTGAACCGGCGTACGCTCGCGGCACACACCCCGGTGTCGACGCTCGGGAAGATGTTGAGCACGACCTTGCCGTCGATATCGCCGGAGGCGACCTCTGCGAGGCCGTTGCCGACCAGCGAGTACGCCGGGAGCGCGCTGCCGACAGCCGGCAGCTCTCCGGCGGTGTTGACGGGGGTGCCCTTGAACGCTGTAGTAGCCATGCACCCGTTCTACACCATCGCCGCGCGCGGCAAACCAGCCGGGACCGGCCCTGGACCAACAGCAGGCGGGACAACAGCAGGCGGGCGACGGGCGAACAGTAGGTGAACACATCCCGGGATGCACCGTTCTGGCTTGCGCCGAGGACCGGACGATCCGAACACTGGTGGCGTGGAAGCGCACATCCTGCTCGCCCTCGTCATCATCGTCGCGTTGAGCTTCGACTTCACCAACGGATTTCACGACACTGCGAACGCGATGGCCACCTCCATCGCCACCGGCGCCCTGTCGCCTCGGGTCGCGGTCGCGCTCTCGGCCGTACTCAATCTGGTCGGTGCGTTCCTGAGCGTCGAGGTCGCGCTGACCGTGACCAACGCGGTCGTCAAGATCCAGGACTCGACCGGAGCCCCTGATCCGTCGTTGACGTCCGGTGGCGGGAGCGCACTCCTGCTGATCGTGCTCTCCGGACTGATCGGCGGGGTCGTCTGGAACCTGCTCACCTGGCTGGTCGGCCTTCCCTCCAGTTCCTCCCACGCCCTGTTCGGTGGATTGATCGGCGCGGCTATCGCCGGGCTCGGCTGGTCAGGCGTCAACTGGGCTGGGGACGGCAGCAAGCTGGACGGCGTCATCGGCAAGCTGATCCTGCCTGCGCTGATGTCCCCGGTCCTGGCCGCCTTGGTCGCCGCTCTCGGCACCTGGCTGGTGTTCCGGGTCATCGGCAAGCTCGCGGCCCACACCGAGCGGGCCTTCCGCTGGGGCCAGGTCGGCAGCGCTTCCATGGTCTCGCTCGCACACGGCACCAATGACGCCCAGAAGACGATGGGCGTGATCACCCTGGCGCTGCTCGCGTCCGGCTCCTGGCAGGACACCACCTCGGTGCCACTGTGGGTCAAGGCCGCCTGCGCGCTCGCGATCTCGTTGGGTACCTACTGCGGCGGCTGGCGGATCATCCGGACCGTCGGCAAGGGCCTGGTCGAGATCAGCACGCCCCAGGGCATGGCTGCCGAGGCATCCTCGGCCGTCGTCATCCTGGCCTCGAGCCACCTCGGCTTCGCCCTCTCGACCACGCATGTGACCTCGGGCTCGATCCTCGGCTCCGGCCTGGGCCGCCCCGGCGCCGAGGTCCGTTGGAGAGTGGCCGGCCGCATGATCGTCGCCTGGGTGATCACACTGCCCGCGGCGGCAACCGTCGGCGCGGTGATGTGGCTTATCGGCCACGTCTTCGGGTACGCAATCGGCCCGATCGTGATGGTCGCCCTCCTGATCGCGATATCCCTGCTCATCTGGCGTCGCTCCCAGCGCAAGCCCGTGGGCGCCCACAATGTCAACGACGCCTGGGAGGATGAGCCCCAGGACAAGTCCGCTGTCGCGGCGTGAGGAGCAACCGATGTTCGACCTGTTCATGAAAGCCGCCTGGCAGGTGGTGGTCGCCGGACTGGTGCTCGGCGTAGGCCTGCCGTTCGTGTTCGCGCTCGGTGCCCGTCAGCTCGCGCTCACCGAGCCGGACGAGACGGGCAACGCGCCGGGTGGGTCCGGAGCGCGCCTCGCCCTCGCCGGGCTCTGTTTCCTCATCGTGGCCCTGGCCATCGCCGTCGGCCTGACCGTGATCCTGGCCGGCGGCTTCGGCAAGGCGGTCAGCTTCGAGCACATCTACCCGACCCTGGTCCCCAAGGGCTGAGGGACGTGGCAGTCATCGACGGCGTCGTACAACACGTCCTGGGCTGGCTTCGGCAGGGCTACCCCAACGGAGTACCCGAGCACGACTACGTCGCGCTCTACGGGATCTTGCGCCGACACCTCACCCAGGAGGAACTGGACACCCTGGTGAGCACGCTCGCCACCGAGGCGGAGTCCGGCCACACGCTGTTGTCGCACGGCGTCATCCAGGCACGCGCCGCGGAGGTCCTGCACGGGCCGGCACTCGACGACGACCTCACGCGCGTGTCGGCTCGGCTCGCCGCCGTCGGGTGGCCGCTGGCAGGACCACCCCGCGCCGCCGAGCCCTCGGGCAACGGCATGGTCTCCCGGATCCTGGCCTGGCTTCGGGACGGCTACCCGAGCGGTGTCCCGACCCAGGACGTCTCACCCCTGCTCATGCTCCTGCGCCGCCGGCTCAGCGACGACGAGGTGGCAACGGTCAGTCACGCACTGATCGACGCCGGAGCGATCCCGGCCGACCGCGTCGACGTCGGCACCGCCATCGCCTCGGTCACCGACGAGCTCCCCTCCGAGTCCGACATTCAGCGCGTGCGGAGCTACCTGCTCGACCACGGGTGGCCGACCGACATCGCCGTCTAGCCCGGCAAGGACACCGCTATCTCTTCTTGACCCGCGGCCGTTGCTGGAGGTGGATCGGGGTGCCGGCGAAGCCGAACTCTTCCCGCAGCCGGCGCTCGATGTAGCGCAAGTAGGAGGCCTCGAGCTTGCCGCTGGTGAACAGGATGAACGTCGGCGGCTCGGTCGATGCCTGCGTGGCGAAGAGCACCTTGGGCTGCTTGCCGCTGCGCACCGGGTGCGGGTGCTCGGCGACAAGCCGGCCGAGGAACGCGTTGAGCTGCCCGGTGGACACCCGGGTCTCCCAGCCTTCCAGCGCCTTGTCCAGGGCCGGTACGAGGCGGTCGATGTGCCAGCCCGTGCGGGCGGTGATGTTGACCCGCGGGGCCCACTGCACGCGTACCAACTCGCGCTCGATCTCCTTGTCCAGGTAGTAGCGCCGTTCCTCGTCGACCAGATCCCACTTGTTGAAGGCGATCACCAGGGCGCGGCCGGCCTCGGCGACCTGGCTGATGATCCGGGTGTCCTGCTCCGAGAGCGGCTGGGACCCGTCGACGACCATCACGCAGACCTCGGCGCGCTCGATCGCCGCGCCGGTGCGCAGCGACGCGTAGTACTCGTGGCCGGATGCCTCCTTGACCCGCTTGCGGATGCCCGCGGTGTCGATGAACCGCCAGGTCCGCCCGCCGAGCTCGACCAGCTCGTCCACAGGATCGACGGTTGTGCCCGCGGCATCGTCGACGACGACCCGGTCCTCCCCTGCCAGCCTGTTGAGCAGTGAGGACTTGCCGACGTTCGGCTTCCCCACGATCGCCACCCGGCGGGGGCCACCGATCTCCGTCTCCAGCTCCGACGGCGCCTCCGGCAGGGCCACGAGCACGGCGTCGAGCAGGTCACCGGTGCCGCGACCGTGTACGGCCGAGACCGGGTACGGCTCGCCCAGGCCCAGGTTCCACAGCCCGAACGCCTCGGCCTCGCCGCGCTGGTCGTCGACCTTGTTGGCGGCGAGCACGACCGGCTTCTTGCTCTTGCGCAGAATGCGGACGACTGCCTCGTCGGCGTCTGTGATGCCGACGGTCGCGTCCACGACGAACAGCACCGCGTCGGCGACGCCGACGGCGATCTCGGCTTGCGCCGCGATCCGCTCGGCGAGGCCCCTGGCGTCGGGGTCCCAGCCGCCGGTGTCGACGACGGTGAAGGCGCGGCCGTTCCAGATCGCGTCGTAGGAGACGCGGTCGCGGGTCACACCGGGCTTGTCCTGCACGACGGCCTCGCGCCGGCCGATGAAGCGGTTGACCAGCGTGGACTTGCCGACGTTGGGCCGCCCGACGACTGCAAGGACGGGTACGCGCGTGTTCTCGGTCATGGTTCTTCCTCAGCAGGAACGGGGCCTGGTAGTTGGCGTCCGGTCAGCATCTGGGCCTGCGCGACGTGCGCTCGCAGCGCGCGGGCGAGCTCGTCGGTCGTGCCTCGCACGAGCGTCCGCGTGCGGGGCCATGGGTGCTTCCCCCAGTACACAGGGTCGCCGTACACCACGTCGAATCGGGAGCCCTTCGGCGGCACCGAGCTGATGGCGCCGCCGGGCAGCCGGGTGCCGAGGAACGCGACGGGTACGACGGGCGCGCCGCTGACCAGGGCCAGGTAGGCCGTACCTCCATGGAGCCGCGCAAAGTCGCCAGCACCGCGGGTGCCCTCGGGGAAGATGCCGACCGCTCCCCCGCTGTCGAGCACCTTCAGCGCGGTCTTGACGGCTCTCGGGTCGGGATGGAACCGGTCGAGCGGGATCTGGCCGGCCGCGCGCAGAAGGACGCCGGTCTTGCCCTCGAACTCTTCCAGCTTGGTCAGCGTACGCACTCGTCGCGGCGAGGTCACCACCATCAGCGGGCCATCGAGCCAGCCGACATGGTTGGCAGCCAGGATCACCGGCCCGTTAGCCGGGACTTTGTCCGCCGCATGGACCCGCAGATCCCAGCGCGAGCATACGAACATCCGTGCCGCGGGCCGGAGCAGCAACGCGGGCGACCGCGGCACTCGTACGCCGTCCAGCCGCGGCAGGTCGGTCACGCGCCGGCTTCCTCGACCAGCTCGGTCACGATGTCGATGACCTGGTCGAGGGTGTAGTCCGTCGTGTCGAGGTGTACGGCACCGTCGGCCTGCTTGAGTGGCGCCGCCGCACGGCCCGAGTCGATCCGGTCGCGCGTCAGCAGGCCCTCGCGGGCGGCATTCACGTCGCCGAGATGCTCGTGCTCCTGGATGCGACGGGCGGCGCGTGCCTCGACGTCGGCGCTCATGTAGACCTTGACCTCGGCTTGCGGCCAGACGATCGACCCGATGTCGCGGCCCTCGACGACGATGCCACCGTCTCCGATCAGCGCGCGCTGGAGCTCCAGCAGTCGCTGACGCACGGCCGGCACGGTGCTCACCGGGCTCACCGCCGCGGTCACCTCCGCCGACCGGATCGGCCCGGCGACGTCGATGCCGTCGACGTGGATCGTGGGAGCGAGCGGGTCGGTGCCCGATTCGATCAGCGGCTCGCTGCTGCCCGCCGCAACGGCCTCGGCATCGTGCACGTCGATCCCGTGCTCCAGCATCCACCAGGTCATCGCCCGGAACATCGCGCCCGTGTCGAGGTAGCGCAAACCCAGCCGGGAGGCGACGCCGCGCGAGGTGCTCGACTTACCGGACCCCGACGTACCGTCGATCGCGACGACCACCCTGCTGCTCACCCGCGCGATCCTATCGGTTGATCTGGATACACCCGTCTCGTTCCTCGCCGGGCACTCGATCACCGGGTCGCTGGTCGAGTGCGCCGACGAAGGAGGCGCGTATCGAGACCCTTACGCGTGCGTCGACCAGCCCCTCGCGCGCAGCTCTTCGTGGAGACGATCGGCGCTGTGGGTGGCGACCGAGAGTTCCACGAGCCCGACCGGCCGGCCCGGGTCGTGGTCGATCCGCAGGTCTTCGATGTTGACCCCGCTCTCGCCGACGTCGGCGAACAAGCGCGCCAGCTCGCCGGGGTGGTCGGGCACCGCGACGAAGACGGACGTCTCCGGTACGGGTGGGCCGCCGTGCTTGCCGGGGATCGCGGCGGTGCCGACATTGCCCTGCTCCAGCAGTCCGACCAGCGTGGCGCGATCATCGGTCTCCAACGCGCCGACCAGCGCGTCCAGCTCCCTGCGCACCTCCCGCAGCAGCCCGGCGACAGCCTGCCGGTTGGCGCCGATGATCTGCCGCCACAGCTGGGGATCGCCCGCCGCGATCCGGGTCACGTCGCGTACGCCTTGGCCGCTCAGCGCCAGGTCGGTCCCTTCCGCTCTCGCCATCTGGCCGGCGACGAGCACCGCCATCAGATGGGGCAGATGGGATGTGCGCGCGACTGCCCGGTCGTGGTCGTCGGGCGTGTAGTCGAAGGCGGTCGCGCCACAAGCCTCGGCCAAGGCGTGTACGGCGGCGGTCGCGTCGGCCGAGGAGGTGGCGTGCGGCGTGATCGCCCAGGGACGACCCTCGAACAGCCGGGCGCTCGCTGCCAGCGGCCCGGATCGCTCGCTGCCCGCCATCGGGTGACTGCCGACATAGCGGGTCAGCGCCTCGGCATCGACGCTCGCCGCCACCTCCGCGAGCGGCGCCGATTTCACGCTGCCGACATCGGTCACGATCGCCTCGGTCGTGTTCAGTGCCTCGGCCACCGCTGCTCCGACGTGGTCGGGCGGGACCGCCACCACGACCAGCCCCGGCCTGTCCTGGGGACCGGCGGCACGGCCGGCGCCCAGGCCTGACGCCGTCCGCAGGTGCTCGGGGCTGCTGTCGCGCAGCAGCACCTCTATCCCCGCGGCCGAGAGGGCCAGACCGATCGAGGTGCCGAGCAGCCCGGCGCCGACGACGAGTACGGGGTGGGGCAGCTGATCGGAGACGGCGAGGGTCGTCACGCGTCCCTGACTTCCTGCACCCGGGTCAGGTCGCGGCGCAGATGGGCGGCGCCGTGCAGGTACACGTGGGTGATGTCGGCACGCGGCAGCTCGGTCTCGACGTGGGCGAGCATCCGGACGACCCGGGGCATCGAGCCCTCGATCTCCAATTCCCGGGCGCAGATCAGCGGCACCTCGCCGAAGCCGAGCCGGCGCGCGGCGTACGCGGGGAACTCGGAGACCAGGTCGGAGGTCGAGGTGAAGATGATGCTGATGAAGTCGTCGACGGCCAGGCCGTTGGCGTCGATGACGCCTTGGACCATCTCGGCGACCCGCTCGAGCAGGTGCTCACGAACGTCCTCTTCGAGCTGGGTCGCGCCACGGATCGCGCGCACTCCCATCACGTCACCTCCTGCGTCCCAGCACCCCAGTCCGGCACCATTGCCGAGCACCCTAGTCGAGCAGCGTGCCCAGCTCGTCGCGGGTCAGCTCGCGAAGCTCCCCCACCTTCAGTCCGCGCAGCACGACCGGGCCGATCGCGGTCCGGGTCAGCCGGGTCACCGGGTGGCCGACCTCGTCCAGCAGCCGGCGCACGATCCGGTTGCGGCCTTCGTGGATGGTGAGCTCGACGATGCTGCGGGACCTGCTGGTGGAGACGACTCGACAACCGTGCACCTCGACCGGCCCATCGTCGAGCGTCACGCCGGCACGCAGCCGGCGCAGCGTCGCCTTCTCGACCACGCCGGAGACCTCGGCGACGTAGGTCTTGTCCAGCTCGTACGACGGGTGGGCGATGCGCTGGGCGAAGTCGCCGTCGTTGGTGAGCAGAATCAGTCCCTCGGTGTCGGTGTCGAGCCGGCCGACGTGGAACAGCCGCTCCGGCCGGTCGCCGACCAGGTCGCTCAGGGTGCGACGGCCCTGCGGGTCGGACATCGTCGAGACGACGCCGCGGGGCTTGTTCAGCACCAGGTAGACGTACGGGCTGACCGGCGGGAGCCGCTTGCCGTCGACGCGGATCACTGCGTGGGCCGGGTCGACCTTGGTGCCGAGCCGGGTGACGACCTCCCCGTCGACCTCGACGAGCCCGCCGAGCATCAACTCCTCGCACTTGCGGCGGCTGCCGACGCCGCTTTGGGCCAGCAGCTTCTGCAGCCGGATCAGGCCGGTGCCGTCCGGTGGCTCAGTCATGCGCCTCGCCGAGATCGATCTCGTCGAGGTCGTCCATCTCCGGAAGGAACGGCGCCAGCTCGGGCAGCTCGTCGAGCGAGCCGACACCGATGCGCTCGAGGAAGTAGGAGGTGGTGCGATAGAGCGTCGCGGTGGTCTCGGCCTCCTGGCCTGCCTCCTCGACCAGGCCGCGGGAGACAAGCGTACGCATCACGCCGTCGACGTTCACACCGCGGATCGCGGAGACCCGGGCGCGGCTGACCGGCTGCCGGTACGCGACGACCGCGAGGGTCTCCAGCGCTGCCTGGGTCAGCCGCGCCTGCTGGCCCTCCAGCACGAAGCGCTCGACGACCGGGGCGTACTCCTCCCGGGTGTAGTAGCGCCACCCGCCCGCCACGTTGCGCAGGTCGAAGCCACGCTGTTGCTCGGTGTACTCTCCGGCCAGTGTCTCCAGCGCCGCGCGCACCTCGTCGGGTGGATAGCCGACCGCCGCCGCGAGAGCGAGGTGGTCCAGCGGCTGATCGGCCACCATCAGCACTGCCTCCAGGGCCGGCGTGAGATCGGCCACGGGGACGGCGAGGGTGTCTGGCCCCGTCGACGGTTCACTCATCTGGGTCATCGCTGTCATCTTCTGCTTCCACTCCATGCTCTTCTGCTTGGTCGTCAGAGGCCCCGTCGAACTCGTCGGTGATGGTGACCTCGCCGTCCTCGCTGCCGGTCCAGCGCACGGTCAGCTCGCCCAGCGGGCTGACCTGGTCGAAGGCAACAGCGCCCTCACGGAACAGCTCCAGCAACGACAGGAACCGGGCGACCCGGGTCAGCGTGTCGGGGGCGTCGCCGCAGAGCGCACGGAACGTCATCGTGCCGGTGCGGCGCAGCCGGTCGACGACGATCCCGGCCTGCTCCTTCACGCTGACCGTGGGCGCGTGCAGGTGCCCGAAGCCGATCTCGAGCACCGGCTTGGGCTCCATCGCCTTGGCCGCGAGCGCGGCGAACTCCTCCAGGCCCAGGCCGATCAGCACCTCGGGCAGCAGCCCGGCGTACCGCTCCTCCAGGCCGACCGCCCGCGGGTACTTGCGTGACTCCCCTGCCAGCCGCTCTTGGAGGATCCCGGCGACCTGTTTGAACGCCTTGTACTGCAGCAGCCGGGCGAAAAGCAGGTCGCGTGCCTCCAGCAGCGCGAAGTCCTCTTCGTCCTCGACGTCGCCCGCGGGCAGCAGCCGAGCGGCTTTGAGGTCGAGCAGCGTGGAGGCCACCACGAGGAACGACGAGGTCTGCTCCAGGTCCCAGTCGTCGCCTGCACCACGGATGTGTGCGATGAACTCGTCGGTGACTGCCGACAGCGCGATCTCGGTGATGTCGAGCTTGTGCTTGGCGATCAGGCTGAGCAGCAGGTCGAACGGGCCTTCGAAGTTGTCGAGCTTGAGCTCGAAGCCACCTTCTCCGGTTGTCTGGGTCGCTACCGTCATGCCTGTGTCAGTCGTCGTGCGAGCGCACTCTGCTCGCCGTGCTCCTCGAGATCCGCCAGCGCCAACGCAACCGCTGCCCTCACCAGACGGCCCCGGTCGACCGCGGTGCCCAGCGTACGCCGCAGCGCGAGCCGGGCGTGCTCCAGGTCGAGCAACTCCTCGGAGGTGATGTAGACCGTCATCTTCTCGTCGTGCTTGATCCTGCCGCTCACCCGTCCAGACACCGCGCCACCACCTCCTTGGCCAAGGTGCGGTAGGAGTCGGCGCCGGGTGTGCCCGCGGCGTAGGTCGTGATCGGCTCGCCCGCGACGGTCGCGTCGGAGAACTTGATGGTGCGCCGGATCACCGTGTGGAAGACCGTGTCGCCCCACGCCTGGACCAGCCGCTCCATCACCTCGCGTGCGTGCAGGGTGCGGCCGTCGAACATCGTGCCGAGCACGCCGTCGATCTTCAGCTTCGGGTTGAGCCGCTCGCGGACCTTGTCGATGGTGGTCTTGAGCAGCGCGACGCCGCGCAACGCGAAGTACTCGCACTCCAGAGGCACGATCACCCCGTCGGCGGCGGTCAGCGCGTTGACCGTCAGCAGCCCCAGGGACGGCTGACAGTCGACCAGGATCACGTCGTAGTCGGCGATCGCCGGGGCCAGCACCCGCTGCAGCGTCTGCTCGCGGGCGACCTCCTGCACCAGCTGCACCTCGGCGGCCGAGAGGTCGATGTTGCTGGGCAACAGGTCCATCCCCGGCACGTTCGTCGGCACGATGACCTCGTCGAGTGTGGTCTCGCGGTCCATCAGCAGGTTGTAGACCGACGCCTCCATCTCGTGCGGGTTCAGCCCCAGCCCGACCGAGAGCGAGCCTTGCGGGTCGAAGTCGACCAGCAACACCTTGCGGCCGAACTCGGCCAGCGAAGCACCCAGGTTGATCGTGGTCGTGGTCTTGCCGACCCCGCCCTTCTGGTTGCACATCGCGATCACCCGGGCGTTGCCGTGGCTGGTCAGCGGTTTCGGCTCGGGGAAGGTCGGCAATGGCCGACCCGTCGGACCCATCACGACCTCGGGCTCGGGCTGGACCGGCTCGGATTGGGTCGGAATGATGCTCACTGGCTGCGCTCCTGCGGGGGAAGTCGGCTCGGTCGCTGCGCTCGCATCCGGGCCGGTCACAAGAGGGCGGCGAACCAGCGGCGGGATCTCGGAAGCACTGCTGCCGAAAGAGCCTGCGCCGTAGTCGTTCACACTGATGCCTCTCCTGAAAGGTTGGTGACTGCTGCTCGTCCCAGTACACCGACCCCAGCGTCCCTCGCGCGGGAGGCGCGCCGGAGCTTTGTCGACAAGTCGATCAGCATGGGTTGTTCGACAATTGTTGGACACGCGGTACGCTGGGGACCATGGCTACCTCGATCGGGTTCCGGCCCACCAAGGACGACGAGCGGATCCTCCGCGAGGCCGCGCGACCAGGCGAGAGTACGTCCGACACGCTTCGCCGCGCGTTGCGGCTGCTGGACCACGAACAGTGGATTGAACAATTCCGTGCGGACGCGGCGGCCATCGCGAACGAGGACCTCGACGCGGAGCCCGAGGCCTGGTGATCCGGGGAGCGGTCTACCGGATAGACCTGGGCCGGGCTCGCGGCCACGAGCAGCGCGGCAAACGGCTCGGTCTTGTCGTCTCCCCGTCGCAGTCGCCGTTGTCCGTGGTCACCGTCGTGCCTACCTCGACATCGGCTCAGCCAGCGATCCACCGACCCGAGATCGAAATAGCCGGAAGAATGACCCGGATGCTCGTGGATCAAGTGCGGTCGATCGACACCGACTACGTACACGGTGACCCCGTCGACTACCTGACCGGTGACCAGCTCGCGGAAGTCGACTTCGCCCTCGCGCACTATCTCGGACTCCACGCCGCGCAGCCGCCACGAACGTCTTGAGCCCACAGCGAGAATCAAAACCTCTGCTGGGTGTTGGATCATCGAGATCTGCCGGCCTCAAGTGACACACTGGGACCGGTCCACGATCCGTCCGGAGGCAGCCATGACGACAAACCCCGAGTCCGAAGCCGATCGCAGGGCATCCGGGCGCCTGAACGACATTGGCGCCATGAAGAGGCGGGCCGAGACGATCCACAACCCGGCAGATCTGGCCGATCCGGCGATCTGGCCGGACGACGAGGAGTTCGAAGAGTTCCTCGCCTTCACGTCCGCTCAACGCCGCGCCAATCTCGCCTAGTGATCCCGAGGAAATCGGGCGTACCAGAACTCCCCCGCCACCAGGAGCCCGCGGACCCGGGTACGCATGCCTGCCCCGCGGGCAACGGCCTCGAGCACGGCCAGTCGCTGACTGCAAGACCCGCGCCCACGCCGCAGGGTGACCGATGCCGGCTGAATCTCCTCGATCGCGTACCGGGGCGAAACCCGCGCGCTCACCAGCCGGTGCGCCTGCTGAAGCAACACGCGTCGGTCCGGCGTACCGGATATCTCCGCAAGCAGTCCTCGTACCTCGGGCGACGCCCAGTCCAGGATCGCGGTCGCGGCCGTTGCTCCGCGCACCTCGCCCGAGGCCCGCGGACGCCAGCCGTCACGAGACGAAAGCGAACGTCGAGTCACCCGACCATCCTGCCGCAAGAGCGAGCCGCCGACCTTCGTGCGGTCTAGACCGATCCAGGAATTCTTGGCTTCGCGTGGAAATCGCGCTCTGAGCGGACACTTAACAAGTTAGGAGGGCGACCAGGCCCTCCTTGAGAGGGGTGCCGTGGACCCGAACGTGATCTCGCGGCGACTCCGGCGACGGCGGGTCCTCACCGGAGCGGGACTCGGGATAGCTGGTCTGGGTCTCGCCTCGGTCGCCACGATCGTGCTTGTGGGCGCCCGCGGGGCTTCTCCGGAGACCGCCGCGCTCGACGCGACCGGCAAGTCGGCGGCCGAGGCAGTCCCGTGGACCGCCACCCGACCTACGCGACCGGGCACGGTCGCAGTGAAGTCATGCGACACAAGCGACGTGTCTCTCGCGCTCGGGCGGACCGGGGCCTGGCACGACATGGCTACGCAGCTGGTTAGCGTCGTCAACGAGTCCGAGAGCGCCTGCACACTCCCCAGCGAGATCTCCGCTCAGGCGACCGCCGACAACGGCGAGTCCGCCAAGATCGACACCGCAGACCTCCCGAAGGAACCAATCACGCTGGCGCCACAACAGGCGGCGTCGCTCATGGTGGGCGCGCCAGGCGGGTGCGCAGACTCGGTCATCGCCAAGGAGCTCCAGGTCGGCATCGACTCGCGCACGTACGAGCTCAACGGCGCCTGGGTGCCACTCTCCTGCGGCCCTCCGAGACTCTTGTCTCTGGCTGCCGACCAAGTGGAGCCCGCAACACAGCAGCTTCCGCTGTCGGCCACGATCGAGGTCCCCGAGGTACTCACCGCAGGGCAGGCCGCCGACTTCACGGTCACGCTTGCCAACGACTCGGCACAATCCCTGGACTTCACGGAATGCCCGAGCTACGACGTGGCGCTCAAACGCAGCGGAGTGGTCGAGACGTACCAGCTCAACTGCGAGGCCGCCGGTCCGATTCCTCCACAGGGTTCGACGGTGTTCCAGATGCGCGTCACCGTGCCGATCGCGGCCAGTGGTGAGGACGAGCTCTCCTGGGCTCTCCATGACTACCCCGCCGTCGTGTCGACCCCGGTCCGGATCGAGAAGTAGGACGGGCCCAACAGGAGACAGGCCGATCAGTCGCGGGCTCGGGGGTGCGCGGTGGCGTAGACCTCGCGGACGTCGCGACCGGCGTCGAGCAGGTGGGTGGCGAACTCGTTGCCTACACTTCGCGCGTCGGATTCCAGTCATCAGGCGACTGCGATCCGACGCCAGACCGCAGAAGCCGTCACTTCCCGACCGTTGGTACGCGTTCTGCTTCGACGTGCCCAGTGCCGCACCGATGATCGTCCACGGGTCACCGGCCGCGCCAGCGGCCGCAACTGCATCCCAGCTCCGGCCTTCCCGATCTGCTTGTTCGCCGCAATGATCCACGGAGCGTGTCGGCTCGTGCGGCTGAACAGGCGTCGCGTCGATCGCGGCCTTGAGGTCGTCTTTGGTCTTGGTTGCCATGTTTCTCACCCCTTCACAGGAATCGTTCATTCTTCGGTTGCAATGGCATCGCGTGGATGACGGGTTGGCCGTCGCCCTGCACGCGACGAACTCGACCAGCGTGCCGTCGGCAGCAGGTCCAATGACGAGCAGCCGGCCTTCGCTGTCGTACTCGATCTCGACAAGGCGGATCGCGTTCTACGCGTGGAGGATGTCCGTATCGCCCATCCCGTGCTTACGGGCCATCTGGTCACATCCATGACGTCGACGTTAGATTTACGATGCCTAGCCGTCAGGTTCACCATTCGGTGCGCGGAAGACTCGGATGCCAGCGGCTCCGGTCGAGTCAGTCGCGGGCTCGGGCGGGCGGTGGCGTAGACCTCGCGGAGCTTGTCGACGGTGACCAGCGTGTAGATCTCGGTGGTGGTCACCGAGGCGTGGCCGAGGAACTCCTGGACCTCCCGGACGTCGCGGCCCGCGTCGAGCAGGTGGGTGGCGAAGCTGTGCCGCAGCGTGTGCGGGGAGACCTCGGCGGTGACGCCGGCACGATCAGCGGTGTCGACGAGTACGCGCCAGGCGCTCTGCCGGGACAGCCGGCCGCCGCGGGCATTGAGGAACAACGCCGGGGTGCCCTTGCCGGCCGCGACCAGCCCGGGCCGGGCGCGAGCCAGGTAGTTCCGAACCGCCTCGCACGCGTACCGGCCGACCGGGACGATCCGCTCCTTGCCGCCCTTGCCCCGCAGCAGCACCCGGCCGAGCTCGTCGGGGTCCTCGGGCAGGTCGAGGTCGTCGATGTCGAGACCGACGGCCTCGGAGATCCGGGCGCCGGTGGCATAGAGCACCTCCAGCAGTGCCCGGTCTCGCAGCGCGAGCGCGGTGCCGGGTGCCGCCGCAGCCTCCAGGATCGCCTCGATATCGGCCAGCGGCAGCGCCTTGGGCAGCCGCTTCGGCGGCGCTGGCGGCTTCACCCCGGCGGCGGGGTCCCGGGTGGCCAGGCCATCGCGGACCGCGAACTTGTGGAACCCGCGGACCGCGACCACCGTGCGGGCGGCCGAACCGGCCGCGAGCGGCGGGTGGTCGTCGTACCCCTCGCGCAGTGCCATCAGGAACGCGCTGACCGTCGCCTCGTCGATCGCGTCGAGGTCACCGACACCCCGCGCGGCCAGGAACTCCGCATACCGCCGCAGGTCGCGCCGGTAGGACTTCAGGGTGTTCTCCGCGACCCCTCGCTCGACCACCAGGTGGTCGAGATAGGTCCGCAGCGCGGGCTCGACAGTGGTCATCGGGCAGTCATCGGTGCCGCAGCGCGTACGCCATCACCGCGAGCACCAGCGGGGAGTCCTGGACCCTGCCCTCCCAACAGGCCTGTAGCAGGTCGTCGAACGGCACCCAGGAGACCGTCATCGCGGCCTCCTCGTGCTCCAGCTCGAAGCCGCCCCGGTCCGGCACCTCGGTCAGGTCGCGGGCAACGTAGATGTGCTGGATCTCGCCGATCAGGCCAGGACTGGAGAACACGCTGAGCAGGTGGCTCCACTCGCGGGCGGCGTACCCGGCCTCCTCGAGCAGTTCGCGCTGCGCGCAGACCAGCGGATCCTCCCCCGGCACGTCCAACAGCCCGGCCGGCAGCTCGACCAGCCGGCGCCCGGTGACGTGGCGGTACTGCTCCACGACCAGCACCCGATCGTCCTCGTCCAGGGCCAGCACGATCGAGGCACCGGGATGCTCCACGACCACCCGGGAGAACGGCGCACTGCCCTCGGGCGAGGTCAGGGTGTCGCGACGGACCGCGAACGGCGCAGCGCCCCGCCAGATGTCCTGTGACTCGACGACGGGCCAGGCCTCGGGCTGGTCACCCACTCGACTCACTGGCTGGCCCGGCGGAGCGCTGCCTGGTCGATCGGGATCTCCAGCTCCCGCTGCCGCTCGATCGCGGCCCCGATCAGCCCGGCGAAGAGCGGATGCGCCTTGGTCGGCCGGCTGCGCAGCTCGGGGTGGGCCTGGGTGGCGATGTAGTACGGGTGAGTTTCTCGGGGCAACTCGACGAACTCGACCAGGTTGTTGTCGGGACTGGTGCCGGAGAACACCAGGCCGGCTTCCTCCAGCTGCGCTCGGTAGGCGTTGTTGACCTCGTACCGGTGCCGGTGCCGCTCCTCGACCTTGTCGGCGCCGTAGAGGTCGCGGGCCAGGGTTGCGGGCTTGAGGTTGGCCGGGTAGAGGCCGAGCCGCATCGTGCCGCCGAGATCCCCGGCGCCTTCGACGAACGCCTGCTGTTCGGCCATCGTGGCGATGACCGGCTCGGGGGTGTCGGGGTCGAACTCCGTGGAGTCGGCCCTGTCCAGGCCGAGCTCGGTGCGGGCGTACTCGATCACCATGCACTGCAAGCCCAGGCAGATGCCGAGGGTAGGGATCTGGTGGGTGCGCGCGTAGGTGAGCGCGCCGATCTTGCCCTCCAGGCCGCGGATACCGAACCCGCCGGGGATCAGCACCGCGTCGGCGGCGGCCAGCTGCCGGGCGGCGCCCTCCGGGCTGGCGCACTCGTCGGACGGCACCCAGTCGATCTGCACCTTCGCCTCGTGGGCGAACCCGCCGGCCCGCAGCGCCTCCGCGACCGAGAGGTAGGCGTCTGGCAGGTCGATGTACTTGCCGACCAGAGCCACCTTCACGTGTTCTGCCGGATGGTGGACGCGCCGCAGCAGGTCGTCCCAGCGGGTCCAGTCGACGTCGCGGAAGGGCAGGTTGAGCCTGCGTACGACGTAGGCGTCGAGTCCCTCGGTGTGCAGCACTTTGGGGATGTCGTAGATCGACGGCGCGTCCACGGCGGCCGTGACGGCTTCCTTGTCGACGTCGCACATCAGCGAGATCTTCTTCTTCACGTTGTCGGGGATCGGCCGGTCGGCGCGCAGCACGATCGCGTCGGGCTGGAGGCCGATGCTGCGCAAGGCTGCCACCGAGTGCTGGGTGGGCTTGGTCTTCAGCTCACCCGACGGCCCGATGTAGGGCACCAGCGAGACGTGCAGGAAGAAACAGTTGTCCCGGCCGATGTCGTGGCGGATCTGGCGGGCCGCCTCCAGGAACGGCAGCGACTCGATGTCGCCGACGGTGCCGCCGATCTCGGTGATCACCACGTCGACGCTGTGCTCGCCGGGCGCGCCGGCCATCGCCCGGATGCGGTCCTTGATCTCGTTGGTGATGTGCGGGATCACCTGGACCGTGTCGCCCAGGTAGTCGCCGCGGCGCTCCTTGGCGATCACGGTCGAGTAGACCTGCCCGGTGGTGACGTTGGCGATCCCGGCCAGGTCGGTGTCCAAGAAGCGCTCGTAGTGTCCGACGTCCAGGTCGGTCTCGGCGCCGTCGTTGGTGACGAACACCTCGCCGTGCTGGAACGGGTTCATCGTGCCGGGATCGACGTTGAGGTAGGGGTCCAGCTTCTGCATGGTGACCCGCAGACCGCGTGCCTTGAGCAGATTCCCGAGCGACGAGGCGGTGAGCCCCTTGCCGAGAGACGAGGCGACTCCGCCGGTGACGAATACGTGCTTGGGCTCCACGGGGTTCTAGGCTAGCAAGCCCGGGGCCCTCTAGCCGCATCCACGCCCATGAATCTCACTCGCCGCCACCTTGGGAGCCTGGCAGCACGGCAGTCGCACCATCGCCGACCCCGTACTGGCCGGACCCGCCGCCGGCCTGCTCGACGAGGGCGCCCACCACGACAACGGATCCGCCTGCGCCTTCGGCGGAGTCCACGGTCGAGACGGCTTTCCCGACCGCCTGGTCGGAGCGTACGCCCGTCAGGATTCCGCCCGGGCCGGCAGCAGACTCCGGGCCGACCACCACCACACCACTCGACTGGGTGTCGATGCCGGCAGCGATGCTGGCGACGATGCTGCTGGTGCCTTGGTCGGTCGCCGTGTTACCGGACGGCTCACCTCCCACGATCAGCACCAGGCCACCGCGCCGCGTGAGGTCTCCGTCCGAGCTCGCCAGGCCTGCGGTGGAGAGACCGGCCAGGATGCTCTTGGCCTGGGCATTCGGCGCGTCACCACCCGGCTTCTTGGTCGAGATCGCGTAGCCGAGCAGCGCGCCGATCCGGTCGTAGGTGCTGGCTCCGCTCGGGAGCGTCACACTCTTCGCGCCGTTCTCCAGCTGACCGCCCAGCGCGTCGACCAGCTGCTTCTTGGCCGGGTCGACCAGGTCTCCGTCGACCTCGACGACCCCGCTCACCCGTCCCCCGGCCGACTCGACCGCCGACGACCACTCCTTCTCCGCGGTGCTGGCCGCATCGGGAAGGACGACGACGGTGACGGCGCGCCCGCTCAGCCGGTTGGCGATCAGGCCCGGGGCCAGCGACTGCAGCAGCGCGGTGTCGAGGCCGGTGCCCTCACCCTCCGTGGTGCCCGAGTCCGTTGCCGGGGCTCGGGTAGCAGCGCGCTGGTCGTTGCCGGTGTCGTCGAGGACGCCGGCCCCCAAGGCGACACCGGCAGCCAGCGCGAACAGCACCGCGAGCAGCGACACGACGTGGTAGCGGAACGAGATCATCGCAGCGTCTCCCACCAGTCCTGGCCGACCGGTGTGGTCGCGATCGCGACCGCGACCGCGAGCAGCCCGACCAGGAGCAGCAGCCACAGCTGCCATGGCCGGACACGACCGGTGTAGAGCACCGGCACCGCGCGCGCGTCGACCAGCTTGTGGCCGACGCGGAGCCGGGTCAGGAACGCTCCGGCGTCACCGGCCCGCTGGCGGTCGAGGAACTCGTCGAGCGAGGCGTGCATGCCGACGGTGGTGATCAGGTGGGCGCCTCGCTGGTCGAGGACCAACAGCGCCACGTCGGCAGTGCCGCCGCCCGCGGAAATGGTCTGGGGGCGCACGCCCATCTTCTCGATCCGCTCGACACCGACCAGTCGCCCGGACTCGTCGGCATGCAGCAGCACTTCCCGGCATGCCTTAATGCCTGCCTCCGTAGCGCCTCTGGTCCGGGCAGCCTCGGTTGCCTGTCCGAGCGACGCCTGACCGACCACACCCAGATCCGGCGTATAGCCGGCCGCGACCAGCGCGTCGATACCGCCGTCGACCCCGACCAGAACGGGCCGTTGCTCACGCAGGTAGCGCTTGATCCGTTTGAGCTCCGTGCGGTAGTCGTAGCCCGCGACCACGACCACGACGCTGCGCCCGGACACGACCGTGCGCAGCTCGGGTACGCCCTCGCCGTGCAGCATCAGGCCCTGCTCGCGACGCAGGAACTCGACCGCGTTGCTGGTGAACGTCTGCAGCTGAGCGGTCATCCCCCCGCGGGCATCGTCCATCCAGGTACCGAGCAGCTCGGGCGTGACCGACCTGCCGCTGGCGACCTCACGGCCCCCGCTGTTGATCCTGCCGTCCAGCAGCTCCAGCTTCGCCCCGTCCTTGAGAGCCGAGAATGCCTCCGCCCCCACGTCGTCGATCAGCGGCACCCCGGCGGTCACCAGAGTTTCCGGGCCGAGCGCCGGGAACCGGCCCGACAGGGCCGGAGCCGCATTCACCACCGCGGCGACCTCCCTCTCGATCAGGGCCTCGGCGCTGGCCCGGTCGAGGTCGACCAGATCGATGACCGCCACGTCACCGGGACGCAGGCGTCGAAGCAGGGCAGGCAGTCGCCGGTCGACGCGAGCGGTGCCGGTGACGCTGGTACGGGAGTCGGTGCGAGCCGGGGTGCGCGACGTGAACCTCATGACCGTTCCATGGTGGCACGCGGGTGCACGCGAATCGGGCATTACGCGCGGGGGGATCTCGATACACCCGGCTCGTTCCTCGCCGGGCACTCGATCAGCGGCCGCAGGGTCGTCAAGATCACCGGGCCGTCCGTGCTTGCTCCAACAACTCCTCGGCGTGGGCCAGCGCGGTCGCGGAGTCCTCCAGGCCGGCGAGCATCCGGGACAGCTCACGCAGCCGACCGTGGTCGTCGAGCATCTCCAGCCCCGAGCTGGTCACCGACCCGTCGTCGCTCTTGGCGACCCGTACGTGCTGGTCAGCGAACGCGGCGACCTGCGGCAGGTGGGTGACGACGACGACCTGGGCGTGCCGGGCCAGCATCGCCAGGCGGCGGCCGACCTCGACCGCGGCCTTGCCGCCCACACCGGCGTCGACCTCGTCGAAGACGAAGGTCGGCACCGGGTTGTCGGCGGCCAGCGCCACCTCGATCGCGAGCATCACCCGGGACAGCTCACCGCCGGAGGCGCCCCGCGACAGCGGACGCGGGTCGGCCCCCGCGTTAGCCGCGAGCAGCAGCTCGACGTCGTCGGCACCGACAGGGCCGAGCACCGGTGGGTCGTCCTGGGTCACCGACACCACGAAACGGGCATGCGGCATCGCCAGCTGGGTGAGCTCTCCGGTGACGACGTCGGACAATCCTTCGGCGGCGTGGGCGCGAGCTGCGCTGAGCCGGCCGGCCAGCCCGGTCAGGTGCTCGGTCAGCTCATCGTCACGACGCGCCAGCGTCGCGATGCGTTCGTCGGTGCCGTCGAGTTCGAGCAGTCGCCGGCCGGACACCTCGCTCCAGGCCAGCACCTCGTCGATCGTCTCGCCGTACTTGCGGGTCAGCCCCGCCAGCGCCGCACGCCTCTCGGAGACCGCCGCTAGGCGCAGCGGGTCGGCTTCCAAGCCCTCGGAGTAGGACGCCACATCGGCCGCCAGATCGGAGAGCAGGTAGCTGAGCTCGGCCAGCCGGTCGGCCAGCCCCGCTGCCGCCGGGTCGTGGTCGCGTACGCCCTCGAGCAGGCGCCGGGCGGTGGCCGTCGCCCCCAGCGCGTCGGGTCCGTCGCCGTCGCTGGACAGCGCCTCCCGGGCCTGCTGGGAGGCGGTGCGCAGGGCGTCGGCGAAACCGAGCCGGTCTTCTTCCTCGGCAAGAGCGCGGTCCTCCCCCGCCTCGGGTGCGACAGCGGCGATCTCCTCCAGCCCGAAGCGCAGCAGGTCCGCCTCCCGGGCGCGTTCCCGGGCCGTGGCCATGACCTCGGCGAGTTCGGCCCGCACTGCCTGGTGCTCGCCGTACCCGGCCGCATACTCGTCGCGGAGCGCGATCAGTGCGGGCCCGCCGAAGCCGTCCAGTGCATCCCGCTGGGCTGACGGCTGCAGCAGCCGGTGCTGGTCGGACTGCCCGTGCACGGCGACCAAGTCGGCAGCGATGGCACTCAGCCGCGAGATCGGCACCGCGGCACCGCCCAGGTAGGCCCGGGAACGGCCTTCGGCCAAGACCTGGCGGACCAGCAGCACGGCGTCTTCGTCGATCTCGCCGCCGGCCTCCTCCACCGCGGCACGGAGAGCGGGAGCGGCACTCACGACGCCTTCCACGCGAGCGGACTTCGCACCCGTGCGCACCGCCCCGCTGTCGGCGCGGCCGCCGAGCAGCAGGCCGAGCGCGGTCACGATCATGGTCTTGCCGGCCCCGGTCTCGCCGGTGATCGCGGTGAACCCCGGCCCGAGCTCCAACACGGACTCGTCGATCACACCCAGCGACCGGATCCGGATCTCCTCCAGCACGTTACGCCCCCGCCTCGGTAGGGCTCCCGTTGCGGCGCCGTTCGGCAGCGCCGCGCCAGCCGTCGACGGGCAGACCGAACTTGCGCACCAGCCGGTCGGTGAACGGTGCCGCGTGCACCCGAGCCAGGCGTACCGGCGCGACACCCCGGCGAACCTCGATGCGGGCGCCGGGCGGTAGGTCGTAGGTGCGCCGGCCGTCGCACCACAGCACACCCGAGCTGGCGTTTCCGGCCAGCACCTCGACCGCCAGCACCGATGTCGGGGCGACGACCATGGGCCTGGCGAACAGTGCGTGGGCGCTGATCGGCACGACCAGCAGCGCATCGACCCCTGGCCAGACGATGGGGCCGCCGGCGCTGAAGTTGTAGGCGGTCGAGCCGGTGGGAGTCGCGCATACGACGCCGTCGGCGCCCCACCGCGACAGCGGACGGCCGTCGACCTCGACCACGACCTCGAGCATGCGCTCCCGTGCGGCCTTCTCGACGCTGGCCTCGTTGAGCGCCCAAGTGCGCGCAACCTGCTGCTTGTCGTGGAAGAGGGTGACGTCGATGGTCAGCCGGTCCTCGATCGTGTACGCCCGGTCCACGATCGAGGAGATCACCAAGTCGAGATCCTCTTGCTCGGCCTCGGCCAGGAACCCGACGTGGCCCAGGTTGATGCCGAGCAACGGGGTCAGCGAGTCGCGGGCCAGCTCCGAAGCCCGCAGGATGGTGCCGTCTCCGCCGACGACCACCATCAGTTCGCACCCGGCTCCCGACGCGCCCTCCTGGCCGACCAGCTCGACAGCGTCGTGGCCCATCCCGAGTGCGGCGGCCTCGTCTGCCAGCATCCGCAGGCTGACCCCGTGGTCGAGTAGCGCGCGCGACAGCGTGGCGGCCACCTCGCAGGCCTGGGGTCGCCCGGCGTGGGTAAGCACGAAGACGCGCCGCGGATCGGAAGTCACGAAGACAGCTTCTCACCACCGCCCGGCGCGTCACCGCCAGACACCTCGGCGCCAGACACCTCCGTGCTGGCCACCTCGGCGTCGATGTCGGCGTCGGTCACGGTGCGCGCGCCGGCTCGCAGCCAGAGGAAGTACTCCACGTTGCCCGCGGGACCCGGCAGCGGGCTGGTCGCGACCGCGACGGCGCCCCACCCCCGTTCGTCCGCGGCTTCGGCGACGGACCGGACGGCCTCGGCGCGTAGCGGGGGCTCACGGACCACACCACCGCGCCCCACTCGGCCCTTCCCGACCTCGAACTGCGGCTTGACCATCAAGGCAAGGTCGGCGCCCGGAGCTGTGACCCCGATCAGTGCGTCGAGCACCAGGCGCAGGGAGATGAAGGACAGGTCGCCGACCACGACGTCCACCGGCCCGCCGATCAGCTCGGCGGTGAGGTCCTTGACGTTGGTGCGGTCGTAGACGTGGACTCGCGCGTCGGACCGGAGCGACCAGGCGAGTTGCCCGTATCCGACGTCCACAGCCACGACCTCGGCAGCGCCTTCCCGCAGCAGCACCTCGGTGAAGCCTCCGGTCGAGGCGCCCGCGTCCAGGCAGCGCCGCTTCGCGACCGTGAGTCCGAGCGGATGGAAGGCGGCCAGCGCACCCGCGAGCTTGTGACCGCCGCGGGAGACGAAGTCGGGCCGGTCCGGGTCGTCGGCGACCACGATCGCGACGTCGGTGGTGACCCCGGTGGCCGGCTTGGTCGCAACAGCTCCCGCGACCCGCACCCGCCCCGCCCCGATCAACTCCGAAGCGTGCTCACGCGAGCGTGCCAGCTCACGGCGTACCAGCTCGGCGTCAAGACGGAGACGGCGCGGCACTATCAGTTGCCCGATCAGCTGTACCGTCGAGCAGGTCACGCAGCGCCTCGTGGGCCTGCTCGAAGATCGGCAGGCGCTCGTCGACCGAGATGTCCTCGACGCTGTCCAGCCGTCCGAGCACCGCGTCGACCACAGCGTGTCCGGTCCCCTCGACAGGTCTCGGCTGGTCGTCTTCGGCGCTGGATCCCCCGGTGACGAATGCTTCTTGGCTCATGATCATTTTCCCCCTGTTCGTTGCCGCACCGCCTCGTCGCGTCACGGCTCACAGGTTCACGCTACCCGGGTTCGTCGCCGGTGACTGCAGATATCGGTACACCGCAGGTGTCGTGGTGTCGCCAGGCCGTGTCCGCAACGACTCGCCACCAGTCGTCGCCGGTGCCCGCACCGCTGACGTGGACGACGTCGCCGCGCGTCTCCGCGTGCCAGCCGCCCAGCCCCTCTTCGGCCGGCACCGGGTGCGGCTCGTGCAGGCCCCGAAGGTCGGCACTGATGAAGGCAGGACGCTGGTGCGGCGGCGCTGCGAGGATCTCCGCCAGGCCGGTGACACCGGTGAGCACCAGTAGGCTCGGCAGCCCGGCACGGTGCGCGCCCTCGATGTCGGTGTCGAGCCGGTCCCCGACGACCAGCGGTCGCTTCCCGGCCACACGCTCGACGGACTCCCGGAACAGCGGCGGCTCGGGCTTGCCAGCAACGACCGGCTCACGACCGGCGAAGTCCGCGACCGCCTTCACGATCACGCCGTTGCCCGGGCCTGGCCCGTAGGGGGTCGGCACGCTCACGTCAGTGTTGGACGCGACCCAGGGCAGCCCGTCGCGGACCAGGATCGCGCCTAGGGTGACGGTGCGCCATGCCAACTGCGGCGAGTAGCCGGACACCACGGCGGCGGGCGTGGGGTCGTGCTCCTGCACCGGCTCGAGCCCGCGCTCGCGCAGCGCCTCGTTGAGTCCGTCGCCGCCGATGACGAAAACCCGCGACCCCGGCGCGATCTGCTCGCTGAGCAGCCGAGCGGCCGCTTGCGCGGAGGTGACGACCTCACCAGGATCGGTGGGTATCCCGAGACGCGTCAGGTGCTCGGCGACGACCGCCGGCGGGCGAGCGGCGTTGTTGGTCACGAACGCCAGCTGCATGCCCGCGGCCCGTGCGGCTGCCAGGTGCTCGGGGGCGTCGGGGACCGCGTCGGGCCCGACGTACACGACTCCGTCCAGGTCCAGCAACGCGAGGTCGAACTCGTCGACCAGTGGTCGGTCACAGGCGATCAGCACCAGCCGATCCTCGCATGCGAACGACCAGGGCATCGACAGCAGTCAGTCGCCGGACAGCTCCAGGAGGCGCTCCTCGGCGTCGGTGACGCCGTTCCCGTCGACGGCAACCGTGCGGTGGAACCATTCGACCGATTCGTCGGTACGTCCGGCGCGGGCCAGCAGGTCGGCGTACGCGTAGCGCAGCCGGGCTACCCAGTCGGCTCTCGACCGGCTGCGCAACGGCGCGCTCTCCAGCACCCGGAGGGCGCCGTCGAGCTCTCCTAGGTCCGCCCGTGCGCCGGCTTCGACGATCGTCATCTCGGCCTGCAGATCGGCCGACAGGTGGGCGGCTGCGTCGTTGCGGGCCAGCGCCAATGCCTTCTCCGGCCGACCGAGAGCGCGCTCGCAGTCGGCCATCATCGGCAGGTAGTCGTTGACGCCGTTCATCCGGCGCGCGGCACGCAGCTCGGTGAGTGCCTCGGCGTATTCGCCGGCCGCGTAGGCGGCCTCACCGCAAGCCTCCCTTACGACCGCGACCCGGGCGGCCCGGGCGCGGGCGGCCAGCGCGTGCTGATAGGCGGCCTTGGGGTCGGTGTCGATCAGCATTCCCGCTGCTGCCAAATGCCGGGCGACCCGGGCAGCCAGCTTCTCGGGGAGTCCCTTGAGCTGGGCGAGCACCTGCCGGTCGAGCTCCTTGCCGGTGATCGCCGGGTCGAGGTCCGGCCCGTCGTACTTGGCCTGCTCCGCCGTGCGCGGTTGCCGGGCCGGACGCTGATCGCGGCGATCCCGATGCCCTCTCGGGGCTCCGCGCGCCCTTCCGCCACGCTCTCCAGGCACCACGTGCCCCTCTCTGCCAGGTAGCCGGCTTCAATCGAAATGCCGAGAGGGGGCCACTCTGGGTGACCCCCTCTCGCAAAGTATGTCCGGCGACGTCCTACTCTCCCACAGGCTCCCGCCTGCAGTACCATCGGCGCTGATGGGCTTAACTTCCGGGTTCGGAATGGAGCCGGGTGTTTCCCCATCGCTATGGCCGCCGAAACTCTATGGAGTTGTTCCCGACCGCAACTCGGGAGCTACACAGTGGACGCGCAACATCAAAGTAGTAAGACAAGCCCTCGGCCTATTAGTACCGGTCGGCTCCGTGTGTTACCACCTTCTACCTCCGGCCTATCAACCCAGTCGTCTACTGGGGGCCTTACCCGGTTAACCCGGT
>JASGGG010000044.1:0-24175 GCA_047605165.1 Nocardioidaceae bacterium
CGCTGGAAGACGTCGAAAGACGTTTCCGCAGGTCAGCCGCCGTTTTCGGCAACTATTGACGGAGGGTGAAAACCCTCAGATCAGATGTCGTAATAGAGCTCGAACTCGTGCGGGTGCGGGCGGAGCTGGACCGGGAGGATCTCGTTGTTGGTCTTCCAGTCGATCCACATCTCGATGAGGTCCTCGGTGAAGACGTCGCCGACGGTGAGGAAGTCGTGGTCGTCCTTGAGCGCCTGGAGCACGTCGCCGAGGGAGGTGGGGACCTGGGCGATCTCGGCCTTCTCGTCCGGCGGCAGCTCGTAGATGTCCTTGTCGATCGGCGCGGGCGGCTCGATCTTGTTCTTGATCCCGTCGATGCCGGCGAGCAGCAGCGCGGAGAAGGCGAGGTAGGGGTTCGAGGACGGGTCGGGGAACCGGGTCTCGATCCGCTTTGCCTTGGGGTTCGACCCGGTGATCGGGATGCGGACCGCGGCCGAGCGGTTACGCGAGGAGTAGACCAGCGAGATCGGGGCCTCGAAGCCCGGCACCAGGCGGTGGTAGGAGTTCACCGTCGGGTTGGTGAACGCCAGCAGCGAGGGGGCGTGCTTGAGGATGCCGCCGATGTACCAGCGGGCGATGTCGGAGAGGCCGCCGTAGCCGGCCTCGTCGTAGAACAGCGGCTGGCCGCCGTTCCAGATCGACTGGTGGACGTGCATGCCCGAGCCGTTGTCGCCGAAGATCGGCTTCGGCATGAAGGTGACCGACTTGCCGGCCTCCCAGGCGGTGTTCTTGATGAGGTACTTGAACTTCATCACGTCGTCCGCGGCCTTGAGCAGCGTGTCGAACTTGTAGTTGATCTCGGCCTGGCCGGCGGTGCCGACCTCGTGGTGGGCGCGCTCGACCTCGAGGCCGCACAGCTCGAGGTTCTTGACCATGTCGGCGCGCAGGTCGCTGTAGTGGTCGTACGGCTCGACGGGGAAGTAGCCGCCCTTCAGGCGGGTCTTGTAGCCGAGGTTGTCGCCCTCCTTGCCGGAGTTCCACCAGCCCTCGATCGAGTCGATGTGGTAATAGCCCTCGTTCACGCCAGTCGAGTAGCGGACGTTGTCGAAGATGTAGAACTCGGCCTCCGGCGCGAAGAACGCGGTGTCGGCGATGCCGGTGCTTTCCAGGTACGCCAGCGCCTTCTTGGCGATGTTGCGCGGGTCGCGCGAGTACGCCTCGCCGGTGATCGGGTCGTGGATGAAGAAGTTGAGGTTGAGCGTCTTCGAGGTGCGGAAGGGGTCGACGTACGCCGTGGTCGGGTCCGGGAAGAGGGCCATGTCGGACTCGTTGATGGCCTGGAAGCCGCGGATCGACGAGCCGTCGAAGCCCAGGCCGTCGTCGAAGACCGACTGGTCGAAGGACGACACCGGAACCGTGAAGTGCTGCATGATGCCGGGAAGATCACAGAAGCGGACGTCGACCATCTCGACGCCCTCGTCTTTGATGAACTTCAACAGCTCCTCGCTGTTTGCGAACATTCGTCCTCCTTGGCCGCGTGACCGCGTCCGAAAGTGATGGAAAAGATCGTCGGTGCTGCGCTGCACCCCTGCTTGGCAACCTAGGCAGGCACGGTTTCCGGAGAGTATCCCAGCTATTTCACGCATGTAACAGGTTGAGGGTGCGAGTGACGGTGCTCAGGCGGGTACGGTTGCCCGCGTGAGCGAACGCGGTGCGGCGCAGACCTTCCCCGGCGAGCGGCTCGGCCTGCCCGCGTCAGGCCCCGGTTCGGTGGCGACCTGGCTCGTGCGGATCGGCGCGATCATCGTCGACTGGGCGGCGTCCTGGGCGGTGGCGATCACGGTGACCGGCGGCAAGGCGTGGACCGGCAACGGCGGTGGCTTCGTCACCACGGGTGTGTTCGTGCTCGAACTGACGATCCTGACGGCCTTGGCCGGTGGGTCGTTCGGGCAGATCCTGGTGCGGATCCGGGTCGCCGGCCTCAAGGGCCGGCCGGTCAGCCTGCTGGAGGCGCTGCTCCGGTCGGTGCTCATCGCGCTGGTCATCCCGCCGCTGGTGTTCAACCGGGACAACCGCGGCCTGCACGACCTCGCGGTCGGCTCCGTCGTCGTACGCCGCTAACGGTCGGCGGGCCAACCCGGCCCAGTCTTGACCGTGGACACGGGCTTTCCCGTAGGCTCAAGGCCAGCTCACAGCAACACCACACTTTTCGATATTCGACTTTTTCTCGGGAGTGACATGCGTACCAACCTCCGTACCCGCGCCGCACTAGCCACCGCGGTGCCCCTGATCGCTGTCGGCCTGGCCGGCTGCGGCGGCAACGACGACACCGAGTCGGCAGCGTCGGGCACGACGCCGACCGCGGAGGCGTCGGAGTCGCCGTCGGAGATGGCAGACACCAGCGACGGGTCCGATCCGACGGCGCTGTTCGCCGACATGCTGGCCGCGATGAAGGACAAGGGCACCGCCACGGTCGCGATGGATCTGGGGACGTCGGGCAACGCGAAGGGTCAGATCGACTTCGCCAGCGAGAGCCCGGCGATGTCGCTGACCATGTCGATGTCCGGCATGGGGGGCATGGAGATGCGGCTGGTCGACGGGACGATGTACATGAGCATGTCGCCGCTCACTCCGACCGGGAAGTTCGTCAAACTCGACGACAGCATCCCTGGCATGGATCAGCTGTCGAAGTCGATGGACTCGATGACGCAGTTCACTCCGGAGAAGAGCACGGAGATGATGCGCGACTCGCTCAAGAGCCTGAAGGAGGTCGGCACGACCGACATCGACGGCGAGAGCACCACCCACTACAAGGTGACCGTCGACGCCAGCAAGTCCATGAAGGAACTCGAGCTCCCGACCGGTTCAGCCGCGCAGGTGCCCAAGGTCGTCAAGTACGACATGTTCGTCACCAGCGACTCGCTGCTGCGGCGGGTACAGGTGAACTCGATGGGTCAGAGCATCACCATCGACTACACCGACTGGGGCGCGCCGGTCACGATCGAGGCACCGAAGGCCTCCGATCTGGTAGAGCTCCCGGGGACGTAATCCCGCTCGAAACCAGCGGGTCACCGGCCGCGCAGGTTGCCGCGCTGGCCCTTCATGCTGGTGGGCACCGGTCCCTTGGGAATCGGCATGTTGCGACCCGACGCGTCCAGTGCGCGCAGCCGGGACTGGATGTCGGTGATCTCGGCCGGCTTGACGACGCGCTTCATCTTGGTGAGCGTACGCGTCAGCTTGGGCAGCGGTACCTCACCATCGCCGTTCCCGACGAGCACGTCGACGACGGGTACGTCGGCGACGACTCGCTCGTGCCGGCGCCGCTCGGAGGCCAACAGTGTCTTGACCCGGTTGGGGTTGCCCTCCGCTACCAGGATGACCCCGGGCGGGCCGACGACCCGGAAGACCAGGTCTTGTTGCTTGGTGAACGCGACCGGGGTGGTGTCGGTGATCCAGCCGCGACGCAGCATCTGCAGTGCCCGGCCAGCGGCGGCCGGGGAGCCTTCCAGTTGGGCGTACATCGACTTCGTACTGCGCCGGGTCAGCATCACCATGGTCGCCAGCGTGCCGACCAGGATGCCGCCGACGATCCGCATCCACAGCCAGCCGCCGGGCAGCAGGTAGAACAGCGCGAACCCGACGACGAAGGCACCGACGAACGTGCCGAGCAGGATCCAGGGAATCGCCTTGTCGGTCTTCTTGGTCAGCCGGTAGGTCATCCGGATGCCCTCGATGAGCCCGGGGCGCTCTTGCTCAGCCATGTCTTTCCTCGCCGTTCTTCCTCGTCCTGGCCGTGGTCGTGCGACCGACCAGTCTGTCAGATGTGGGTCAGCGGCCCGCGCTCGCGTCGACCAGGCTCGCCCGCCGCTCGATCGCCTGCTGGTAGAGGCGGCCGGCCCGGTAGGAGGAGCGTACGAGTGGCCCGGACATGACTCCGGCGAACCCGATCTGCTCGGCCTCGGCGGCCAGCTCGACGAACTCCTCGGGCTTGACCCACCGCTCGACCGGGTGGTGGCGTACGGACGGTCGCAGGTACTGGGTGATGGTGATCAACTCGCAGCCGGCATCGTGCAGGTCGACCAACGCCTGGGAAACCTCTGCCCGGGTCTCGCCCATGCCCAGGATCAGGTTGGACTTGGTCACCAACCCCGCCGCCCGGGCCGCGGTCAACACGCCCAGGGACCGGTCGTAGCGGAACCCGGGCCGGATCCGCTTGAAGATCCGGGGCACGGTCTCCAGATTGTGAGCCAGCACCTCGGGGCGGGACTCGAACACCTCGGCCAGCTGGTCGGGGTTGCCGTTGAAGTCGGGGATGAGGTTCTCCACGCCGGTATCCGGGTTCAGCTCGTGGATCACCCGCACGGTCTCGGCGTACAGCCAGGCACCGCCGTCGGGCAGGTCGTCACGGGCGACGCCGGTGATGGTGGCGTACCGCAACCCCATCGTACGGACCGACTCGGCTACCCGCCGGGGCTCGTCGCGGTCCAGCGCGGCCGGTTTGCCGGTGTCGATCTGGCAGAAGTCGCAGCGCCGGGTGCACTGGTCCCCGCCGATCAGGAACGTCGCCTCCCGGTCCTCCCAGCACTCGAAGATGTTGGGGCAGCCAGCCTCCTGGCACACGGTGTGCAGACCCTCGGACTTCACCAGCGACTGCAACGCGGTGTACTCCGGGCCCATCCGCGCCCGGGTCCTGATCCACTCCGGCTTCCGCTCGATCGGGATCTGGGCGTTGCGGACCTCCAGGCGCAGCAGCTTCCGGCCTTCAGGAGTGGGCGTGGTCACCGACTCAGTCTACGTGGCGCTCCCGTCGCCGAAGTCAGGCGATATCGCGACGCCGGAACGCCAGCCAGGAGATCAGCAGTACGAGTGCCAGCAATGCGCCGAGGTAGGTCGCGCCGCTGGCGAGAGTCAGCTCGTAGGTGCGGGTACAGGCGCCGCCCCCGGCGGGGCATTCGATGGTCGGGTCGAAGACGCGTACGCCGTCCCGCAGCCAGGCGATGACGTTGCTGGCGGGGCTGGCACTGGCCACCTTGGAGATCGGCAGCGTCCCGACCAAGGCCTCGCCGACCACCGCGTAGATGCCGAGCAGGGCGACCGTGCCGAGCACCGACCGTAACAGCATTGCGAGGGCGTACCCACCCAGCGCGGCTCCGACCACCAGCAGCACTGCACGGGCGTACCACCAGCCGATGTCCCCGGCGAGCGCTGCGCTCACCGGATTGCCGCGCTCGTTCATGGTGCCTAGGTAGGTCGCCCACATCAGGCCGAGCACCAGAGCCGAGCTGATCGCAGCCGCGACCGCGACTGCGGCCCCCTTCACCACCCAGAGCCGCCCACGAGCCGGCGCCGCGATCACCTGCGTGCGCATCGCGCCCGACGCCCAGTCGGCCCCCGCGAACACCGCGCCGATCACGAAGCCCAGCGCCGCGAGAGTCAGGGCCGCAACCTGGCCGCTGTCGCGCAGCTCCTCCCGTGGGCTCAGCGGCGCGCGCTTGAGGTAGTCGCGGTAGTCGACCTGCGCCCGCACACAGTCGGCGGCCGTCGCGTCGGGGCGCAGGGTAGAGGGATTCTTCAGGCAGTTGCGGTAGTCGGCGTCCGCGGTGGCCTGGGCATCGGCCGCAGATTGCTTCGCGCCGGCCACATCGGTGTCCGAAGCCTCGCGCGTACTCCAGACGGTGTCGATCGTCAGCCACGCCGCCACGAGCGCACCGAGGAGCAACAGCACGGCGATCGCGCGACGTGAGCGATAGCGGCGAAGTTCGACCCTGAGCTGGCTCATTTCTCCTCGCCTCTGTCGGCCAGGCCCTGGTCGGCGAGGCCCTGGTCGGTGAGGTGCAGGAAGACCTGTGTCAGGTCCGGACCGGCGCTGGCGAGGGAGCGTACGAAGTGGCCGTGGCTCGCGAGCAGCTCGCTGAGTTGCGCCGGGTCGGTGACGCCTTCGACGACCAAGGCCTCACCTTCCTGGCTGGTGGGGTGCCCGGCCGCGGTGAGCACGGCCAACGCGGCCTCCGGGTCGGCTACGACCAGACGCACCGACTCGCCCTCGGGCGCACCGAGGAACTCCTCGACTGGCCCGCCTCCGAGCAATCGGCCCTTGCCGAGGATCGAGACCGTGTCGCACACCTGCTGCACGTCGGCTAGCACGTGCGATGCGAGCAGTACCGTCACCCCCGCCTTGCCCAGGCCGCGGAGCAGCTCGTGTGCCTCGCGTACGCCTGCCGCGTCAAGGCCGTGCATCGGCTCGTCGAGGATCAGCAGGTCCGGAGAGCCCAGCAGTGCCGCCGCCCAGCCCATCCGTTGCCGAAGCCCGCGGGAGTAGCCGCGGTAGCGCTCCCGCTGGTGGTCACGCAGGCCCAGCAGCTCGATCACCCGGTCGACCTCGGTCTTGGGCAGTCTTTTGGTCGCGGCGAGGAGTTGCAGGTTGCGGCGGCCGGTGAATGCGCGGGTGAACGTCGGAGTCTCGACGATCGCTCCGATGCGCGGTGCCAGCCCGGGAAGCGCGCCGGGGACGGGCTCGCCGAACAGCCGCATCTGGCCGGAGGTCGGACGGGCCAACCCGAGCAGCAGCCGCAGCGTGGTGGTCTTGCCGGCGCCGTTCGGGCCGAGCAGCCCGTGGATCGAGCCCCGTGTCACGGCCAGATCGAGGCCGTCGACCGCTGCGACCCGCCGACGGCCTGGCCTCCCGTACTCCTTGCGGAGCCGGGTCGTCTCGATGACCAGATCGGTCATGGCAAGCTCCGGTGGGTGCTGGTTGGGTCGGTCAGACACCACGTTATTGACTAGCGGGCGCAACCTGGCCCGCGGCGCGCCCGTCGTGAGAAAGTGGTTCGATGCCCGTGCGGTGCGCCAGCGTGGCGGTGAGGCGGGCGGTCGGGTGCTCCGCGGTGCGGTCAGGTGGCGCTGGCGCGACTCCGCGAGACCGTCTCGGGGCCGGTGGTTGAGGCGCGGTGCGGGGTCAACACGGGCACACGGGGATGGGTCTTGCGGCCCGGCTCCGGCTTGGCGGGGAGATCCGGGGAGCGCTCGTACGCCTCCCACGCCAGGTAGGTGCGCAGGTGCCGCTCGACGATCGGGGCGACCTCGGGCACGGTGACGGTGCGGCCGAGTTCTGCCGACAGTGTGGTGACGCCGGCGTCGGAGATGCCGCAGGGAACGAAGCGGTCGTACCAGGACAGATCGATGTCGCAGTTGAGTGCGAACCCATGTGTCGCCACGCCCCGCCCGACCCGGATCCCGATTGCTGCGACCTTGCGCTCGGGACCGCGGTCGTCCTCGGCGAACCACACGCCGCTGCGCCCCGGCACCCGTGCCGTCGCCAGACCGAGATCGCGGCAGGTGGCGATCAAGGCCTCTTCGAGTCGGCGGACGTAGTCGACGACGTACACGTGGCCGGGCAGCCGCACGATCGGGTAGCCGACCAGCTGTCCGGGACCGTGGAAGGTGATCTTGCCGCCGCGGTCGACCTCGACCACGGGCGTGCCGTCCATCGGGCGCTCGTGCGGCTCGGTGCGTTTGCCGGCGGTGTACACGGGCGGGTGCTCGAGCAGCAGCACCTCCTCCTCGCCGCCGGCCACCACCCGCGCGTGAATTGTCCGCTGCCATTCCCACGCCTGCTCGTACTCGACTGCGTCGTCGCCGAACCCGAGCACGGTGTATCTCACGGTGTCAGCCTAGCCATGCGCTGGCTTGTGGCCGATGGTGACTGTTTTCGCTGGCTTGTGGCCCATGGCGACAGCGGTCAAGGCTGCGGGGCTGTCGTGATCGGCCACAAGCCAGCCTCGGTGGCCTCGCTGCCGAGTTTTCCACAGGGCCGGAGATTGGGGGCGGCGCTGGGCGGAGATCGGCGCTAGCCTCCCCGGATCGGATCGGATCGGCAGCCAAGGAGTGGTGGGGATGGGGATCAGGTCGGTCAGCGTCGTGGCTGCGCTTCTGCTCGGGTTGGTGGCCGGCTGCGGGGCCGAAGGGGAGCGGAGCGCGCCGGCCGCCAAGACCCCGGAAGCGGCGGCCCTGGAGGTGCTGCAGGCATGGGATGCGACCCGGGCGCAGGCGTACGAACGAGGCGACCTGGGTGCCCTGATCCAGCTCTATGAGCCGGGCTCGGACCTTGCCCGCGAGGACCGGCGAGTGCTCGCGGCGTACCTGCGGCGTGGGCTGGTCGTGCACGGGATGCGTACGCAGGTGCTCGATGTCGCCGTGGATCACTTTGACGCCGGAACCCTCTTACTCCGGGTCACCGACCGAGTCACTCACGCATGGGCTTCGGGCAGTCAGGGCGGCGTCGCGGTGCTGCCGGTCGCGGAGCCGATCCGCCGCCGTCTCGCCTTCGTCAAGCGCGACGAACGGTGGCTGCTGGTGGATGCCGCCCCAGCTGCGGCCTACCGCAGGTGACGGCCGAGTTGTGGCCGATGGCGCCACCCCTGATGGCCGGATCGCTGTCTTCATCGGCCACAAGCCAGCGAAAACAGTCACCATCGGCCACAATCCGGCGTCAGCGGGTGGCAAGGGCAGCAGTGAGCTGATCGGTCAGTGTCGGATGCTCGAAGGCGAAGCCGTCGGCGAGCAGTCGCGCCGGTTCGACCCGGGCCGAGCCGAGCAGCTCCGAGGCGATCGGGGCGACCAGGGCCCGGGGCACGAAGGCGGGAAGCGGCAGCACGGCCGGGCGGCGCAACTGCCGGGCGAGTTCGCGGGTGAACTCCCGGTTGGTCGCCGGTGCCGGCCCGGTGACGTTGTACGCCCCGCTTGCGCCAGGCTGCTCGGCGAGCCACGTTGCGGCGCGGATCCAGTCGACGAGCGAGATCGTGGGGAAATACTGGTCCCCCGAGCCGATCCGGCCACCGAGTCCGAGCAGGAACGGGATACGCATCGCCTTGAGTGCGCCACCGGACCGGTCCAGCACGACCGAGGTGCGCATCACCACCACGCGAGCGCCCGCCGCAGCCGCGGGCTCGGTCACCGATTCCCACTGCCGGGTGACATCGCCGAGGAACGTGTCGCCGTCGGTCGCGGTGGCCTCGGTGATGACGGTGTCGCCGTGGTCGCCATACCCCGCGATGCCGTTCTGGGCGAGGAACACGGGCGGTCGAGGTGCCCGGGCCACCGCTGCCGCCAGCGCGCCGGTGGTCGCGAGCCGACTTTGCACGAACGTGCGCCGGTAGCTCTCGTTCCACGGGAAGTGCGCCAGGTTCGCGCCGGACAGGCTCACCACCACGTCGGCCTCGTCGATCAGCGCCTGATCGACGAGGCCGGGCGTCGCGGCGTACGGATCCCAGGTCGCTTCCCCAGGCCCGGCGTCCCGACGCACCAGCCGCGTGACGGTGTGCCCCTGATCCCGTAGATGGCGGGTCCAGGCCTGCCCCAGGAAGCCCGAGGCCCCGCCGATCAGCAGCCGCATCGTGGGATCCTCAGACCTCGAACTGACCCGATTCCAGACGTGCTTTGACGTCTTGCAGGAACCGCGCGGCGTCGGCGCCGTCGACGAGCCGGTGGTCGTAGCTCAACGACAGGTAGGCCATCTGCCGCACCGCGATCGTCTCGCCGAGGTTGGGGTCGTCGATCACCACGGGACGCTTCACGACGGTGCCGGTGCCGAGGATTGCGACCTGTGGCTGGTTGATGATCGGGGTGTCGAACAGCGCACCGACGCTGCCGGTGTTGGTCAGCGTGAAGGTGCCGCCCGACAACTCGTCGGGGGTGATCTTGTTGTTGCGGGTGCGGTCGGCCACGTCGGCGATCTTGCGCGCCAGGCCGGCCACGTTGAGGTCGCCCGCGTTCTTGATCACCGGGCTCAGCAGACCGCGCTCGGTGTCGACCGCGATCGAGAGGTGCTCGTAGTCGTAGTAGGTGACCTCGCCCTTCTCGCTGTCGATCGACGCGTTGAGCGAGGGGTGCTGCTTGAGCGCGTCGATGGTGGCCTTGGCGAAGAAGGGGAAGTACGACAGCTTCACGCCCTCGCGCGACAGGAAGTCGGCCTTCACCGCGTCGCGCAGGCGGCCGATCGCGGTGACGTCGACCTCCACGACCTGGGTGAGCTGGGCGGCGACCTGGAGCGACTCGACCATGCGAGCGGCGATGACCTTGCGCAGCCGGCTCATCGGCTCGGTACGCCCGCGCAGTGGGCTGGGCGTGACGGCGGTCGAGGCCGGAGCACCGGTCGCAGGCGGAGCACTGGCCGCAGCCGGAGCCGTGGGCGCGGGTGCTTCCGCGGTTGCCTTGGCGGCCGCTGCCGCTTCGAGGACGTCCTGTTTCCGGATGCGTCCGCCGACACCGGTGCCGGCGAGCGACGCGAGATCGACACCGTGCTCGGCGGCAAGCTTGCGCACCAGGGGGGTGACGTACCCGCCGCTGTCCTGAGAGGCAGGCGCGGCTGCAGGTGCCGGTGCGGCGGCAGCGGGAGCTGCGGCCGGCGGAGGCGGTGTCGTGGCAGGGGCAGGAGCAGAGCGCTCTGGAGCGGTGGGCGCAGGAGCGGGCTCGGGCTCGGGCGCGGCAGCGGGAGGGGTCGGCTCAGGTGCTGGAGCAGGAGGCGCCGCTGGCTCAGGTGCTGGAGCAGGAGCAGGCGCCGCCGGCTCCGCGGCCGGGGGGGCTGTGGGCGATCCGTTGCCGACCAGTGCGAGCTGGGCACCGACCTCGACGGTCTCGTCCTCGCTGACCGAGATCTCCAGCAGCGTACCCGCGACCGGTGAGGGGATCTCGGTGTCGACCTTGTCGGTGGAGACCTCCAGCAGCGGCTCGTCGATCGCGACGGTGTCGCCGACCTGCTTGAGCCAGCGGGTGACCGTACCCTCCGTCACCGACTCGCCGAGTGCCGGCAGCGTGACCGGTGTCGCGTCACCGCCGGCCGCGGGGGCGGCGGCCGCGGGAGCCTCCGGAGCCGGAGTGGGGGGAGCTGCGGGCGGCTCGGGTGCGGCGGCCACTGGCTCGGGCTCAGGAGCAGGCTCTGGTTCGGGCGCTGGAGCCGCTGCCTCCGGGGCTGCCTCGGCGGCGGGCTGCTCGCCGGCCGAGCCGATCACCGCGAGTTCGGCGCCGACCTCGACGGTGTCGTCCTCGGCTGCCTTGATCGCGAGCAGCACTCCGGCGACCGGTGAGGGGATCTCGGTGTCGACCTTGTCGGTGGAGACCTCCAGCAGCGGCTCGTCGATCGCGACGGTGTCGCCGACCTGCTTGAGCCAGCGAGTGACGGTGCCTTCGGTGACGGATTCGCCAAGGGCCGGAAGAGTGACTGAGGTCGGCATGTTTCCGATTGCTCCTTAACCGGTGGGGTGGTCCGCGACGAGTCTAGTGTCGGGTGGGCTAGTTGTGGATGTGCAGGGGCTTGCCGGCCAGAGCCAGGTGGGCTTCGCCGAGCGCCTCGTTCTGGGTGGGGTGCGCGTGGATCAGCGGGGCGATGTCGTCGGGGTACGCCTCCCAGCCCACGATCAGCTGTGCCTCGCCGATCAGCTCGCCGGCACGGGCACCGACGACGTGCACGCCGACGACGGGCCCGCCCTTCTCCCGGACCAGCTTCACCGAGCCCGAGGTCGCCAGGATCTGGCTCTTGCCATTACCCCCGAGGTCGTAGGTCAGCACCTCGACGCCGTCGTCGCCGAACAGCTCGCGAGCCGCGGCCTCGCCGAGCCCGACCGAGGCGATCTCGGGATTGCAGTACGTGACGCGGGGGAGCAGCTGGTCGAGCACCGGCTGCGGGGCAAGCCCGGCGACGTCCTCGGCCACGAAGATGCCGTGGGCGAAGCCGCGGTGCGCCAACTGGAGGCCGGGCACGACGTCACCGACCGCGTACACGCCGGGCAGGCCGGTACGCAGTCGCTCGTCGGTGACGACGAAGCCGCGGTCGAGGGCGATGCCCGCTTCGGCGAGGCCCAGGCCGTCGGTGGAGGGCCCACGGCCCACCGCGACGAGCAACACCTCGGCCTCGAGCTGCCGTCCGCCGGCGGTCACGCGTACGCCGCATTCGGTGCGCTCGGCGCCCTCGAACGCCGTGCCGGTCAGCGTCTTGATGCCTCGCTTGCGGAACGTCCGTTCGACGATCCGCGACGAGGACTCGTCCTCGGCCGCGAGCAGCCGGGGGAGCGCCTCGACGACCGTGACCTCCGCGCCGAAGGAGCGCCATACGCTGGCGAACTCGGCGCCGATGACGCCGCCGCCCAGCACGATCGCCGACGCGGGGACACGGTCGAGGGAGAGCGCTTGGTCGGAGTTGAGCACCACGGAGCCGTCGACGTCGAGGCCAGGGAGCGTCTTCGGGTGCGAACCAGTGGCCAGCACGACGTGGCGTCCGGTGAGCTCACGACCGTCGACTGTCACAGTGGTGGGAGAACTGAGCCGGCCCTCGCCTTCGACGACGGTGATGCCACGGCTCTTCACCAGGCCGGTCAGCCCTTTGAAGAGCCGACCGACGACCGCGTCCTTGTAGCCGTTGACGCCCGCCATGTCGATTCCCTCGAGGCTTGCCTCCACCCCGAAACGGCTCGCGTCGCGCGCCGAGTCGGCGACCTCCGCCGCGTGCAGCAGCGCCTTCGTCGGGATGCAGCCGACGTGCAGACAGGTGCCGCCGAGCTTGCCCTTCTCGACCAGCGCCACCGACAGGCCGAGCTCCGCTGCTCGCAACGCGCAGGCGTACCCGCCGCTCCCCGCGCCGAGGATCACGAGGTCGAAGCCGCGACTGTCGTCGGTGGGATCCACGCGCTCCATCCTTGCATCGTGCGTCAGACTATGGGCCATGGGATTCCTGGCGCGCTTCCGGCGCGGTGACAAATTGCCGCGACCCAAGGGCAAGGGGCCCACGACCGTGCGCCCCAGCGATTCCGCCGACCAGAAGCACCTGCAGGAGTTCGTCCAGACCCGTCGTGGCGTCGAAGGATTCGTCGAGCCGCGCACGGCGGTCACCGACGTCACGCTGATGCTGGTGGCGTACGACGGGGAGTGGACTCGGCGCCGGGTTCCGTCGGTCGAGTGGGCGCATTCGTTCGCCAACGGGCACGGCATCCCGTCTTACGACGCCGCGGTCGTCGGGTACCCGGCGCGGATGCGTGAATACAACAAGCGACAGAAGAACGGTTGAACCGGATCTCGATATGCCGCCCGCTCGTCCCTCACGGGAGGCACTCGATCAGCTTTCGGTGGTCGAGTGCCCGAGGCGAGAGCGTATCGAGACCACAGTGCTCTACTCGGTCATCCGGCGGGCGACCTCGACGAGCGTCGCGACCATGACACCGGTGCCGCCGGCCGGGGTGTAGCCGTAGGCGCCCTTCTCGTTGTACGCCGGCCCGGCGATGTCCAGGTGAGCCCAGGGGAGGTCGTCGACGAACTCCCGCAGGAAGGCCGCGGCGTAGAGCGCCCCACCCCATCGTTCCGAGTTGTGCTGGGCAAGGTCGGCAACCTTGCTGTTGGTCCGAACCTTCTCGGTCATCTCCTCGGGGATCGGCAACTCCCAGACCGCCTCGCCGCTGGCCTCGGCGGCGTCCTTGACGCGGGTGATCACGTCGGGCGAGTTGCCCATCAGCCCCGTGACGCGGTCGCCGAGAGCCATGATGCAGGCACCGGTCAGAGTCGCGACGTCGATAATCACGTCGGGCTTGCTCTCGACCGCGTGTCCCAGCGCGTCGGCTAGCACGAGCCGGCCTTCGGCGTCGGTGTTGAGGACTTCGACCGTGCGCCCGCGGTACATCGTCAGCACGTCGCCGGGGCGGGTCGCGTTGCCGGAGATCATGTTCTCGGCCATCGGCGCGAACGCGGTGACCTGGACCGGCAGGCCGAGGTCGGCGATCGAGAAGATCGCGTTGACCACCGCGGCGGCGCCCGCCATATCCATCTTCATCGTCGTCATCGACGCCGCAGGCTTGATCGACAGGCCGCCGGAGTCGTAGGTGATTCCCTTGCCCACCAACGCGATATGGGCCGCGGCGCCTGCCGGCCTGTAGGTCAGCCGCACCAGCCGCGGCGGTGCCGACGACCCGCGACCCACGCCGAGGATGCCGCCGCAGCCCCGCTCGGCCAGGTCGTGCTCGTCGAACACCTTGACGGTGACTCTGGCGGCAGTGCGGGCCTTGTTCGTGGCGACGATCGCGTCGGCGAACTTCGCGGGGGTGAAGTCTCCGGGCGGGTTGTTCACCCAGTCGCGGACCCGGCACCGAGCTTGCGCGAGCACTTCGGCGGTCTCGGCCGCGGCGATGGCTTCGGCCTGTCGTGCGATCGGGCTGAGCACGGCGACTTCGACAGGAGCGTCGCGGGCGGGCTCGGACTTGTAGGAGGTGAAGGTGTAGCCGCCCAGGATGAAGCCTTCGGTGGCAGCGCGCACGAGTTCGGGTGTGTCGGCCGGCAGAGCCAGCGCGACCGAGGCGGCGTTGCCCACCGAGCGGGCCGCGACGCCAGCAGCCCGGCGTACCGACTCCGCGTCCCACTTCTCACCCAACCCGACCACCAGCAGCAGCCCGGATCTGATCAGCCCTTGGGTCGGCAGCTTCAGCACGTCGTCGGCACCGGCCTTGAAGTCCATCGACTGCAGCAGCGGGGTGAGCTTGCGGCCGAAGGCAGTAGCCACCGTCTCGCCGCCTGGTGCCAGCTTGACGGTCTTGCCGGATCGCACCGCACCCACCACCACGATGTCGGCGCGAGTGGTGTGGGCGTCGCCCTGTCGCAGCTTGTAGGTGGTCATCGCGCTCCTCGATCCTGTCGGGCACCCCCGAGTCTGTGCCGAGCCCGATGCTACGACGCGGCCATGGCATCCGGGTGCGACGGGCGGTGTGGGATAGGTTGCTCGCTATGTCGAGCGGGTCTGTGCCGATCAAGTCGCCGTTGCACGAGCGTCATGTCGCCCTCGGTGCGAAGTTCGCCGAGTTCGGGGGGTGGGAGATGCCGCTGGAGTATCCGGCGGGCACTCTCAAGGAGCACGCCGCGGTGCGCGCCGGCGTGGGTATCTTCGACGTCAGCCACCTCGGCAAGATCACCGTCGGCGGCCCCGGCGCGGTCGCCTTCCTCAACACGGTCCTGACGGGCGACCTGAACCGGATCGGTGCCGGTCAGGCGCAATACACGCTGCTCTGCGACGACGAGACAGGCGGCGTCGTGGACGACCTGATCGCCTACCGGCACACCGACGAACGGGTCTTCCTCATCCCCAACGCCGCCAACTGCGCGGAGGTCGCCGGTCGCCTCCGGGCCGCCGCGCCTGAGGGCATCGAAATCACCGATCTCCACACCGAGTACGCCGTCGTCGCGATCCAGGGGAGCCTGTCCGACGAGGTGCTCGCCGAGGCCGGACTGCCGACCGGACACCCCTACATGAGCTTCGAGGCGGCCGAGCTGGGCGATGCCGAGCTGGTTGTCTGCCGCACCGGCTACACCGGCGAGCGCGGATACGAGCTGGTCGTCCCGACCGCCGCGGCGCTCCAGGTGTGGGACACGGTGATGGCAGCCGGCGAGCAGTACGGCATCGCGCCGTGCGGGCTGGCATCTCGCGACACCCTGCGCACCGAGATGGGCTATCCCCTGCACGGCCAGGACATCTCGCCGGAGATCAACCCGGTCGAGGCGGGCCTCAACTGGGCGGTGGGGTGGAACAAACCGGAGTTCAGCGGCAAGCAGGTGCTGACCCAGGTCAAGGCCGACGGCCCGAAGCGCCGGCTGCGTGGCATCGTCGCGACCGGCCGCGCGATCCCCCGGCCCGGCATGACGGTCGGCATCACCCGCGACGTGCTCGTCGGCACGGTCACGTCCGGGACCTACTCACCGAGCCTGAGCAAGGGCGTCGGCCTCGCCTTGATCGCCAGCCAGATTTCCGAGGACGCGGAGGTGACCGTCAACGTACGCGGTCGCCCGGAGGTCTTCGCGATCACCAAGCCACCCTTCGTGCAGACCCACGTGCGTGAGTCATGACGAACTCGCTGGAGCCGGCCGCGCTGCTGCCCGACCACACATCCGGCGCCAACTGGCGCTGGCGGATGTTCGGTGCGGACGGCGCCGAGACAGAGAACCCCGTCGCCGACGGAGCGTCGTTCCCTTCGCAGAGCGACGCCGAGTCGTGGCTCGGCGGGGTGTTAGCCGAGCATTTCGAGCACGGGCGTCGAGGCGGTCACCCTGCTCGACGGCGACCGCGAGGTCTACGGGCCTATGCCGTTACGGGCCTAGCGGCCCGCAAAGCATAGGCCCGCAGTGCTGTGTGGGCTTTGCCTCTTTGTGGCGGGCGGCAGGTGGTCACCTGTTCCGCGGTGCGGTTGGGTGCCGCTGCCGCGGTTTGGGCGAGTCCTATTTACAGGGCCTAGCGGCCTGGACCTCAGCCGAAGTTGCGTGTCGGCGGGGACTTGGTGAGCGCGGGGTCGGTGACGATGTGACCGGTCAGCACCTCGTCGATGCGCGCGAGGACGTCGTCCGCCAAGACCACACCGGACGCGTTGGCGTTGTCGTACACCTGCTCGGGGCGGGTGGCGCCGACGATCGCGGAGGAGACGTTCGGGTTGTGCAGCACCCAGGCGATCGCGAGCTGCGCCATGGTGATCCCGAGGTCGTCGGCGATCGGGCGGAGCCCCGCGACGGCGGTGAGTACGTCGTCGGCCAGGTAGCGCTTGATCCCGCTGCCCTGGGCGGCGTCAGCACCCCGCGAGCCCTCCGGCAACGGCTGGCCGGGAGCGTACTTGCCGGTCAGCACTCCCTGTGCCATCGGTGACCACACGATCTGTCCCATGCCAGCCTCCACCGACGCCGGGATCACCTCGGCCTCGATCACTCGCCAGAGCAGGTTGTATTGCGGCTGGTTGGAGACCAGGGGCACCCGCAGCTCACGAGCCAATTCCGCCGCGGCGGCGATCTCCCCGGCCCGCCACTCCGAGACGCCGATGTAGAGGGCTTTGCCCTGGCGTACGACGTCGGCGAAGGCGAGCATCGTCTCCTCCAGCGGCGTCTCGTGGTCGAAACGGTGAGCCTGGTAGAGGTCGACGTAGTCGGTGCCGAGCCGGCGCAGCGAGCCGTCGATCGCCTCGCGGATGTGCTTGCGGGACAGGCCGCTGTCGTTGGGCCCGCCCGGGCCGACCGGCCAGTAGACCTTGGTGAAGATCTCCAGGGACTCCCGCCGGGTCCCGGCCAGTGCCCGGCCGAGGACTTCTTCGGCCGCTGTGTTCGCGTACACGTCGGCTGTGTCGAAGGTGGTGATGCCGACCTCGAGGGCAGCGCGTACGCAGGCGTGTGCGGCGTCCTCGTCGACCTGGCTCGCGTGGGTGATCCAGTTGCCGTAGGAGATCTCGGTGACCTTCAGGCCGCTGGCGCCGAGGTTGCGTGTCTTCATGCCCCGGACGCTACCCGCCCGCCTGGATTCGTCCGCGACTACCTCACCGGGAACAGACGCAAGATCGCAGACGAATCGTCACTGGTAGCGGTCGGGGAGCTTCTGGCCCAGCTTGACCTGGGCCTTGGGCAGGCGTAGGAAGCGCAGCTGCAACACCCGGGTGAGCGCGTAGAAGGTGGCGCCCTTGGTCTCGCGGTCAGGGAACCGGCGCTTGAGCTCTCGTCGCATCCGGAAGACCATCCAGATCGCGTCGACCGCGACGACCAGGATCGTGGCGTTGAGGATCGCTCCGCCCAAGGCGCTGTTGGCCGCCGACAGAAGCAGGCTCGCAAACATCAGCGGGAGGGTGAACTCGGCGATGTTCAGCCGGGAGTCGACGTAGTCGCGTACGAACCGACGCACCGGCCCCTTGTCCCGCCGACCCAGGTAGCGTTCGTCGCCGCGCTTGATGCCCTCGCGGATCTGCTGGCTGTTCCCCGGACGAGCGGCCCGGCCGCGCCCTTTCGGGTTCTGCGACGCCTTGGCCCTGGCCTTGGCCGCCGCTTCTGCCTCTTTGCGGGTAGGCGTCGGACGGCCCTTGCCGGCGGCCTCCGACGCGTCGGAGGACCCGGGTGAGTTGATGGTCGGCTCTTCGACCTTGGTACGACGAAACACGGTTAGCCTTCGACGGATCCGGCGGTGGCCGGAGTGGGAACGAAGCACAACCGTACCCGGGCGCGCTCTCCCGTGGCGAACGGATGCCTCGTAGGGTGGGTGTTGCATCACCCTCACCGACGCCAAGAAGAAGGGCTCGCTCGACATGAGCATCTGGCAGCGCATCAAGCTGATCTTCCGCTCGAAGGCCAACAAGGCTCTCGACCGCGCCGAAGACCCCCGCGAGACCCTCGACTACAGCTACGAGAAGCAGTTGGACCTGCTCGCCAAGGTGCGACGCGGGGTGGCTGACGTCGCCACCAGCCGCAAGCGGGTGGAGCTCCAGCTGGCCCAGCTCAACCAGCAGGCCGGCAAGCTCACCGACCAGGCACAGAAGGCGCTGTCGGTCGGGCGTGAGGACCTCGCTCGCGAGGCGTTGACGCGCAAGTCGGGCCTGGCCAGCCAGATCACCGACCTCCAGGCGCAGCACGACCAGCTGCAGGCAGAGGAGGAAAAGCTGACCACGGCGACCCAGCGGCTGCAGGCCAAGGTCGAAGCCTTCCGCACCAAGAAGGAGACGATCAAGGCGAGCTACACGGCGGCAGAGGCACAGACCCGCATCAACGAGGCCTTCACCGGCATCTCCGACGAGATGAGCGACGTCGGCCAGGCGATGCAGCGCGCCGAGGACAAGACCGCGCAGATGCAGGCTCGGGCCGGCGCCATCGACGAACTGATCGCCTCCGGGGCCTTGGACGACGCCACCTCGCTCAACACGGGGGACGACATCGCCCGCGAGCTCGAAGCGATGTCGTCGCAGTCCGACGTGGACCGAGAACTCGAGGAACTCAAGCGTGCCGCCGGGATCACGACCGGGTCTGCTGCCGCAGAGCCCCTCGCCATCGACGCGACGGCCGACCCAGTGGCCGAGCCAGTGGCCGAGCCGGTCGCCCAACCCGTCGAAACGCAGGCCACCGAGAAGCCGTAGCCGAGATCTCGATACGACCGGCTCGTTCCTCGCCGGGCACTCGATCAGCGGCATGGCCGGTCGAGTCGTTGGGGCACTCGATCAGCGGTATGGCTGGTCGAGTCGTTGGGGCACTCGATTAGCGGTATGGCTGGTCGAGCCGTCCGAGGGCGCTAGCCGAGGGCGGTATCGAGACACTTCCGGTCGTCGAGTGCGCCGAGCTTGCGAGGCGTGTATCGAGACGCCGGCTGGACGCGAGGCGCCGAAGTCGAGGACTTCTCTTTACTGACCGTTGGCTCGTCGCAGGGGACCGGTCCACCGGATTAGGGCCGTTCGGGCACACTTGGCGTATGGCACAGACGCGATTCGTCCGCGATACCGGGCTCACGGCCCGGATGACGCTGACGATGTTCATCCTCGGCGCGCTGTTCGTCGCGATCGTGGGGATCCTGATGGCGATCCTGCCGATCCAGTACGCACCGATCATCGCGCTGCTCGGCCTCGGTGTGGCCTGGTGGCAATGGTGGAACTCCGACACGCTGGCCCTCAAGGCGATGCGCGCGCGGGAGGTCACCGAGGCCGAGGCACCCGACCTGCACGGCATGATCGACCGGCTCTGCGCCTCTGCAGGTATGCCGAAGCCCCGCGTCGCGATCGCGTACACGGATCTGCCCAACGCGTTCGCGACCGGCCGCTCGCCGAACCGGGCCGCGGTCTGCGTCACCAGCGGCATCATGGACCGCCTCACCCGTGACGAGCTCGAAGGCGTGCTCGCCCACGAGCTCTCGCACGTGGCCCACCGCGACGTGCTGGTGATGACCCTGGCCAGCTCGGCCGGCATCATCGCGGGCATGCTCACCCGTGGAGCCCAGTGGGGGATGATCGGGGGTCGCCGGAAGGACGACAACGGGGTGCCGATCTGGCTGCTGGTGCTGGTGGTCAGCATCGTGACGTACGCGATCAGCTTCTTCGCGACCCGGCTGTTGTCGCGCTATCGAGAGCTGAGCGCCGACCGTGCCGGTGCGTTCCTCACCGGCAAGCCGGGGGAGCTGGCCAACGCGCTGATCAAGATCACCGGGGAGACCTCGAAGATCCCGCAGAAGGACCTGCGGGAGGTGTCCTCGCTCAACGCGTTCTTCATCACGCCTGCCGTGGCCGGAGTCAACTGGAAGACGCTGACCTCCACCCACCCGTCGTTGGAGCAGCGGCTCGACCAGCTCGCCGAGGTGGCTGCGGAGCTGGGCAAGCCGCTCGACGGCGGCTTCGCCCCGCCGCGGGCCTGACCGGGATCGACCCAGGAGCGATATGGGGCTCTTCGACGTGATCAGCGGTCGCAGCAAGCGGCCCGCCAACCGGATCGACCAGCTCTTCGCGATTCCGTCGGCCGGAGTCACGCTGCAGACCGCCTCCGAGTTCCGGTCCACAGGCTCGGGCTCGGTGTGCTTCCGGGGAGCTGAGGGGCCGGCCTTCGCGCAGACGCTGGCCGACATCGTCGAGCTGCTCGACAGCGACGACGACACGCCGGTCAAGCAGTCGCACGACGAGTTCGGCTTTCTCTGGCTGACCGTCGAGCAGCCGACCCTGGAGGCGATGGCCACCGACCTGCACGCGGTCAACACGGGCTTGGAGGCCCAAGGCTTCGCTGACGGCCTGCTCTGCTCGATGTTCGCGTTCGTCGACAACACCGGCCGCAAGCTCGCGTTGGTCTACCTGTACAAGAAGGGCACGTTCTACCCGTTCGCCCCCACCGGCGCGCGCACGCGCGACAACCTGCTGGAGCTGCAGATCCAGAAGCTGCTCGAGCACGAGCTGCCGATCGAACCCGACCTCTCGCAGTGGATGGCCCTCTGGGGAGCCCCCGGACTCTGAGGCTGGACTCTGAGGCCGGCGCACTCAGCCTGCGGGCCGCCTTCTGCGTTGACTCTGATGACGATGCGAGAGGAGGGGAGACGCACCGAGCACCCTCTCCTACGGCTTCCTCGACGAGACCACCCACGAACTCAAGCGCGCTGGTTTCGTGGTGCGGGCACCCCGCTCGACACACGTGCTGGTCGACTCCTCACCTCGGCTGCTCCCGGGCGCGACCGTCTGGTGGGTGACCGCGACATCGAACGACAAGGTGGAACTGACCCGCTACGTCGTGCGGAACACGCGGACCGGTGAAGTCGTCGCCGAGGAGACCTTCGCGCCCGAGGAGTAGCTCGGCCAGCCGGGTATCCAGGTGCTCAGTCGCGGTGGGTCTTGCCGGGAAGGTCCAGCATCCGCTGCAGGGCGACCTTGGCCCAGTGCTGGGTCTCGGCATCGACGGTGATCACGTTGACCTCGGTGCCTGCGACCAGGCTCTCCAGCGCCCACACGAAGTGCGGCAGGTCGATGCGGTTCATCGTCGCGCAATAGCAGACGGTCTTGTCGAGGAACGCGATGTGCTTGTCAGGGTGCGCCTTGGCCAGCCGCTGCACCAGGTTGAGCTCGGTGCCGATCGCCCACGACGAACCGGCAGGCGCCGCCTCGATGGTCTTGATGATGAACTCGGTCGAGCCGATCAGATCGGCCCTGGTCACCACCTCGTGGGTGCACTCGGGGTGTACGAGGATCTGGATCCCCGGCACCTGCTCGCGCAGTTCGTCGATGCAATCGGCGCTGAACCGGCCGTGCACCGAGCAGTGGCCCTGCCACAGGATCATCTTCGCGGCACGCAACTGGTCGGAGGTCAGCCCGCCGCCGGGCAGCCGCGGGTTCCAGACGACGCAGTCGTCCAGTGACATCCCGAGCTGGAGCACCGCGGTGTTGCGGCCCAGGTGCTGGTCGGGGAAGAAGAGCACCTTGGTGTCGGGGCCCTTCTGCTCGAAGGCCCACTCCAGGGCGGTCTGGGCGTTGCTCGACGTGCACACCGCACCACCGTTGCGGCCGCAGAATGCCTTGATGTCAGCGCTGGAGTTCATGTAGGTGATCGGCACGACCAGGTCACCGATGCCCGCATCGGTGAGAGCGTCCCAGGCGTCCTCGACCTGGGAGAGCCGGGCCATGTCGGCCATCGAGCAACCGGCCGCCAGGTCGGGCAGGATCACCTTCTGGTGGTCGGCGGTGAGGATGTCGGCCGACTCGGCCATGAAGTGCACGCCGCAGAACACGATGTACTCCGCCTCGGGGCGGGCGGCGGCCTCGCGGGCGAGCTTGAACGAGTCACCGGTCACGTCGGCGAAACCGATGACCTCGTCGCGTTGGTAGTGGTGCCCGAGCACGAACAGGCGGTCACCCAGCGCCGCCTTCGCGGCCTCCGCTCGCGCCACCAGGCCGGGGTCGGAGGCGGGCGGCAGCGAGCCCGGGCAGTCCACACCACGCTCGGATGCGGGGTCGATGCCGTGGCCCAACACCAGCAGGGGAAGGTCAGTCGTCGTCACGTGCCGAGTATCCCACGCGGGCCTGGCCGCCGGATTGTGGCCGATCGCGACGGCGATCGCTGACTTGTGGCCGATGACGGCACGGTTTCGAGGCCCAGCTTTGCTGCCATCGGCCACAACACCGGGTTGGTTGCCGTGATCGGCCACAAACCAGCTCGGGTCGGGGAGGATGGGGCTATGCGCGTACTGATCGCCCCCGACAAGTTCGCGGGCACTTTGACGGCAGTCGAGGCCGCAGGTGCTATCGCCCAGGGATGGGCTCGGTGTGCGCCTGACGACGAGCTCGACCTAGCTCCGATGGCCGATGGCGGCCCGGGGTTCGTCGACGTCCTGCACGCCTCGTTGGGCGGGGAACTCTCACTGCACACGGTGACCGGCCCGTACGGCGAACCGGTACCCGCCACGCTGCTCACGCTGACCGACGCGGCCCAGGACACGGCGTATGTCGAGGCGGCTCAGGCTTGCGGCCTGCACCTCACCCCGCCCGATCAGCGTGACCCGGAGCGCGCGACGAGCCGTGGAGTGGGGGAGCTCGTACGCGCCGCCCGGGAAGCCGGGGCGCGCCGGATCGTCGTCGGGCTGGGTGGCTCGGCGACCAACGACGGTGGCGCGGGGCTGTTGGCCGCGCTCGGGGCGACCGCGGACGTACCCCTCGACCAGGGGCCCGCCGCCTTGGCCGGTATCACCCGGTTCGAGCTCCCCGTGGCCCGGACCGACGTCGACTGGACCGACGTCGAACTGGTGGCCGCCAGCGACGTCGACAGCCCCTTGCTCGGATTGATCGGTGCGACCAAGACCTTCGGCCCGCAGAAGGGGCTGCCCGAGGAACGGCTGGCGGCCGTCGACGGCTGGCTGGCCGAGTACGCCGATGTCGTCGGCAAGCGGCTCGCGTTGACGCCGGGAGCCGGTGCGGCGGGCGGTCTGGGTTTCGCGCTGCTCGCCCTCGGCGCGACCCGCGTCCCCGGCATCGAGCTGGTCGCCGAGGCGGTCGGACTACCTGCCCGGGCACGTCGAGCCGACCTCGTCGTCACCGGCGAGGGAGCCTTCGACTTCTCCTCGCGTTCGGGGAAGGTGCCGTACGGTGTCGCGGCGGTTGCCTCGGCGGCGGTGCGGCCCTGCGTCGCGCTGGCCGGGCAGGTCCTCGTGGGCTCGCGGGAGATGCGCGCTCTGGGCGTCGAGTCGGCGTATTCGCTGGTCGATCTGGTCGGGAAGGACGCCGCGTTCGCGGACCCGGCCGGCAGTCTGGCCACGCTCGCCGAACGGGTCGCGCGCAGTTGGTCGCCGTGACCGTCTCTCCGGGCTGTCTCCCCGGCCGCCTCCGGGACAGGGAATAACCGCGGGTGTGCGACCATTGAGGCAGTCGTACGCACCAAGCCGTTCCCGATGGAGGCCGCCAGCATGACCGAGCAGGTCGAGACTCAGACCGAGATCCGCACCGACAGCATCAACCTTTCGGCTGCTGCCGCGTCCAAGGTGAAGGCGCTGCTCGAACAGGAGGGCCGTGACGACCTGGCACTGCGGATCGCGGTCCAGCCGGGTGGCTGCTCGGGTCTTCGCTACCAGCTGTTCTTCGACGAGCGGTCCCTCGATGGCGACGTCGTCACCGACTTCGACGGTGTCGGCGTCGTGGTCGACCGGATGAGCGTGCCCTACCTCAACGGGGCCGTGATCGACTTCGTCGACACCATCGAGAAGCAGGGCTTCACGATCGACAACCCCAACGCCACCGGCTCCTGCGCCTGCGGAGATTCGTTCCACTGACCTATTTCGGCCGAGCGTGTCTTCGGGCGGCTAAGAACGCCGAGTTGGCATGAATCCTCGCCGAGTTGGCACGAATCCTCGGGGGTTCGCTTCGCTTCCCCGACGATTCGCGCCAACTCGGCTTCCTGCGGCGCTTCCCCGACGATTCGCGCCAACTCGACCAAG